>NZ_JBQFVF010000006.1:0-261473 GCF_056539625.1 Ruegeria sp. BA12
TCAGAACAGCCCGGTCACACTACAATTGATCCCCAAGATCAATCGCTTAACACCCTCAACCCGTCAGAACCACAAAACAATAGGGTGAGAGCTAAAAATCCTGCTCCCGTAGCTCAGAAAAACCCCGCCGGAGCGGGGTAAATCAAAAAAAACACGCCAGAGTTTAATGCATGCAGCAGAAAGCGCCGTGCTTAACGTCTTTCATCATCGTGTCGAAATCCTTCCCGCGCATTTCAATCAAAGTTTGGTGGTCTCCAGCTTCGAACCAAACCCTGTCGAGGCCAGTGAGACTGTTGTCCACAACAGTCGGTAGATCATAGGCATCGCCCACAGGTGGTATCGCGCCAAGGGCGCAATCATCAAACAATTCGCGCATTTCGGATTCAGGAGCTAAACCAAGGCGCCGATCCATCATCGATTGCAGAGCAGTGAGGTCGACCTGATGGTTGCTGGGCAGCACTGCAAGTATGGGCCCCTCTTCCATGTGAATTAAGACGGATTTGGCAAGGTGGTCGCCGGGAACATGTGCCGCTTCTGCACATTCGCTTGCAGTAGCGGCATAGGGATGCGGGACAGTATCAAACGGAAGCCCCTGGGAGTCCAAATGGTGTTTCAGACGAGATGCAATAGTCATGGTGCCCTCCAATTCATAGAAGGCGTCCCGGACGCGAAGCGTGTCACGGTGCGCACCCAGGGCGCAATTTTGTGTATGAGCTCATATTGTGCGCCCAATCAGTCGATCCGGCAAGGGGGGTGCAGTCGCAATGATCAACCCTGATGTAGGCTGTTCAAGTATTAAAGAAGGTTGCGAGGGCTCTGCTTGCCTTGTTTGTTGCGGCGATGAGGTTGCCATGCATATCTAACACATGGCTCTTGGCGTTCTAATCGTATGAGACGACAACGCGTGTCAAAAAATTCTTGCAGCCTGCCCCTCGCTCTGCCCGACACGCCTTAATCGGGACGAGGCGCGGCGAGATTGTCGATATACTTATAAACTTAGGGCCCGAAGCCTGATACTGAACCAGTCATGCCTGCTAAAATCTGACTAGTTTGAGCATTTATTTGGCTTCAAGCACCTTTCGCGCCACACGGAAGCATTCCAGCGCCTGGGGTACTCCGCAATAGATGCCGATCACGTGGATGATGGCCCTGATTTCCTCCTTCGAGACGCCATTGTTAATCGCGCCTTTGCAGTGGATTTCCCATTCGTGCATCTTCCCCAGCGCGCCGATCATCGACAGGTTCATCATCGATCGGGTCTTGGCGTCGATCACGCTGTCGCCCCAGCCAAAGCCCCAGCACCAGGCTGTCATGGCCTCCTGAAACGGGCGCGTAAAGTCATCCGCGGACGCCAGGTTCTTTTCTACATATTCGGCCCCGAGCGTGCCTTTGCGTTGCTCCAACCCTTTGAGGAACAGGTCTTCGTCGAAAATGTCTGCCATTTGGGGCCTCCGGTTCTTTAGCGCGTCAGACGATGTTTGTAGAGGTGATCATAGTGCGGTTTCATCCGGCGATGCACCTGTTTGACCCGATCTGGCGCCTCTTCGATTGAAACATATTTGCGAGGTTGCGGCGCCAACCCGGTCGAGTTCGCGAGATTGGCGTGAAACGACCCGCCATCCCACCAGCTATGTGCCGAAGGATCGCCACCGGCTTCCCAGGTCAAGGCGTCTTCGATAAAAGGAATGCCCACTGCGTCACAGAATTTCTCTGTCATTGCTCGGGGGTCTTCCAGCAGATCATCGCTGTCAATCACAGGCGGAGGGGTGCCGTTCAGGGCGGTTAGCAAGTCGAATAAGGCGCGCTGTTCGGGGAAGCCAACCTCTCCTTCCGCGAAGTCTGGCCAGCGCTTGAACATCGAGGTGATCGTTTTGGCCGGGTCGCGGATCAAGAAGGCATGATTGAAGTGGGACAGGAACTCGGCATCCCACATATGGTTGATGTAGTGCGGAAAGTCCTTGATGAAGACCGGCGCATTTTCGGCTCGGGCCTTGATGTCCTGCCACACTTTCCCAAGCGTCAGGCCGGGCGTTGTGACATCCCCCGGTTTGAACCGGTGCCAAAGTGGGTCTTCTCCTTGATACCACGCCTCGCCGAAGGGTTCGTGCAGGCAATCCAGATCGCCGCGCTGGCGCATCATCCATTCAAAGGCCGTTGAAGTGGATCGGGGCACCGCCCAAAGCGCGAGTATTTTGTGCATGGGTTTCAGCCCTCTTTGATCTACAGGCTTTTCAGAAGCCGACCCAATGGTGTCGCGGGCCGCAAGTCAAGGGATCTGAAGATGCGCCAATAGAGCGCGATGTCGTGGCCGACTACAGGTTTACCCAAGGCGGCCTCCAGATCGTCTACCAAATGCAGGGGGCGTTGTGGCAGATCGTTCGGACCTGTGCGGAAATTACACATGCCGTTGATAAGGATCGCATCGGCATTCGGGGCTTGCTCGGCAACGTATTCGAAGCTTTTGAGCGCCAGATCTCCTTCGAAGACCCAGCGATAGCTGTTCACATCTTCTTGGCTGGCAAACCATCCCTGATCGTAGAAATTGCCGGCATACAAAACATCGAACCCGGCTTCTTGAAGGAACCCGACTGTGCCTTGCCACCATTCCGGCCAATGATAGGCAGCGTTCAACGCCACCTTCTCCACATTCATTTCGCGCAGCGCTTCGATCATGGCGTATCCTGCCATATGAAACTGCGTGCCGTATTTTTCGGACAGATCCGCGCAATACTGTCGTACGCCTTCAACGCCCAGCCCGCAGGCATGCACCCAGTTCGACCCGACCTGACCGCACACATCGACGCCGTTTCGGGACATGCAGTGGACAAAATCCTCAAGCATCCCGAAATTCTGTTTTCGCTGATCCAGCCCATGCACATAGTCGGGGACATGCAGCATCCAGCCATGTACCCCTACGGTGCCCGGGCTGATGCGCAGGAAATCGGATGGAGCCGCATCGAAGTCGAACGGTGGAGAGGTAAAGCCCACCTGATGCGGAAATAGCTTGTGCTCCGGTCGCCAGTCTTCGGGCATCAGCATGGGTGGATCACCTTGATCATCAGTCCACCGCCTCACGCATCCATTGTTGTAACCGGGCAATCGAGTGTTCCGACATCACACCGCATCTGGGGTCCAGCACCAGTGGACCAGGGCGATAGCCACGGGATTTCAAGCCCCGGTGAACGCTTTCGACCAGATGGATATCTTCTTCGACCGTGGTTTCACGATCCTGCACGGCCAATTGACGGATCACCGCACTTTCCGACCCGCCTTCGGTATACCAGCCGCGCCAGACGGTGCAGTGATCGGCATCGACCGCGCGCCAGTGGTAAGTATTCAGCACATTGCCCGGGTAGCATTGGAATGAAAACATCGGCCACAGGAACCACGACTGATAATCACCTGCATGAGGCACCGACATGTCGATGGGATAGGTCATCTTGTCGAGGCTCTGGCATTCCGTCGTGTGGCGCAGCACGTAGCCGCCGCTTGGATCGGGTTGAATGTCATAGGTCTCGGGTTTGACCACGCCTTCGGCAAAGGTCGGGTGGTTAGTCGGGCAATGATAACATTCCGAATAATTCTCTATACTGACCTTCCAGTTGCAGTTTTCCGGAATCTCAACCCATTCCAGCGGTTCCAGATCGTCGATATGAGGCACAAAGGCGCGGATTTCTTCGCGCACGCCGGGGTACCATTCGTCCATTGGCGCGGCGTCATCGTCGAGATTGACGAAGATGAAGCCGTTGAACACTTCGGTCCGGACAGAGGTCAGGCAGATGGTGCTACGGTCAAAGCCGGGGACGGATTTGATGTTGGGCCCTGCGCGCAGCTGGCCGGACAATTCATATGTCCACGCGTGGTAGGGGCAGACGACGACGCGGGTGTTTCCGGCGCCGGTGACCATCTCGTGCGCTCGATGCTGACAAACGTTGTAAAAGGTGCGGATTTCTCCGTCGCGACCCCGAATGCAGAACAGGTTCTGCCCGGCAATCGTGAAGGCAAAGTAGTCCCCTGTTTCGCGGACTTGCGCCACGTGCCCGGCGAATTGCCATGTTCGGGCCATAAGGCCCTGCATCTCTTGCGTGAAAATCGCAGGGTCGGTGTAGTATCGCGCATCAAGCGAACGTGTCAGCGGGGCGTTCATTCGGGCTCCTCTGCGTAAAGGCCAAGCTGGTGCCTGCGTTGGTGAAACCGTTCCACCCGCTCGACAATCTCATCGCTGGAAACGGCGATCACAAAGGACAGCAGCGTTTCCAACAAAGCGATTGTCGATACGGAGGACGGGAAGAATTGCGGCGTGTCAGCAGCGACGACAAAGCCATGCTGCGCGTTCAGGATTACTGGGCTGGCGGGGCTGTCGGACAGGCCGATAACAGTCAGGCCTTGCTGCCGCGCCAGTTTAATTGCGTCGATCACTTCGGTCCGGTAGGGGTGGCAGGTGATGGCGATCAGCACATCCTGTTCGTCGGCCCAGGCCAGATCGTCGACCGGGGTCGAGCCGGGGCGAGGGATGGCGTGAAATTGCTTCATGCCCGTAGAGGCCAGATAGGTAAAGTTGCGCGCGTTCGCGTTATTGACGCCAACGCCCAGCGTGAAGATCTGGCGACAATTCCAGATATCCTCGGCGGCGGCTTTCAGTCGGTCGGCGTCGATTCCGGCAAAGGTGTCTTCGATGTTGCGGATCGCGGCGCCGATCATATCGGCATAAAGGCCGCCCAGCTCCCCCGACTTGCCAATGGTCTGCAACCAGCGCGCGCGATCGGGAAACGACACGGTGCCTTGGCGAATCGCGTCGCGAAATGGGGCGCGAAAATCCTCGTAGCCTTCGAAGCCCACCTGCCGAGCCATCCGCACGAAGGTGTTGGGTTTCACATTGGCAGCCTCGGCAATCTCGCGCACGGTCGAAACCCCTACATCAGTGGGGTTTTCCAGCACGTAACGCGCGGCTTTCTGTGCCTCGGGCGTCAGGGCGTCCCACTCTTCGGTGAGGCGGTCGAGAACGATTGATGATACATTTGTGTCATTCATGATTGACGATGGTACATTTGTGGAATTAGCCTGTCGAGCAGAAACGCGACTCGGGAAGAGGAAAAATCATGTCCGAGAAGAATCTGCCGTCACATGCCCGCGTGGTGATCGTGGGCGGAGGTGTCATGGGGGTCGGTCTGGCCTATCATCTGGCGCATGAAGGGTGGGGCGAGGATACTGTCCTGCTGGAAAAGGCTGAACTGACCAGCGGCAGCACCTGGCATGCGGCAGGGCAGATCACACATTCAACATCGAGCTTTGGGCTGGGCAAATGTGTGGACTACAACATCGGTTTGTATTCAGGTGCGCTTGAGGCAGAGACCGGCCAGCCGGTGACATGGCATGGCTGCGGATCGTTTCGACTGGCCTATACTGAGGATGAGATGGACTGGTTGCGCCACACCCTGTCCGTTGGTCGCTCGCTTGGGTTCAATATCGAATTAGTCGGCCCCGAAAAGGTGGCGGAGCTGCACCCGTTCTACAATCTCGACGGCGTGTTGGGCGCGCTGCATACGCCCGACGATGGCCATGTGGACCCGACAAACGTCACCATGGCGATGGCAACAGGCGCGCGTCAAAAGGGTGTGCGCATCTTCCGCAACTGCCGGGCCACCAACATTACGCAGGTCGGCAATGGCGAATGGGTGGTAGAGACCGAACAGGGCACCATAACTTGTGAACATGTGGTGAACGCGGGCGGCACCTATGCCCGTCAGATGGGCGAATGGTCGGGACTACAACTGCCCATGACTTCGATGACCCACCATTACTTCGTGACCGAGCCGGTGCCGGAGTTCCAGAACCTGGACACCGAACTGCCGGTGATCCGCGACGATCGCAAAGTCTCGGGCTATATCCGGATGGAGCAGCAGCGCGGGCTGATCGGGATTTACGAAAAAGAGAACCCGAACTCGGTCTGGCATGATCATTGCCCCTGGGAATACGAAAACTGGTTGTTCGATGCGGACTACGACCGGGTGATGCCGTGGCTTGAAGAAAGCCTGAACCGGATGCCGATATTTGCTGAACTGGGCATTCAACGCGACGTACATGGCGCGATTTCGCATCCCCCCGATGGCAACCCGTTGATCGGCCCTGCGCCGGGTGTTCGGAACTATTGGTGTTGTTGCGGAACGCAGATCGGCATCGGCTGGGGGCCAGGTCTGACCCGTGAGCTGGCGCGCTGGATGGTGCATGGGGCGGCGGATATTTCGATGCGCGAATTCGACCCGCGCCGGTTTGGGGCGTATGCCAACAAGGACTGGCAGGTGATCAAGGCTGAGGAAGACTACTGCCTGCGCCATGAAATCCCTTTCCCGCATTTCAATCGCCTGGAAGGCCGCCCGATCAAGCCGTCGCCGCTGTATGAACTGCTGAACTCCAAAGGCGCGGTGCATGAGGAGGTGTATGGTTTTGAGCGCCCCCGCTGGTTCGCACGGGACGGGGTCGAACAGCGCGATCACTATTCCTTCCGCCGCACACCGGCAGACGACATGGTCGCAGCTGAGGTCAAAGCGGTCCGCGAACGCGTCGGTATCATGGATGTCACCGCTTTCACCAAGGTCGAGGTCTCTGGCCCGGACGCCTATGCCCTGCTGGACCGGTTGACCGCCAACCGGATGCCGCAAAAGGTGGGCTCGATCACACTGACGCATATGCTGAACCGACGCGGGCGGATCGAATTGGAGACGACGATTGTCCGCATGGTCGAGGACCGCTTCTATCTGGTCTGTGCAGCTTTCTTTGAACAGCGCCTACTGGATCATCTGGCACACCAGTGCGCTGAAGAGGATGTGCAGATCACCGCGCTGTCCGTCGACTGGTCGGCCCTGTCGCTGAATGGCCCCCGATCGCGCGACGTCTTGTCCCGCTGCACCGATGCGGATTTGAGCAATGCCGGTTTCCGCTGGCTGTCGGCGCAGGAAATCACCATCGCGGGGCACAAGGTCTGGGCCTTCCGCATGTCCTATGCCGGGGAACTCGGCTGGGAGCTGCACATGCCCAACGCCGCCTGCCTCGACGTCTATACCGCGCTCTGGACCGCTGGCGAACCTCATTGTATCGCCGACTATGGCAGCTTTGCCATGAACGTGCTGCGGATGGAGAAGGGCTTCAAAGGTGCGGGTGAGTTGACCAACGAGGTCACTCTCGCCGAGGCTGATGTGCTACGCTTTGCCAGTACGGACAAGGAGTATCTGGGCAAGGACAAGACCCTGAATTCTGATCTGCCCTGGATCTGCGCCTATCTTGAGATTGAACCCGACGGAGAGATCGACGGTCATGGCGGCGAAGCGGTCACGCTGGATGGCCGCGTCGTGGGCTCGACGGCTTCGGTGGCTTATGGCCATACGGTCAGTAAGATTCTGGCCTTTGCCTATATCAAGCCCGAAGCCGCAACCCCCGGCACCGCGTTGCAGGTCGTGATCCACGGCAAACCCCGCGTAGCCCGCGTGTTGGGTGAACCTGCCTATGACCCCGACAGCCTGCTGCCCCGTACCGACGCCATGCTGGAGACTGCACAATGAGCCTGCCCGATACAATGAAAGCTATGGTCACGATGGGCCATGGTGGCCTTGAACAAATGGTGTTGCATGAGGACTGGCCGCGCCCGGAACCCGCCGTGGGCGAGGTGCTGATCAAAGTTGCGGCCTGTGGTTTGAACAATACCGACGTGAACACACGCTCGGGTTGGTATTCCAAAACGGTGACGGATGCGACAACGGGTGGCGCGTTTGAAGAAGTGGGCGAAGATGACCCGACTTGGGGCGGCGCGCCAATCACGTTCCCGCGCATTCAGGGCGCCGATATCTGCGGTCAGATCGTGGCCGTCGGCGATGGTGTCGACAGCGCCCGAATTGGTGAACGCGTGATCACCGATGGCTGGCTGCGCGATCCGAACGATCCAGGCAACATGGACAAGACCGGATACTACGGGTCCGAGCGGGACGGCGGATTTGCCGAATACGCCACGACACTTGCGGTGAATGCGGTGCCGATCAAATCAGACCTCACGGATGCGGAGCTGGCGACGTTTTCCTGCTCGTATTCGACCGCCGAAGGCATGCTGACCCGCGCCAACGTGACCGACACCGACACCGTGTTGGTGCCCGGCGCCTCGGGTGGCGTTGGCGGGGCACTGGTGCAATTGGCCAAACGGCGCGGCGCGCGTGTGATCGCAATGGCGTCCGAGACCAAGCATGCAGACGTCGCCAAATTAGGCCCCGACGAGATTTTGCCCCGTGCGCCGGAAAACCTTCGCGTGGCTTTGGGTGCAGAAAAGATCACCGTAGTTGCCGATGTGGTCGGTGGCCCCTATTGGCCGAACCTGATCGACAGTCTGGAACGCGGCGGGCGCTATACGTGCTCGGGTGCGATCGCGGGGCCGATGGTCGAGTTTGATCTGCGAACATTCTACCTGCGGGATTTGACCTTCACAGGTTCGACCGTGATCGACCCTCAAGTCATGCAAAACCTCGTGAAATACATCGAGGCCGGAGAGCTCAAGCCTGCGTTGGCGGCTACCTTTCCACTGGAAGAATTGCGTGAGGCACAAGCGGCCTTTATCGCCAAACAACACACAGGCAACATCGTGGTGATCCCGTGACAATGGACGACGTTCTAGAGGCCGCCCGGCAGCTGCATCAATCCCACCCTGATCTTTCGGGTTTTGGTGCCTGGCCTGACGATCTTGTAGCGACAGGTTTGGAGCCAAACCAAATCCCGGCAGTAGAGTTGGTTCAGCAAACTGAATTCCCGACCGGCGACGCCACGCAATCCCTGTCCGATGCGATCAGGGCAACAGCACATCTGGCGCAATGGAAGCACACCTATACCGAAGAAGAGGTGGGGGCCGATTTCCTAAACCGCTTCGGCTATTATGAATTGTTCGGGCCAACCGGGCATTTCCACTCGACCCAATTGCGCGGCTACGTCGCCTATTGGGGGGCAGGTTTGAATTATGATTGGCACAGCCATCAGGCTGAGGAACTCTATTTGGTTGTCGGTGGCGGAGCAAGGTTTCGCATCGAAGGGAACGAAACCTATATCGGTCCCAACCAGACACGCCATCACCTCAGTTGGCAAAGCCATGCGATGACCACAATAGATGAGCCGATCCTGACCTTCGTTCTTTGGCGCGGCGAGGGAATGGGCGATTTGCCACGAATGGATGCCGCATGAAAATCACCCATGTGCGCGTGTTCCAGACCGGTCTGCCTTATGTGGGCGGTGCCTACGTTTGGGGGGCGGGCAACGCGATTGAAACCGCAACTGCGTCAGTCGTCGTCATCGACACAGATGCGGGTCTGCAGGGGTGCGGAGAATTCACACCTTGTGGTGAGAACTATATGGTTGCGCATTCCGAAGGCGTCGCCGCGCTGGCCCGGTTAGTTGCTCCGTCGCTGTTGGGCGAGGACCCGCGACAGGTGGGGCGCATCGAACAGCTTATGGATCATTTGATTCAGGGACATGGGTACGCAAAGGCTCCGTTTGATGCCGCGTGCTGGGACATTCTGGGGCAGGCTTGTGATCAACCGGTTTGGATGCTGCTGGGTGGTAAGCTGACCGACGGCGCGCCGATGTATCGCGTCGCGCCTCAGAAAGCGGTTGATGAGACGTTCGCCGAAATGAACCGGTACCGCGAGCAGGGGTACCGGCAGTTTCAGATTAAGGTCGGCAGCGACTGGGTCACGGATATTGACCGTATCCGGACGACACTGCCTTTGCTTCAACCTGGTGAAAAGGCGATGGCCGATGCCAATCAGGGCTGGCGCGTTGACAACGCGATCCGGGTGGCGCGCGCAACGCGCGATCTGGATTACATTCTGGAACAGCCCTGCCGCACCTATGAAGAATGCCAGCAGGTACGCCGCGTGGCCAAGCAACCTATGAAGCTGGATGAATGCCTGACTGGTATGCACATGGCGCAGCGCATCGTCGCGGATCGCGGGGCCGAGATCTGCTGTCTCAAAATCTCGAACCTTGGTGGGCTAAGCAAGGCGCGGCGGGTGCGGGACTATCTGGTCGAAAACCGCATTCCGGTGGTCAGCGAAGACACCTGGGGTGGGGAAATAGCCACCTCGGCTGTCGCCCATTTTGCTGCCTCGACCCCGTCCGACTACCTGCAAAACACAACCGACCTGATGAACTACAACACGCGTTCTACCGGAATCGGCGGACCAATGTCGCGGAATGGCAAGCTCTACGCCTCGGATGTACCAGGAATGGGTGTAGTGCCCGATTTCGAAAGCCTCGGTGCGCCTGTTGAGGAGTTTAGATTATGAGACCGCAAGCTGTTGCAACCCAGATGATCGATGACGCGCGTGTGCGGGTGACGCGCTTTGACTTTGCCCCCGACGCTGAAACTGGCTGGCACCGTCACGCGATGGATTACGTCATCATGGCTGTAACCGATTGCCAGATGCGGTTGGAGTTGCCCGATGGAACGGCCAACGAAGTGACGGTTCTCGCTGGAACCGCCTATCGCCGCGACGAAGGGGTGGAACATAACGTTATCAACGCTGGGGATACCCCCATGTCCTTTGTCGAGGTGGAGTTGAAATGAAAATCACCCGCCTTTCGGTCTATCACGTCGATTTGCCGTTAGAGCATCCCTATTGGCTGTCTGGTGGGCGGCTGAAATTCGACGTGCTGGATGCGACGCTGGTTAAGGTGGAAACTGATGCCGGACTGATCGGCTGGGGCGAGGGCACTCCTTGGGGTCACACCTATGTGCCTGCGCATGGGCCGGGCATTCGCGCGGGCATTCAAACCATGGCGCCGTTCATTCTGGGCCTTGATCCGCGACGAGTGCTGGATGTGGAACGGGCAATGGATACCGCGCTGCCCGGACATCTCTATGCCAAAAGCCCGATCGACATGGCGTGCTGGGACATCGCAGGTCAGGCGGCCGGCCTGCCGATTGCTGATCTGATGGGTGGGGGGTCGCGGACGCCGCGTCCTATTGCATCCTCGGTCGGGGCCAAGACTGTGGAAGAAACCCGTGAGGTCATGGAGCGGTATCGCAACCGCGGCTACGTTGCCCATTCGGTAAAGATCGGCGGTGACGTCGAACGTGACATTACTCGTGTGCGCGACGTGGAGAGCATTCGGCGACCGGGTGAGATCGTCCTATATGACGTCAACCGAGGCTGGACCCGGCAACAGGCCCTGCAAGTAATGAGTGCCTGCGAGGATCTGAACGTCATTTTTGAACAGCCCGGTGAGACGCTTGATGATATTGCCGCGATCTCGGGCCGTCATGCCTCACCCGTGTCGGTAGATGAAAGCCTGGTCACCTTGCAGGACGCTGCGCGGATTGCCCGTGACGGGCTGGCCGAGGTGTTCGGGATCAAACTGAATCGCGTCGGCGGTCTGACCAAAGCAGCTAGGATGCGAGATATCGCTCTGGCGCACGGGATCGACATGTTCGTGATGGCCACTGGCGGCTCGGTTCTGGCCGATACCGAGGCACTGCATCTTGCCTCTACCATCCCGGACGACAATTGCCACGCGGTCTGGGCTTGTCAGGATATGATCACGGTTGATATCGCCGCCGGGCGCGGGCCGCGTAACATCGAAGGTCACCTGCACCTTCCGGAAACACCGGGGCTTGGTGTTCATCCCGACGAAGAGGCGCTTGGCGATCCGGTTGGAGTTTATCAATGAGGATCACCAAGATAATGCTCTGGTCCGTCGATCTGACCAGTCACGAGACCTACCACATGGCCGAGGGTAAGACCTGTGCCACAGTTAAAACCCATGTTCTGTGTCTGGAAACGGATACCGGCCTGAAAGGTTGGGGCGAGGTCTGCCCGATCCCCCATTACCTGCCAGCCTTTGCTGATGGCGTGCCGGGGGCGGTGGCGGAAATGGGACCGCAGATCATAGGGGTTTCCCCGTTTGGAGTCGACGCACCGATGCGTAAACTGGACGGGTTCTTGCAAGGGCATCTTTATGCCAAGTCCATTGTCGACATTGCTCTGTGGGACCTGTTTGGTCAGGCCACGGGCCAACCGATCTATGCTTTGCTGGGCGGGCGGACGCGGAAGGACATGCCGCTCTATCATTCGATCACCTGTATCGCGCCGGACGACATGGCGCGGATCGCCAAAACCGCTTATCAAACCGGCATTCGCCAGTTTCAGGTCAAGCTGGGGGTTGAGGGCGACTGGCAGGCCGATGCGGAACGTCTGATCAAAGTGCGTGAGGCCGTGGGACCGGGCCCTCTGGTCTATGGCGACTGGAACTGTGGCGCGTCGCGGTTGCAAGCCACACGCACGGGGCGGGCCGTTGCGCATCTGGACGTGATGCTGGAGCAGCCGTGTAAAACGCTGGAAGACTGCGCTGCTGTGCGACAGGCCACCGGCTTGCCGATGAAGATTGACGAAAACGCATTTGATCCGGCCTCGCTGTTGCGGGCGCATGAACTGGGGTGCATGGATGCAGTGGCGTTGAAATTTTCCAAATTTGGCGGCTTGTCGGCCATGCGCCGCGCGCGGGATCTGACCGTTCATCTGGGGGCAGAAATTTGCGCCGAATGCACCTGGGGGTCGGATATTGTTACGGCCGCATCGTTGCACTTTGCGGCGTCGACGCCGCATGGATCATTGCTGAATACCTGTGACCTGTCGTCCTATGTGGCCCCTCGACTTTGCCAGGATGCACCAAATCGTGAAAACGGCCGGATTGCTCCGCCCGAAGGTTCAGGATTAGGTGTTTCACCTGACCCGGAAGTTCTTGGTTCCCCGATATTGGAGATCGTTTGAGATGCTGAAGATAGGCACACAATCCGAATGGATCGACCGCGCCAATGCAGTTCTACCCGCCGGAGGGTTTGGCAATTTTGATCCTGGCATCATCATTGCCCGCGGCGAAGGCAGCCACGTCTGGGATGAGGACGGCAATGAATATATCGACTATCTGATCGGGTCAGGCCCCATGTTGTTGGGTCATGGCCACCCCGAAGTGATGGAGGCCGTACTGGAGCAATTGCCCAAAGGCATGACCTTCTTTGCCAACAACGCCAAAGGCATTGAACTGGCCGAGGCGATCATCGATGCGGTGCCTTGTTGCCAACAGGTGCGGTTTGTCGCCTCGGGCGGTGAGGCGGACATGTATGCGATCCGTCTGGCCCGCGCATATACGGGGAGCAGCAAGATTCTGAAATTCGAAGGTGGCTATCACGGCATGAGCGCCGAGGCACAGATGAGTCTTGCGCCCAGTCGGCAGGTCAACTTTCCGCAAGCCGTGCCAGACAGTGCCGGTATCCCTGAAAGCGTGGCCGAACAGGTGTTGGTTGCCCCTTTTAATGACCTTGAGGCGGTGGCCGCCCTGTTGGACGAACACAATGACGTCGCTGCGATCATGGTTGAGCCGTTGCAACGGATCGTGCCGCCTGAACCCGGTTACCTGCAGGGCTTGCGCGATCTGTGCGACAAGCACCATGTTCTTCTGATCTTTGACGAGATCGTCACCGGGTTCCGCCTGGCCTATGGCGGCGCGCAAGAAAAATACGGCGTGACGCCCGATATCTGCACTTTGGGCAAAGCTACAGGCGGTGGCTTCCCTCTGGCCGCGCTGGGTGCCAGCGCCGAAATTATGAAGCATTTCAACAAGGCGCAGGTCGGCGAAGAAGGCTGGCTGATGCAGTTGGGCACCTTGTCTGGCAATCCGGTGGCTTCGGTTGCAGGTTTGAAAACCCTCGAGGTTTTGCGGCGCGACGGTGTTTATGACCAGCTGCGCGCAACTGGGTTGGCATTGCAGCAGATGCAGGTCGACGCGCTGACCAAGGCGGGTATTCCGCATCAGGTCGTCGGAGATGAAACGCTGTTCGATATCTATTTCACCGATAGGGCTTGTCGCGACTACCGCAGCGCCAGACATGACGATCCACAACGAATTACCCTCTACAACGATACGTTGCGCGCAAATGGGATCTTCAAATCTCCGGGCAAGCTGTATCCGTCATTGGCCGTGACCGAAGCCGATCTGGAACAGACCCGGGCGGCTGTTGAAAAAGCTGTACAGGCGATCAGTGCAGCCTGAACGATTGATCTGAAATGAAATGGGCCGCTGTCAAAATATGACAGCGGCCCTAACCGATTAGTGATTTGGTGCAGTCTCGCCCCCTCGAATACCACTTAAGCGAATAAACTGAAAAAACTTTCGACTTTATCGAGATCGCCCCTTCACCACATCGGTATGAAACCTTGATGCCAGATCGGAATGCAATCTACAGTGAAGTAATTCACATTACTCAAATTTTTCTCAACTTCTCCAATCGAAGAAGCCCGGGCCTGCTTGTTTCAACAGTGTTTGTGCCATGACGCGGCCCATCTCGGGGCCGTCGGAAATCGTGCCCGTTTGGTCTTCGGCAATCGCCTCGGACCCATCGGGGCGCAGCACTTCGCCGCGCAGGCGCAGTTGTCCGCCTTGCACTTCGGCAAGACCCGCGATGGGGGTTTCGCAGGACCCGTCCAGGGCCGCCAGCAGGGCGCGTTCAGCGGCCAGGCGCTGACCCGTCTCGGTATGGTGGATCGCTTCGAGCATACCCGCTGCACGGGAATCGTCGCTACGACGCTCGATACCGATGGTGCCCTGTGCAATTGCGGGCAGCATGTCCTCGGGGGCAATGGCCGTGGCGGGAACCTCGGCCATGTTCAAGCGGCGGATGCCTGCCATGGCCAGAAAGGTGCAGTCCGCCACGCCGTCGGCCAGTTTTTTCAGGCGGGTCTGCACATTGCCGCGGAATTCCACAACGTTCAGGTCAGGTCGCCGGTTCAATAGCTGCGCCCGACGGCGCAGGGAGGAGGTGCCTACTACCGCGCCCTGCGGCAGATCGTGGATCGAGGTCAGGCTGGGCGAAATAAACGCGTCGCGCACATCTTCGCGCGGCAGGAATGTGTCCAGCACGAGGCCCTCGGGCTGCTCCACCGGCATGTCCTTGGTGGAATGCACCGCGATGTCGATATCGCCGCGCAGCATCGCCTCTTCAATTTCTTTGGTGAACAGGCCCTTGTTGCCGATCTCTTTCAGCGGGCGATCCGCGTCGATCATGGCGCGGTTGTCGCCGGTGGTCTTGATCACCACGATCTCGAACGCCTCGTCCGGCAAGTCAAATGCAGTGCCCAGCCGTTGCCGGGTTTCGTATGCTTGCGCCAGCGCCAGAGGCGAACCACGGGTGCCAATCTTCAGCGGTGAGTCGGGGGAAGGCATGGTCAGTGTCATGCGCCAAGCTTTAGTCGCGTCACATTGCCCTGACAATGGGGGCACACCTTGACAAATTGCCACTGAGGGCCGACCCGTTGCGACAAACCAGACGATTGGGGGCAAAGATGGCCGAGACAAAGAAACTGCTGCGGGCACTGGCGGGTGAGGTGCAGGATGTACCGCCGATCTGGATGATGCGTCAGGCCGGGCGGTATCTGCCCGAGTATCGCGCAACCCGCGCGCAGGCTGGGGATTTTCTGTCGCTATGCTATAACCCTGAACTGGCGGCCGAGGTGACGTTGCAGCCGATCCGCCGCTATGGGTTCGACGCAGCGATCCTGTTTGCCGATATCCTGCTGGTACCGCAAGCGCTGGGCGCGGATTTGTGGTTTGTCACCGGAGAAGGCCCGCGTCTGTCGACCATCACGCAAGCTTCGGAATTCGATGCGCTGAAACCGGTCGAGGATATCCATGACACCCTGTCGCCGGTTTATGAGACGGTGCGCATCCTGTCGCGCGAATTGCCGTCCGAGACCACTCTGATTGGTTTCGCGGGCGCGCCCTGGACCGTTGCGACATATATGATTGCCGGGCGCGGCACCCCGGATCAGGGGCCCGCGCATGCGCTGCGCGAGGAAAACACCGTCCTGTTCGAGGCATTGTTGGAGCGTATTACGCTGGCGACCATCGAATACCTCTCGGCGCAGATCGAGGCCGGGGCTGAAGTGGTCAAGATCTTTGACAGCTGGGCCGGGTCACTGAAAGGGGATGCGTTTCGGAAATATGCGCTTGAGCCTTGTCGGGTGATCACGCAGGCCATCAAGGAACGCCATCCCGATATCCCGGTGATTGGTTTCCCGCGAGAGGCCGGGGATGGCTATATCGGATTTGCCAAGGCAACGGGTGTAGACTGTGTCGCGTTGGACAATTCGGTTTCGCCTGAATGGGGGGCCATGCATGTGCAGGTGGATGGCTGTGTTCAGGGCAATCTGGCCTCGTCCCATATGGTGTCCGGAGGGCAGGCTTTGGTGGATGAGACGCGCCGGATTGTCGAAGCGTTCTCAAAAGGACCACATATTTTCAATCTGGGTCACGGGATCACGCCGGATGCTGACCCTGCGAATGTGCAGCTGATGATCGATACAGTTCGCGGGCGGTAACCGGGAAGGGGCCAGCCCCCTTCTTGGACTGTGGCCAATTCATCCCCCGAGGTATTTTTAGCCAGATGAAGAGGCGGATCGGCGAAGAGTTTCGAGCTCCGCCCGAATTTCCACACTGTGTTCGCCACGGGCTGGGCTTGGTTTCGGGGCCCACGCATGGTTGGAAAATCTCGGGGCGGCGGCGGCCTGAAGGTCACCGTCGATACGCAGCCATGTGTTGCGGGTGGTATTCATCTCATGGGCCTGTGCTTCGGTCGGGCTGAGAACCGGGGCGACACAGGCATCTGTTCCTGCGAACAGATTTGCCCAGTGGTCGCGTGGCTTTGCGGCGAATATGGCGGCAAGACTGCAGGTTTGCGCGGGCCAGAGTGACGGGTCGAACTGGGGCTCGAAAATCTTGTCGTCGGACAGGCCCATCTTTTGCAGGAAAAGCGCATAGAATTTGGGTTCGAGGCATTGGACCGTCACGAACCCGCCGTCGGCACAGGCGTAGGTGCGGCTCCAATGGGGGCCGTCCAGCAGGCTTTGACCGCGTGCGTCAGACAGGTTGCCGGATTGGTTCAGACTCATAAGCAGGTTCATCATATGTGCCGAGCCATCATAAATGGCGGCGTCGACGATGGTGCCTTGGCCCGTGCTCTGCGCGTTCAGAAGCCCGGCCAGAAGGCCAGCGACCAGATACATCGCTCCTCCGCCGATATCACCGACCAGTGTGGCGGGGGTCTGCGGCGGTTGATCGGGGGGTGATCCGTACCAGAGCGCGCCGGACAAGGCGATATAGTTCAGGTCATGTCCGGCCGTGTCCGACAAGGGGCTGTCCTGACCCCAGCCTGTCATCCGGCCGTAGACCAGCTTGGGGTTCATTTCGTGACAGTGTTCGGGACCAAGGCCGAGTTTCTCCATCACTCCGGGGCGAAACCCTTCGATCAGCGCATCAGCCGAGGCGATCAGCCGTTTGGTAATTTCCAGATCGCTCTCGTCCTTCAGGTCCAGATCAATCGACCGTTTTCCGCGATCCAGAACCGAGCGTTCCGGCATGCCAGGTGTTGCCGCCCGTACCTTGCGGTGGATGGTGATGACGTCCGCGCCCATATCCGCCAGCAGCATGGCGGCAAAGGGGGCAGGGCCCAGCCCTTCGATCTCGATAATCCGAATACCGTTCAGCATTGCGCCCCTCCGTTTCGGCGCAGGGTTTCGACTTGTCCGGTGAATTGCAAGGCCGGAGTTACGTGCAATGGCGCCTTTCCCTACCGCAAAAAAGCGCAGGGCGGTGTGCGGAATTGACCTGTTCTGTGTCGGGCGGGCGAGGTAGGGTCGCCGCCAGAACGAGGAACCTGCATGACAACCATTCTTTCGATCAAGGATCTGCGCAAATCCTACGCCGGAGGGTTTGAGGCGCTGAAGGGCGTCTCGCTGGATATCGAGCAGGGGGAGATCCTGGCGCTACTGGGCCCGAACGGGGCGGGTAAGACGACGCTGATTTCGACCATTTGCGGCATCACCACACCGACCTCGGGTTCGGTTGCGGTAGGCGGTCACGATATCCTGACCGATTTTCGTGCCGCACGCCGGATGATCGGGTTGGTGCCGCAAGAGATCGCGTTGGAGCCGTTCGAGAAGGTCTGGAACACGGTCCGCCTGTCGCGTGGTCTGTTCGGGTTAGGCCGCAATGATGCGCGGATCGAAGAGATTTTGCGCAAGCTGTCCCTGTGGGACAAACGCAAGAACGCGATCAAAGAACTGTCCGGCGGTATGAAGCGTCGCGTGCTGATCGCCAAGGCACTGTCGCATGAGCCGCGCGTGCTGTTTCTGGATGAACCCACCGCCGGCGTTGATGTCGAACTGCGCAAGGATATGTGGGAGATCGTGGCCGAACTGAAACAGGCCGGCGTCACCATCATCCTGACCACGCATTACATCGAAGAGGCCGAGGCCATTGCTGACCGTATCGGCGTCATCGACAAAGGCGAGCTGTTACTTGTGCAGGACAAACACACGTTGATGGCGCAGATGGGCAAGAAGCAGATCGAGGTGATGCTGACTGAGCCGATCCAGACCATTCCCGACAGTCTGGCGGTGCATAACCTGACGATGAATGGTAACGGTGATGCGCTGATCTATACCTATGACACGCATGCTGATCGTACCGGGATCACCACGTTGTTGAATGATGTGGCGCAGGCGGGGCTGGTGTTGCGTGATGTGCAGACGCGGCAGTCGAGCCTTGAGGAAATCTTTGTCAATCTGGTGTCGGGAGAGCCCGCATGAACTGGTCCGCCATTGCCGCCATCTACCGGTTCGAAATGGCCCGGTTCTTCCGCACCCTGGCACAGAGCTTTCTGTCGCCGGTCCTGTCGACTTCGCTGTATTTCGTGGTCTTTGGCACCGCCATCGGCAGCCGTATTCAAGAGATCGAAGGCGTGTCCTACGGTGCCTTTATCGTGCCGGGGCTGATCATGCTGTCGGTGGTGATGCTGGCGATATCCAATGCGTCTTTCGGCATCTATTTCCCCAAGTTTCTGGGCACGATATATGAACTTCTCTCGGCGCCGGTGAACTTTATCGAGATTGTGATCGGCTATGTCGGGGCAGCCGCGACCAAGGCACTTTTCGTTGGGTTGGTCATTCTGGTTACGGCCTCTTTCTTTGTGGATTTGCGCATCGAACACCCGATTGCGATGGCTGCATTTCTGATCCTGACCTGCCTCAGTTTTTCTCTGTTGGGGTTCATCATCGGTATCTGGGCCAGTAATTTCGAGCAGATGTCGCTGGTGCCGCAGCTTGTCGTGACGCCGCTGATCTTTCTGGGTGGCACGTTCTATTCCATTTCGATGCTGCCGCCGCTTTGGCAGACGGTCACCTTGTTCAACCCTGTGGTCTATCTGATTTCGGGGTTTCGCTGGTCGTTTTATGGGCTGGCGGATGTTCCGATCGGGCTTAGCCTGTTGGCCATTCTGGCCTTTACCGGCCTGTGCCTTGGCATCATCTGGTGGATCTTTAAAACCGGTTGGCGCATTCGTAGCTAAGCCACAGAGAGGCGTTGCATTTTTGCCCTCTGGCTTCAGGAAATGTGTTCACGTCACGTCTATCGGTAAATCGGTCCCTTGTTTACCGGTTGGGGGCACTCTACATCGGCACCCATGAAACTCAGCCTGCCGTTTATTAAAAAGCAACCCTGCGTGGCCGTTGTGCGCTTGTCCGGTGCAATCGGAATGGCCGGTCGTGGATCGATGTCCGACACTGCGCTGGCACCCGTACTTGAGAAAGCCTTTCGCAAGGGCAAACCTGCCGCCGTCGCGCTTGAGGTCAACTCGCCCGGTGGATCGCCGGTGCAAAGCTCTCTGATCGGCGCGCGTATTCGACGGTTATCTGAGGAATTGAATGTTCCTGTCATTGCTTTTGTCGAAGACGTGGCAGCCTCGGGCGGATATTGGCTGGCAGCAGCCGCGGATGAGATTTACGCCGATGACAGTTCGGTTCTGGGGTCGATTGGGGTGATCTCTTCGGGTTTCGGCGCGCATGTCCTTTTGCGAAAACAGGGTATCGAGCGCCGCGTGCATACTGCCGGCAAATCGAAGTCTATGCTGGACCCGTTTGCACCCGAGAAAAAAGAAGACGTCGCTCGGCTGGAAGTGCTGTTGGCTGACATTCACGAAAATTTCATCACCCATGTCAAAACCCGGCGCGGCGGCAAGCTGGATGAAAGTCAGGACCTGTTCACGGGCGAGGTCTGGCTGGCCCGGCGCGCGCAGGAACTGGGGCTGATTGATGGCATCGCGCATCTGAAGCCCAAGTTGCAGGAACGCTTTGGCGAAAAGGTCAAGTTCCGCCGCTATGGGCTGCGCAAACCTCTCTGGTCGCGCTTTGGGGCTTCGCTGGCACAGGATGCCGTTGCCGGCCTTGAGGAGCGTGCAGCCTACGCGCGTTTCGGTTTGTGACGTGATTATCAAGATTGTCACCCTGTTTCTGATCGCCATGGGTGTGCTGGCGATGTTCGGAAAGCTGCGCTTTCCGGGGCAAAAGAGGCTGCAATCGTCCAGGTGTCCGCGCTGCGGGCGGTTCAGGATCGGCAAAGGCCCCTGCGCCTGCGAAAAAGGAGGCCGGACATGACGGCATGGCTGTTATCCGGCCTTGGATTGCTGATCTTGTTGCTGGCGGGTGATGCGCTGGTACGCGGTGCGGTAAACCTGAGCCTGCGCATGGGCGTGCCTGCATTGATCGTTAGCCTGACCATCGTAGCCTTTGGCACATCAGCGCCCGAACTTTTGATTGCGATCAGCGCGATCAAGGAGAACGCGCCGGGGATTGCGCTGGGCAACGTGGTCGGGTCGAACACGGCGAATATCTTGCTGGTTCTGGGCCTGCCTGCTTTGCTGGCCACGTTGCACACCAGCGAATGCGACAGTCGCAAGAACTATGTTTTCATGCTGCTCGCTTCGGTTCTGTTCATCGGGCTGGCATTCTGTGGCGTGTTCAACATGTTCAGCGGGGCCATTCTGCTGGCTGCGCTGGCTCTTGTTCTGTGGAATGCGTTCCGCGAGGCCTATGCGCATCGCAAGGCCTGTGGTGAGGCTTGTGCCGACGATGATGAGTTGGAAGGTCTGGAAGAGGCTGATCCCAACATGGCCTATTGGAAGGTTTCGGTCTACCTGGTGTTGGGCCTGATCGGTCTGCCCATGGGCGCGCATCTTCTTGTCGACAACGCGACCGTCATTGCGCGCACCTATGGGGTCAGCGAAACGGTGATCGGCCTCACACTGGTTGCCGTGGGAACATCCCTGCCGGAATTGGCCACCACGGTGATGGCGGCGCTGCGGCGTCAGGCGGATGTGGCGCTGGGCAATGTGATCGGGTCAAACATGTTCAACCTGCTGGCCATTGTCGGGATTGCCACGTTGGTTGGCCCTATTCCCGTCGACCCGGAATTCCTTGAATTTGACTTGTGGGTCATGTTGGGCGCGTCGCTGTTGCTGATCCCGTTCGTGTTTTTCAAGCGGGACATCACGCGCGCCTGGGGCATTGTGTTGACTCTGCTCTACGCGGTCTATGTCATCGTTTTGTTGGCGTAACGTGACGAAGAGGGATCATTCATGACCCGAGCCTTAGTGACCGGTGCCGGAATTCGCCTTGGCCGGGCCATGGCGCTGTACCTGGCGCGCCGGGGATATGATGTGGTGGTACACTATGCCACCTCTGAACAACCCGCGCTGGAAACTGTGGCTGAGGTTCCGGCGCTGGGGCGCAAGGCGGTCGCCCTGCAGGCCGATTTGCTGGATGAGGCACAAGTCAGCGCCCTGCTGCCCCGCGCGGCCAAGGCGCTGGGCGGACCGATCACCTGTTTGGTCAACAATGCCTCGATCTTTGAATATGACAACATTCACACGGCCACGCGGCAAAGCTGGGACCGTCACATGGACAGCAACCTGCGCGCGCCTTTTGTGTTGACGCAGGCGATGGCCGAGCAAGGGCTGACGCCCGACACGGACGACGCCGGAGAGCCCCGGGCCACCGGATTGATCGTCAACATGGTCGACATGCGCGTGCGCAAGCTGACCCCCGAGTTCATGTCCTACACCATTGCAAAGATGGGCCTGTGGGCGCTGACCCGTACCGCCGCGCAGGCGCTGACTCCTGCGATCCGCGTCAACGCCATCGGGCCGGGCCCCACCATGCAGGGCCATCGCCAGAGCGAAGACCACTTCAAGGCACAGCGCGCCAACACAGTTCTCGAGCGGGGCGCGAACCCGTCGGATATCACCGCCGCGCTGGGCTATTTTTTGGACGCGCATGCGGTGACTGGACAGCTGCTATGCGTGGATGGCGGGCAACATCTGGGCTGGCAGACACCGGATGTTCTGGGCGTAGAATAAGTAATTCTGCCGTAAGTTTTGCACCGCTCGCGTTCCTGTTACCTGCACGTTACAAAAATGTCTTTTTTTTCATACACTTGTCATGTGTAGGAAATAGTTTCGTTTAAAAACAACAAGTTAAAATGCTGCCTAATTTTTGTGCAGATCAAGGAATCCTTAATGAAACAAGGGAAATTCGCGATGCCCGGAAACTTATCTCCACAGTTATCCACAGAAACCGTGGATTTGTTTTCTCTTGATCTGAAAGGCACAAGATTGCAGCCATGGTCAGAGAATCATATCTCAGGCCCATGACCATCCAAGACGACCCAACATCGAACGCTCAGCCCACCGGCTATGCCATCATTCAGCGCTATGTAAAAACGCTGGACAGCTCACCCGGTGTGTATCGGATGCTGGATGGTGAAAGCCGGGTTTTGTATGTCGGAAAGGCGCGAAACCTGAAGGCGCGGGTGTCGAATTATGCGCGCCCCGGCCATTCTGGACGGATCGAACGGATGATCGCGGCAACCGCCTCGATGATGTTCCTGACCACGCGGACCGAAACCGAGGCACTGCTGCTGGAACAGAACCTGATCAAGCAGCTCAAGCCCAAGTACAACGTGCTGCTGCGGGACGACAAAAGTTTCCCAAATATTCTGGTGGCCAAAGACCACTCCTTTCCGCAGATCAAGAAACATCGTGGGGCAAAGAAAGAAAAGGGCGCCTATTTCGGACCCTTTGCAAATGCAGGGGCGGTGAACCGGACACTGAACCAGCTGCAAAAGGCCTTCCTGCTGCGCAACTGCTCGGATTCCATGTTCGATAGCCGCACACGACCCTGCCTTTTGTATCAGATCAAGCGATGTTCAGGGCCTTGTGTCGGGTTGATCTCCGAGGAGGATTACCGCGAAAGCGTCAAGGATGCGGAACGTTTTCTGTCGGGCCGGTCGACCAAGGTGCAGGAGGAACTGGCCGAACAGATGATGGCCGCCTCAGAGGCGATGGAGTTCGAGCGTGCCGCCAGCCTGCGTGACCGTATCCGGGCGCTGACGCAGGTGCAGACGTCTCAAGGCATCAACCCGCGCGGCGTGGCCGAGGCGGATGTGATCGGCCTGTATATGGACAGTGGTCAAGCCTGCGTTCAGGTGTTTTTCATCCGGGCCAACCAGAACTGGGGCAACAAGGATTTCTATCCTCGTGTAGGGCCGGACGTGTCCCCGGCCGAGGTGATGGAGGCGTTCCTTGGTCAGTTCTACGACAACAAGGAACCGCCCCGGCAATTGATCCTGTCGGATGCCATCGAAAACGCCGATCTGATGCAAGAGGCGCTGACCGAGAAGGCCGGGCGCAAGGTGGAGATTCTGGTGCCTCAGCGCGGCGAAAAGCAGGAACTGGTCGCCGGTGCCCTGCGCAACGCACGTGAATCGCTGGCGCGGCGAATGTCGGAGAGCGCCACACAGGCCAAGCTATTGCGTGGTGTGGCCGAGGCGTTCGATCTGGACACTCCACCCGACCGTATCGAGGTTTACGACAACAGCCACATACAGGGAACCAATGCTGTGGGCGGCATGATTGTGGCTGGCCCCGAAGGGTTCATGAAAAACGCCTATCGCAAGTTCAATATTCGCGGCGATGATCTGACCCCCGGTGACGATTTTGGCATGATGAAAGAGGTTCTGAATCGCCGCTTCACCCGCCTGCAAAAAGAGGACCCGGATCGCGAAAAGGGGCTGTGGCCCGATTTGTTGCTGATCGACGGCGGTGCGGGGCAAGTCAGTGCTGTGCATGAGATTATGCAAACCCACGGCGTCGAGGATATCCCGATGGTGGGTGTCGCCAAAGGTGTCGATCGGGATCACGGCAAGGAAGAATTCCATCGCATCGGCCAACGCCCCTTTGCCCTGAAACGCAACGATCCGGTGCTTTACTTCATTCAGCGCTTGCGGGACGAGGCACACAGGTTCGCCATTGGCACCCACCGGGCAAAGCGCGCCAAAGCCGTGGGGGCGACCCCGTTGGACGAGATCCCCGGCGTGGGCGCGGCGCGCAAACGCGCTTTGCTGGCCCATTTCGGCAGTGCCAAGGCGGTCAGCCGGGCCAACTTGGCCGATCTCAAGGCGGTGGACGGTATCTCAGCCGGGTTGGCGCAGAAGGTTTATGACTTCTTCCACGACAAGGGCTAAACTTGCCGTCCGCGCCACAGGATATAAAGCCCCGAGGCCACGATCAGCCCGCTACCGATCCACATGGTCTGATCCAGCCTTTCGCCAAACATAACTACGCCCAGGCCGACACCGAACAGCAGGCGGGAATAGCGGAACGGCGTGACGGCCGAAACTTCGCCCGTCCGCATGGCTTTCATCAGCGATGCGTAGGCGGCTGTTCCCATCAGGACGGCTCCGCCGACATGCAGGCTGGTGTGCAGGTCCACAGGTGCCATTGGTGCGCCTTCCCAGAACCGATAGGCCAGCCCGGCGACGATGATGCAGAGAAAGCCGTAAAACCCCAGCACCTCGGTTCCCAGTGTGGCCGGTGCGGCCCGGCTGGCCAGATCGCGCCCGGCAAAACCCAGCATCCCCAGCACGGCCAGAATGGACAGGGCCGTGAAACTGTCTCCGGTTGGTTGGATGATCACCACCACACCGATCAGGCCAATCAGGATGGCGCTCCACCGTCGCCAGCCGACCGTTTCGCCAAAGAACAGCGCCGCACCTGCCACCACGACCAGAGGCGTGGCCTGCAAGATTACCGTGGCCGCCGACAACGGCGTCAGAGTGATCGCCAGCACATAGAACAGCCGCCCGAAGATTTCGAACAGCACGCGCACTTTCATCGGTCGCGACAGCACATCGGGGTGAAACAATCGTGTTCCGCGTACGATCGCGACAATCGCAAAGACCACTGTTCCGCCCGCGCCGAACAACAACAGAATCTGCCATATAGGTAACGTGGCCGAGGCCCCCTTGAGCAGCGCGTCCTCTAACGCGAACAGCGCCATGGCCGAGATCATCCAGGCGCTGCCGATCAGGTTTGATCGGGGATCGGTTTGAATATGTGTTGTCATTGCTCTGCCACGTGGAAACCGCGCCAATCTGACCGTAAAGGGATCGCGCGCCAAGGGGGTATCTGGCTGAGAGTTCCAGCTTGCGACCCTTTGACCAACCGTGCCGCAACTGCCTGTGATCGGGACCGTTTTTTGCGGTGCCGTCTTTTATGTCTGCAACCAGCGATGTAATGTCCAAACCATGAAGTGGAACCTGCCCAATATCCTGACCGTGCTACGCCTTATTGCAGCCCCCGGTCTGGCCGTGATGTTTCTGTATTTTACCCGACCCTATGCGGACTGGTTCGCGCTGATCCTGTTTTTAACAGCGGCGATCACCGACTGGTTCGACGGCTATCTGGCCCGCGCGTGGAAACAAGAAACCAAGATCGGGGCCATGCTGGACCCGATTGCCGACAAGGCGATGGTGGTGATCGCGCTGATGATCCTTGTGGGCTATTCAGCCGAACATTGGACGCCGTGGCTGGTGCTGCCCGCCACCGTGATCTTGTTCCGCGAAGTGTTCGTGTCAGGCCTGCGCGAATATCTGGGCGACACGGCCGGAACGCTGAAGGTGACGAAGCTGGCGAAATGGAAAACCACGGCACAGATGGTGGCGATTGCGGTGCTGTTTTCGCAGGGTATCTTTGAGCATAATTTCGTGATGGGCTCTCTCGGGATGAACCCGGAATTGATTGATCAGGCTCTGACCGGGCAGATTGAGGACGTGAACCACCTGCGCTGGCATCTGGAGGGGATGTTCTGGTCAGGCCGCGTTGGGCTGTGGCTGTTGTGGATTGCTGCGACGCTGACATTGATCACCGGCTATGACTACCTACGTAAAGCCATGCCCCATCTGAAGGAGAGCTAAGCGATGGACGTGCTGTATTTCGCCTGGGTCCGCGAACGAATCGGTCTGCCGAAAGAGCGGGTCGAGACCGACGCCGCAACGGTTTCCGATCTGGTTGCCGAACTCAGCGCGCGCGAGGACCGCTATGCCGCAGCTTTTGCCGACCTTTCCGCGCTGCGGGTGGCGCTGGATCAGGAACTGTCGGACTTTGACGCCTCGCTGACCGGTGTGCGCGAGGTGGCGTTTTTCCCACCTATGACAGGCGGCTAAAATGCGCGTCGCGGTTCAGGAAGAAGAGTTCGATCTGGGGGCTGAGGCCAATGCCTTTGCCGCCGGTGACGACGCCAACGGGGCGATTGTGACCTTCACCGGTGTTGTGCGCGATCTGGCCTCGGGCGATCTGGATGTGATGGAGATAGAGCATTACCCCGGCATGACCGAACGGGCCTTGACCAAGATTGCCGAAGAAGCGCAGCAGCGCTGGTCTTTAGGCGATGTGCTGGTGATCCACCGCCACGGACGGCTGGCACCGGGGGACCGGATCATGATGGTCGCCACGGCCGCGCGGCACCGTAAGGATGCGTTTGAGGCGGCGGAGTACCTGATGGATTACCTGAAGTCCCGCGCGCCCTTCTGGAAGAAGGAAATCACCAATTCCGGCGCGCAATGGGTCGACGCCAAGGACGAAGACGAAGACGCGCTGACCCGCTGGTGACATTGCCAGCCGTGCACAGAATGTGACCGTCCAATCTCAACTCAAAAGCCTGTTAAGTTCTTCGCCGGGGATCGCATCCGCCGAATAGCTGAAGGTGCCTTTTGATTTCACTTCGTCAGCCGCCCGCTTCAATGCGCCAAACGCAGCGCGCGCAAATGACCCGCCGACGCTGATCCGTCGAACGCCTGCGTCGGAAAGTTCGGATACGGAATAGACAGGTCCGCTGAGTCCCATCACCACATTCACCGGTTTGTCGACTTCGCGGCACACGGTTCTGATTGCGTCCAAATCCGGCAGACCGGGGGCGTACAACACGGCAGCGCCTGCTTCGGAAAACAGCTGCAAGCGTTTGATCGTGTCACCCAGGTCCGCGCGGCCCCAAAGGTAATTCTCTGCCCTTGCGGTCAACAGGAAAGGCAAGCCTGCCGCGACTTCTGCAGCAGCCTGAATGCGGTCAACCGATTGGTGCAGATCATAGATCGGGGCATCTGGATTGCCTGTCGCGTCTTCGATCGATCCGCCAACCAGACCGATTTCCGCCGCCATGCGAATGGTCTGGGCGCAGGCCCCAGGCTCATGCCCAAAGCCCGCCTCAAGGTCAGCAGAAACGGGCAGGGGAACCGCTTTGACGATGTCTGAGGCATTGTCCAGCAACTCATCCCTGCTTAGGTCAGCAAAAGAGTCGCGTTTGCCTTTTGTGAACGCATAGCCGGCACTGGTTGTTGCTAAGGCTTCAAAGCCCAAATTGGACAGCAACCGGGCCGAGCCCGCGTCCCAGGGGTTGGGCATGACAAAAGCCTTGGACCCAAAGTGCAGGTCTCTGAACTGTTCGAATTTGACTGTTTGATTTGACATGGATCGCCCTCACGTTTGGGACGACCCTACAGCAATGTAACCGGAATCAGAGCGAAAAATCCGGTTCCTCAATCTGCGTTGTTGATACGTCCACGCAGTTCTTCGGCCTCTTGTCGGGCGGCCCGCAGACCGTCCATGGCGGCGGCAAGTTCAGCCTCGGCCTGGGTCAGTTGATTGGTCAGTTCGGCCTCGCGCTGTTGCAGGTAGGTGATCGCCTGATCGCGGGTTTCTTCGGCCTCGTGCAGCTCTTGGCTCATGCGGTCCAGATCGGCCACGTCACTTTGGCGCACGCGTGACAGGCGATGGGCCAGCCAGTTGGCGAACCAGCCCATGCAAAAGGCCGAGAACAGGATAATGGCGGTGGCGATGATGAATTCGATTCTGTTCAACTTACTGGTCCCCTGCATCCGCGTCTGAGGCGGTATTGTCCGTCTGTTCGCCCTCGATCATTTCCGCCTCGATCGCGTCCAGCCCGGTTTCCGGGTTCTCAATCGGTTCGGGCCGGATAAGGCGGAACTCGATCCGGCGGTTTTCTTCGCGGCCTTCTTCGGTGTCGTTATCGGCAATGGGCTGCGTTTCCCCGTATCCCATGGCAGTGAAACTGGCGGTGGGCACCCGGCGCGCGCGCAGCTCGTTCAGGATCGATTGCGCCCTCGATTGGCTAAGTTGTTGGTTCATCTCTTCCCGGCCCTGACTGTCGGTGTGGCCCTGAATCTCAAGCCTGATGGGGCCGCATTCGCGCAAGATGTCAGCAATCTGGTTCACGGTATCGCGCGAGTCGGTGGCAACAGTGGCCGAGCCAGGTTCAAAGGCGATCTTGGTGCCCGCCTGAACCTCGGCGATGCGTTCCTCGCAAACTTCGGGATCAGGCAGTTTGTCGGCGGGTTCGGGGGGTTCCTGATGGGTGATCGACAGGGTGAATTCCTGTGCGTCGCCCAGCTTCTCGGACAACAGACCCGCGATTTGCGCCTTTGTGTCGGGGTCATGGCTGACACCGGACAACTCAAGATCATCCGGCGTCACCGTCAAAGCACCGTTATGCAGTTGGGCTAGCGCCTCAAGCCCGGTCAGAATGCGCACGGGCCAGCCCGTCGGCAGCCCTTCGGGCGCAATGCGGGTTGCGGTGTGGACCTGTTCCGACCCAAAGGCAGCGCGGGCATAGCTGTCGACCATGTCGCGCTGGGTGTCGTCGCCCAGCCGTCCGCGTATCTGCACCAACCCCTCGGGGCTGCGTGTGGCGGTGAATTCGGGGGGGCCGGACACGGTATCGGTTTCCGGGGGCGGTAGGATCGCGTGCAGGGCAAAGACCGGAGGCAGCGCATTTTCAAGCTCGCCCACCACGCGATCAAAGGTCCCGGCATCGGTGCCCTGCGCCGCTGCCAGCGTGATATCCGCATCCGACATCGTAACCGATCCGCCACCCAGATCCGCCAGCGCCTGAATGCTCAGCGTGGCGGCGTCAGACCAACGTGGCGAGGGTACGCCCAATCCGATGGTGCAGGAGTAGGTGGCGCTCAGACCGGCCTCTTTCGCTGCGGCAATAATGGCATCGCGGGCTTTTTCGTCTTGCGCCGAACAGGCGTCGAACTGGCCGCCATTTTCGTCGATCAAAAACCGCAACGTAAAAGGCGTGATCACCGGGCGCGGGGCCGAGATCGCCAGGCCGATCCGCAGGCTGGGCGGCGCGGCACGGGTAAGGCTTTGTTCCAGCCGTTCCTTTTCCTGCTGGCTGTCGGCAATTGCGGTGATCTTGACCAGACCCGGGCTGGCCGAGATCTTGGCGCGGGGTAGGCTGGTCAGCGACTCGACGGCATAGGTGATCGCGGCGTCCCAGCCTTTTGGCTTGGGGTAATCGGCGGTTTCCATCAGGTCTGACACTTGGCTGCCATCGCTCAGATCACGCAGCCGCTCCACCAGTGCCTCGCGGTCCTGACTGGCTGGGATCAGGCCGATCACAGAAATCCCGCTGTCGTTGCGCAAAATCTCAGCGGAAAACCGGGGGGCGGCCAGTTGCGAGGTCGGCGCCACATTCATCTCGTCGATCACACGCGAGGTATCGACCTCGGTCCCGGCTGCGGTCAGGGCGTTAAAGCGGGTGGCCTCATCCGTGGCAGTGCCCGTTAGCACAACGCGCAACCCGTCGGAATACACCTCGGCCCAATCGTGCCCCTTCAGGTCCAGCGCACGGCGCACGGCAAATTCAGAGGACTCTTCGACCTTGGTCACTGCAAAGCTGGCCGCCAACAGGCAAAGGCCAGCCGACACGAGGAAGATAAAGGCTACGGCAAAGATATAGGGCAAACGCATGTGCGGGTTAACGACTCCTCAGGCGAATGTGCGAACTCTTACCTAGCCCCGCGCCAAGGTGCAATCAGAGCAACAGTGCGACGCAGAGGAAGATCAGCGGAATAAGGCCGGTGTCCCGATTGGCGCGGAACAATTGCAGCAGCTTCGCGTTATCCTCAAGATCCAGCCCGCGCAATTGCCAAGCCATGTGCCAGCCCATCGCCCATGGCCCGGCCAAGGCCACGGCCAAAGACATGATTGAGGCTTGTGCCAGCGCCCCGTCGATAATGGCCAGACCCATCAGGAAAACCGTTGCCACCAGAAAGTACTTCAGCCAGCGCCCTGTATCGGTGCCAAACAGACGGGCGGTGGATTTGATGCCAATCAGCTCATCATCTTCTGCGTCCTGATGGGCATAGATCGTGTCATAGAACAGCGTCCAGGCGATACCAGCCAAATACAATATGATTGCAGGCGCACTGACCGTGCCCGTATGCGCGGCCCAGGCCAACAGGATGCCCCAGTTGAAGGCAAGCCCCAGAAACACCTGCGGCCACCATGTGAACCGTTTGGCAAATGGATAGATCGTCACCGGCAGTAGCGACAGCACGCCCATGGCGATGGCGGCCTGATTGAATGTCAGCAGAATCCCCAGCGCCATCAGGCATTGTAGGCCCATCCAGATCACCGCCTGCCGCACACTGACCTGACCGGATGGAATCGGGCGTGACCGTGTGCGCTCCACCTGCCCGTCGAACTCGCGATCGGTGATGTCGTTCCACGTACAGCCTGCTCCGCGCATCAGGAATGCGCCAAGGGCGCAGCCGATGGCGATCCACAGATCCTCCCACCTGGGATTGCCGTCGCTAAGGATCGCCAGCGCCAGACCCCACCAGCACGGAATTAGCAGCAACCACGTACCGATGGGCCGGTCCGCGCGGCTGAGGCGCAGATAGGGGCGGGTGAATTCAGGCGCGTGGGTGTCGACCCAGTTGCCGGATACGGCATCGGCGACCTGACCGTCTGGTGTTGGGGCGTTGCCTTGCATATGTAAGGCCTCATGAGTGCAAAGATCAGACTGTATGTAGAGCACCCTCTGGGTCAGGGGCAATCCGTTGATTTGACGCGCGAGCAGGCCCATTACCTGTTCGGTGTCATGCGCCTGGCTGTGGGCGGCCACGTGGCCCTGTTCAATGGCCGGGACGGAGAGTGGTTGGCCGATGTTGCCGAAGCGGGAAAGCGCGGTGGCGTTCTGACCTGTGTGGAACAGACCAAGCCGCTGCAAATGCCGCCCGATCTGTGGTTCCTGTTCGCGCCGATCAAAAAGGCGCGCACTGATTTCATCGTTGAAAAGGCGGCGGAAATGGGTGCGGCTCGGATCCTGCCCGTGCAGACCGAGTTCACCAATTCCGAACGTATCCGACAGGACCGCCTGCAAGCCCACGCGGTTGAGGCCGCCGAGCAATGCGGAGGCACCTTCGTGCCCGAGGTCGCCGATCTACAACGGCTTGACCGTGTTCTGGATGCATGGCCCGATGGCCGTCAGCTGATGTTTTGTAACGAGGCCGAAGTTGGGTCGGCTCTGCGCTTGGCGGCACAGGAGAAGGGGCAGCCCTGGGCCATACTGATCGGCCCCGAGGGCGGCTTTTCGGATCGTGAACGCACGCGTCTTGTTGGCTTGCCCTTTGCCCATGTGGTCAGTCTGGGCCCTCGTATCCTGCGCGCCGATACGGCGGCCGTTGCGGCGCTGACCATGTGGCAGCAGGCATTAGGAGATTGGTCTTGAAAGCTGAATACTCGGAGTGGTTAGTCTCGCAGGGTTACAACGAGAATACATGCAATACGCAGACAACCCATATTAGACAGATTGAGAAATACTACGGTGAACTGACGCCGCTTTTATCTGGTGAAGGCCTCGAAAGATTGGTTGAGGAATTTACTTACACAAAAGATGACGAGCGCGCAGGTCGGGCCAATCCTACAAAGGTGGAGTTTAGTGGCCGGACATATACGCGCCTTCAATCTTTAAAAGGTGCCATACGTAGATACGCGCGATTTCTTTCTGAGGGAGTTGAAACACCATCCCGCAATGAGAGTTCCGCGACCGAATCCGAACGACCGGATCCTGAACAGCTTGAGAAGCAGCGGTTTGCTTTGGAGCGGGATATGCAGTCAGCGCTACGCAAGAATATTTCTGCGTTGGAGGCTGGATTGACAATTGTAGACGATGGGGCTGAGCGCTCCGTGGATTCTGGCTTTATTGATATTCTCTGCGAAGGGGGAACAGGAGAAACTGTAGTCATTGAATTAAAGGCGGGAAAGACGGATGGCAGAGTTGTAGGGCAAATCCTTGGTTACATGGGCGATCTGATTTCCGAGGGCGATGCAGATGAAATACGAGGCATTATTGTCGCTCATAGCTTTGATAAGCGCACCTTGTCTGCAGCGCGGGCAATCCCCAACTTGAAACTCGTCACGTATTCAATCGAATTCTCTTTCGAGGCCCTGAAATGAGTTTCATCCGACCCGAAGCCAAACTGACCCTGTGGCGCTGGCGCGAAGTGCTGGTGGCGGGGGCTGTCCTGCTGGTGGGGCTCAGCTGGATCAGCGGCCCCGGTGGGTTGCTGGGATGGCTCGGCTGGGTGCTGGTTCTGGTCTCAGTCGCGCTTGCGGTCATCGGCATTCAGCGTGCCCGCTTCCGCACCGGGGCCGGTGGACCGGGCGTAGTTACCATTGACGAAGGCCAGATCACTTATCTGGGCCCGTTGGACGGCGGCATGGTCGCCGCGCGTGAAATTGAGCGTCTGGCGCTGGACCCGACGTCGTCGCCTGCGCATTGGGTGCTGGAACAACCGGGTCAGCCGGTGCTTCACATTCCTGTGAATGCCGAAGGGGCCGAGGCGCTGTTCGATGTTTTCTCGGCGCTGCCAGGGCTGAAAACCGAACAAATGCTGGCGGAACTGAACAGTAGCACGGCACATCAGGTGGTGATCTGGGAACGTACACCCTCGCGTCCGGCGCATCTCAGGCTGCATTGACACTGGCGCGGTTTCCGACCACGAAAGACCGAACGACAGACACATCAGGATCGGAGAACGGTTCATGTCCATCCCCCAGTCCGGCGGCGGACCGATCGAACGCCATGAGCAACTGGCCGAATATCTGGAATCGGGCTGTAAGCCCAAGCAGGATTGGCGCATCGGGACCGAGCATGAAAAGTTCGGCTATTGCAAAGACACGCTGAAGCCGCTGCCCTATGAGGGCGAGCGCTCGATTTTGGCCGTTCTGAAAGGTCTGCGCGACCTGCACGATTGGGAGCCGCTGGAAGAAAACGGCAAGCTGATCGGCCTGCAAAAAGACGGCGCCAATGTCTCGCTCGAACCCGGTGGACAGTTGGAACTGTCGGGTGCGCCTTTGGAAACCATCCATGAGACCTGTGACGAGGTGAACGCGCATCTGCGCGACGTGAAGGATATTGCTGACAAGATCGGCGTCGGCTTCATCGGTCTTGGTGCCGCGCCAACGTGGTCGCATGACGATATGCCCCTGATGCCCAAGGGCCGCTACAAGCTGATGAATGACTACATGGAGAAAGTCGGCACCATGGGTCGGTCGATGATGCGCCGGACCTGCACGGTTCAGGTCAATATCGACTTTGGGTCCGAGGCCGACATGGTGCAGAAACTGCGGGTCGCGCTGGCCTTGCAACCGGTGGCAACGGCGCTGTTCGCCAACTCTCCGTTCTTCGATGGCAAACCAAACGGCCAGAAAAGCTGGCGCAGCTACATCTGGCAGCATCTTGACGATGCGCGCACCGGTATGTTGCCCTTTGTGTTCGAGGACGGGTTCGGGTTCGAACGCTGGGTCCAATACGCGTTGGATGTGCCGATGTATTTCGTCTATCGCGACGGTCAGTATATCGACGCGTTGGGACAGTCCTTCCGCGACTTCCTGCAGGGCAAACTGCCCGCGCTGCCGGGTGAAACGCCGACCCTGTCGGATTGGGCCGATCACTTAACCACGGCCTTCCCCGAGGCGCGGATCAAGAAGTTCATGGAGATGCGCGGCGCTGATGGGGGCCCCTGGCGACGCCTGTGTGCGCTGCCTGCGTTCTGGGTTGGCCTGACCTATGATCAGGGTGCATTGGATGCAGCCTGGGATCTGGTCAAAGGCTGGGACGCGGAAACGCGCGAGGCTCTGCGGGTCGAGGCCGCAAAAGACGGGCTGCAGGCGCAGGTCGGCAACATCAACATGCACGATCTGGCGCGCGAGGTGGTCTCGATTTCCGAGGCCGGTCTGAAATCCCGTGCCTTGCCCGGTGCAGGTGGCCTGGTCCCGGATGAGACTCATTTCCTCAACGCGCTGAAGGACAGCATCGAAACCGGCAAAGTTCCAGCGGATGAGTTGCTGGATCACTACAATGGCGACTGGAATGGCGATCTGACGCGGGTGTTCCCGGAATACAGCTATTGATCCGCACCGTGCGGCTTGCATTCACCGGGATTGGCCGATAGCAGGTTCTGGACCAAATTCAGGGGCCAGTTTCGGAAAGCGTCATGGACGATCTTAAGTCAAAATATCTGGGGCAGATTGCTGAGGCAGGCGACGAAAATGCGCTTGAGGCGATCCGCGTCGCCGCCGTGGGCAAAAAAGGCGAGGTCGCGCTGAAGATGCGCGAGCTGGGTAAAATGACACCCGAGGAGCGGCAGGTCGCAGGCCCCGCGCTGAATGCCCTGAAGGACGAGATCAACTCGGCCCTGTCCGCCAAGAAATCCGCGCTGGCCGACGCCGCGCTGGATGAGCGTCTGCGCACCGAATGGCTGGACGTCACCCTGCCGACCCGCGCGCGCCGTCAGGGCTCGATCCACCCAATCAGCCAGGCGACCGAGGAACTGACCGCGATCTTTGCCGAACTGGGCTTTTCGGTGGCCGAAGGGCCGCGCATTGAAGACGACTGGTACAACTTTGACGCCCTGAACATCCCCGGCCACCACCCCGCGCGGGCCGAGATGGACACATTCTATATGCACCGCGCCGAGGGCGATAACCGCCCGCCGCATGTGCTGCGGACCCATACGTCTCCGGTGCAGATCCGTTCGATGGAGAAACAGGGCGCGCCGATCCGCGTCATCTGTCCGGGCGGCGTATACCGCGCCGACTATGACCAGACCCACACGCCGATGTTCCATCAGGTCGAAGGGCTGGCCATCGACAAAGACATCTCGATGGCGAACCTGAAATGGGTTCTGGAAGAGTTCGTGAAGGCGTTTTTCGAGGTCGACGACGTCGAACTGCGCTTCCGCGCCTCGCACTTCCCCTTCACCGAACCGTCGGCCGAGGTCGATATCCGCTGTTCCTGGGATAACGGGCAGCTGAAGATCGGCGAGGGCGACGACTGGATGGAGATTCTGGGCTCGGGCATGGTCCACCCCAAGGTCATCGCTGCCGGTGGCATCGATCCCGAGGTCTATCAGGGCTTTGCCTTTGGTATCGGCATCGACCGTCTGGCGATGCTGAAATACGGTATTCCGGATTTGCGGGCGTTCTTTGATTCCGACTTGCGCTGGCTGCGCCACTACGGGTTTGCGGCGCTGGATATGCCAAACCTGCATGGTGGCTTGAGCCGCTAAGTGTATCTGCTTGGGGTATATCTAGCAGGCTACTTCGATTGGTGGAGTGACCGAATAGCGAGCGCTCCGGTACGGTGGATTGTTGCGTTGTTTATTGGTCCTGTATTGTTGTCTTTTGTGCCCACCGTGGTACCCGCCATGTTAGCGTTCGGGGTCGTCTTAGGGATACTAGGCTTTGCGCTTATTGTTTTTGTCTACCCTGGCCTGTTGGTGGGATACATCCGGTATGGAATCCAATTTCGACAAGAGCGTGAAGAACTTGAGCAGATCAAGAAAGTACAGGTAGCGGTCAAACAGACAGAAGCGCGAAGCAAAGGTCGATAGGCCGCCGCGCTATCGCCAGACCGCCCGCACAGGCTGGCGATTTGTCCCCGCAGGCACTCAATTTGAACGATGCACGGGCTTGGCCAAGAAAAAATATCCACTACAACCGGTTGATCGCCATCCCGCGGTCTGGCAACAGCGCGGCTTGTCACAATCTCCCACGGGGTTGTGACGTGACAGCGGGCGCAGGCTCGCTAGGGTTCGACGGATGATTTACCGACTGCTCTGCCTCTTCCTGCTGACCGCCACCCAAGCCGCTGCCGTGGATACCTGTCACGGCGATACCGCCTGTCAGGTCGGCGACCGTTCGTATCATGTGTTGGAGCCGGATGGGTGGGATGGCGAAACGCCTCTGCCCGTTTTGCTGCATTTCCATGGCTGGGCGCGGCAGGGGACCGTGGTGGTGAACCATGAACGCATAGCCGGGGCCACGAAGCTGCGCGGCGTGCTTCTGGTGGCGCCGAACGGATTGGGCAAAAGCTGGGATTTCTGGACATCGGACACCGGCGACGTGCCCTTTGCCGATGGGGTGCTTGAGGACGTGGCCAAACGCTATCCCATTGACCCGGAGCGCATCTATGTCTCGGGTTATTCCTTTGGTGGTGCGATGGCGTGGCGCTATGTCTGCCAGTCGGGCAATGACACGGCGGCGCTATTAGCCGTTGCGGGCAGCATCCGCCAGACTGAGGAGTGCCCGCAGGCCCCGCGCGAGGTGCGTCATGTGCATGGCCTTAGCGATACGGTGATGGATTTCCCCTATGGCGCGGATGGCGACACCACCTATCCGGTGGCGCTGTGGCGGCAGAAATATGGATGCCACGACGCGACCCCGCGTGGGGATTGGAGCGTGGTGCCGATCCTGACGCTCAGCCGAATGGAGTGGACCGATTGCGCGCAGGGGCAGGTGGTGCTGGACACGCATCCGGGCGGGCATTTCATCCCTCATGGCTGGATCGGGCGGCAGTTGGATGAATTGCTGGGCCGCGTCCCGAGCTATCCCTGAACTGTTTGACATCGCCGCATGCCCCCTTTCCTGTAAGGCGAAACGATCTGACACGGGATTCCTTGCCGCATGAAACTGCTTTTGCCCTTCGCCCTGATCCTTGCCGCCGCACCCGCCTTTGCGCGTGACATCTATCCGCCGGTTGACGTGCTGCTGCAGACCGAAACTTCGGTCATTGGCGAGGCGCTGGAATATCCCGATGGTACCCCGCAGATCACCATGGCCATCGTCACCATGCAGCCTGGTCAGAAAACCGGCCTGCACCGTCACGAAGCACCGCTGGCGGCCTATATCCTGGAAGGTGAGATCACCGTTGATTACGGCGATGCGGGCAGCCGGACCTACAAGGAAGGTGATGCGTTGGTCGAGGCCCTCCGCTCACCCCACGAAGGTGAAAATACCGGCGACGGGATCGCGCGGATTCTGGCGGTGTTTGCTGGATCGGACAGCGTTGCCAACACAGTGACCGCAGAGTAGGCGCGGCGGTTCTACGCGCCCTCTTTCCCCTCTGCGCATTATCCGGTAAACGCGGTCTGACCCGAGATTTACTGGCGGAAACCGACCGATGAAATTCACTCTTTCCTGGCTGAAAGACCACCTCGACACCAACGCTTCGGTGGATGAGATTGCTGAGGCGCTGACTGATCTGGGCCTTGAGGTCGAAGAGATCGTGAACCCGGCGGACCGGCTGAAGGACTTTACGCTGGGCTATGTGAAACACGCCGAGAAACACCCCGACGCCGACAAGCTGCGCGTCTGTAAGGTGGACACCGATGAGGGTGAATTGCAGATCATCTGCGGTGCCCCCAACGCGCGTGAAGGGATCACCGTCGTGGTTTGCAAACCAGGCATGTATATCCCCGGTCTGGACCTGACCATCAACGTCGGCAAGATCCGCGGCGTCGAAAGCTATGGCATGATGGCATCCGAGCGTGAGTTGGAGCTGTCGGATGAGCATGACGGCATCATCGAGCTGCCTTCGGGCAAGGTCGGTGACAAATTCATCGACTGGCTGGCTGAGAATGAGCCGTCGAAGGTTGATCCGATGATCGAGATCGCGATCACCCCGAACCGCCCCGATGCGCTGGGCGTCGAAGGGATTGCCCGCGATCTGGCCGCGCGTGGCATTGGTAAGTTGAAACAGCGTGACTACACTCCGGTGCCGGGTGATTTCGAAAGCCCAATCAAGGTGACGATTGATGAGGATACGCTGGACGGCGCGCCCCATTTCACCGGACGTCTGATCAAGGGCGTTAAGAACGGACCCAGCCCGCAATGGCTGCAGGATCAGTTGAAGGCCATCGGTCTGCGTCCGATTTCGGCGCTGGTGGACATCACCAACTATATGACCTTTGACCACAATCGCCCGCTGCACGTCTTCGATGCGGACAAAGTGCACGGCAATCTGCGGGTACATCGCGCCAAGGGTGGTGAGAAGCTGGTTGCGCTGGACGAGAAAGAATACACTCTGCAGCCTGGCATGATGGTGATTTCCGACGACAAAGGCCCGGAATCCATTGCCGGTATCATGGGCGGTGAGGAAACCGGCTGTACCGAAGAAACAGTGAATGTCTTCCTGGAAAGCGCGTTCTGGGATCACGTGCAGATCGCCCTGACGGGGCGGGCTTTAAAAATCAATTCGGATGCGCGCTATCGGTTCGAACGTGGGGTAGACCCGGAATACACGCTGGAAGGGTTGGAGCAGGCAACGCAGATGATTTTGGATATCTGCGGTGGCGAAGTGTCCAAGGTCGTGGAAGCGGGCAAAGCGCCGGATCATTCGCGCGCCTTTAAACTGGATGCCGAGCGGGTGCAGTCTCTGGTCGGAATGGAAATCCCCGAAAGCGAACAACGCCAGACCCTGACTCGTCTGGGATTCCGCCTTGAGGGCGAGATGGCGCATGTTCCCAGCTGGCGCCCAGATATCATGGGTGAGGCCGATCTGGTGGAAGAGGTCGCGCGGATTGCATCCCTGACCAAGCTGCAGGGCAAACCGCTGCCGCGTATCACCGATGGCATCCCGAAACCGGTGATGACCCCGACACAACGCCGTCAGTCGATGGCGCGGCGCACGTGTGCAGCGCTGGGGTACAATGAGTGCGTTTCCTACACTTTCATCGATCAGGCCTCGGCGGCCTTGTTTGGTGGCGGGGACGAAGCGACGCAGTTGGAAAACCCGATCTCGACCGAGATGAGCCACATGCGCCCCGATCTGCTGCCCGGCCTGTTGCAGGCCGCCGCCCGCAATCAGGCGCGTGGCTACGCGGATGTGGCGTTGTTCGAGGTCGGTCCGGTGTTCCATGATGGCGAACCGGGAGATCAAAAAACGCAGATCACCGGTCTGCTGGTTGGTCGTAATGGTCCCAAGGACGTGCATGGCGCATCGCGCCCGGTCGACGTGTTCGACGCCAAAGCGGATGCCGAGGCGGTGCTGGCTGCCATTGGCGCACCCGCCAAGGTGCAGATCCTGCGTGACGGCGATGCCTGGTGGCATCCGGGGCGTCACGGCAAAATCTGTCTGGGCCCGAAAAAGGTGCTGGGCGTCTTCGGCGAGTTGCACCCTCGTGTGTTGCAAGCGCTGGATATCAAAGGCCCGGCGATGGCCTTTACGATTTGGCCGGACGAGGTGCCTCTGCCCCGTAAATCCGGAGCCACCCGTGCTGCGCTGGAACTGCGTGACCTGCAAGCGGTTGAACGCGACTTTGCCTTTGTCGTTGACGAGGGGGTCGAGGCGCTGACGCTGGTCAACGCCGCGGCCGGTGCTGACAAGGCGCTGATCGAGGATGTGCGTGTCTTTGATGAATTCATCGGTGGCAGTCTGGGCGAGGGTAAAAAATCGCTGGCCATCACCGTGCGCCTGCAACCAACCGACGCGACGCTGAAGGAAAAAGACATCGAAGCGGTGGCCGAGAAGATCATCGCCAAGGTCACCAAGGCCACAGGCGGTGTGTTGCGCGGATAGGGGCCCTGCCATAAGACTTCAAAAAAACGCGCTTCCGGGCGCGTTTTTCGTTTCACCTACGGGAATTAGGGCGTGTTTGGGATAAGTGTTTCTGGATTTTCTTGATTGGGCTTCCCGCAAATGCGCCTTAAGTAGGTTCCAAATCAATACCGGAGGTCGACATGGGCTTGAACGTATACCTATCAGGGGAAATTCACACCGATTGGCGTGAGCAAATTATCGACGGCGCACAGGGGTTGGACATCACCTTCAACAGCCCCGTCACCGATCACGACGCCAGCGACGATTGCGGTGTGGCTATTTTGGGCGAAGAGCCGAACAAATACTGGCACGACCACAAGGGCGCGATGGTCAACGCGATCCGGACGCGCAAAGGGATCGCGGATGCAGATGTGGTGGTCGTCCGGTTTGGTGAGAAATACAAACAGTGGAACGCTGCCTTTGATGCAGGTTATGCGGCAGCGCTGGGCAAGTCGCTCATCGTCCTACACGGCCCCGATCATCAGCATGCGCTGAAAGAGGTGGACGCCGCAGCCCTAGCCGTGGCCGAACAACCCTCGCAAGTGGTTGAGGTTCTGCGCTATGTGCTGACTGGCACGCTGCCAGGCTGACTTAACCCTTGGAAATTGGGCTTGCGGCTTAATGTGGCCGCAAGCCCGATCACGTCCGAGGGACTGTGAGGTCAGTCCCGCGGTGGCGTTACAAGACCTTTCTGGACGGCAGGGCGTTCCAGAAAACGGTCCAAATAAGCTGTTACATTTGTGTGGTCGTCCCATCCGACCAGTTCTCTGGCACCATAGAAATCTAGTCCGCGCAGCCAGGGCGCGATGGCTATGTCGGCAATCGAATAATCTCCGGCGACCCAATCCTGCCCTTCAAGCTGCTGGTTCAACACATTCAGCAGCCGTTTGGCCTCGTTCACATATCGCTCGCGAGGGCGGGGGTCTTCGATCTCGCTGCCAGCGAATTTGTGGAAAAAGCCAAGCTGGCCGAACATTGGACCAATGCCGCCCATCTGGAACATCAGCCATTGAGTGACCTGGTGCTTGTCTGCCTGGGTCTGACCAATAAACTTGCCCGATTTTTCGGCCAGGTACAGCAGGATGGCACCGCTTTCGAACAAACCAATGGGCTTTCCGTCCGGGCCGTCCGGGTCGATGATTGCGGGGATCTTGTTGTTGGGGTTCAGCGACAGGAACTCGGGGCTTTTGACATCCGCGTCCGACAGGGTGACCTTGTGTGCCTCATATGGCAGGCCGGTTTCTTCCAGCATGATCGAGGCTTTGACCCCATTGGGCGTGGGGAAGGAATACAGCTGAATCCGGTCTGGGAACAGTGCGGGCCAGCGATTCATGATCGGGTGTGGTTTGGTGTCCAGCATTGGGGGGCTCCTGAGTGGATACCCCCAGAACGTAGGGCGCGAGGGGCCATCTTGTAAGCCCCCGAAGCTGTGCGCGACCGGTCAGCGCGTGTTTGCTGGCGAACAACGGGGAAATCCGGTGGAACTAGCACCTAGACCAAAGCGTGTTTTTGCCTCAAACTTTGGCAATTCCCGCGCGAAAGCCGCGGGTTTCTTGTTGTTGAAAGGAGATGGCCGTGGATGAGGTCGTAACACAGGTGGGCGCGTTTGCGCCGCTGATCATGAACGCGGTCAAGGCGCTGATCGTTCTGATCCTTGGCTGGATCGTGGCTGGGGCCGTGGGCGGCCTAGTGCGCCGCCGGATCAACTCGACTCCGCAGATTGATCCGACGTTGGGCAACTTCTCAGCCAGCCTGGTGAAATGGGTCATCCTCGCGATGGTTCTGGTGGCCGTTCTGGGGATCTTCGGGATCGAAGCCACAAGTATCGTTGCCATTCTGGGTGCCGCGTCGCTGGCCATTGGTCTGGCGCTGCAAGGGACGCTCAGCGATCTGGCGGCCGGCGTCATGCTGGTGGTGTTCCGCCCTTACAAGCTGGGTCAATATGTGGATATTGGCGGCACGGCCGGGACAGTGAAAGACCTGAACCTGTTCACCACCGAACTGGTGACGCCGGACAATGTGCAGATCATTGTCCCCAACGGGCAATCCTGGGGGTCGATCATCACCAACTATTCGGCGCATGACACAAGGCGTGTCGATCTGGTGTTTGGTATCGACTATGGCGACAACGCGGACGAAGCGATGAAGATCATTCTGGATGTCGCCAAGGCGGACGAGCGTATTCACAGCGATCCCGAACCTTGGGTGCGCGTGACCAACCTGGGCGACAGCTCGGTCGATCTGACGGCCCGCCTGTGGTGCGCAGCGGCAGATTATTGGGACGTGAAGTTCGAAATTACCAAAGCGGTGAAAGAGGCTTTCGACGCAAAAGGCGTATCGATTCCGTACCCGCATTCGGTAGAGATTCACAAACAGGCCTGAAGGCTCCCGCCCGTCGATCGGGCATTGAAATGCCCACCTCCGGTTGGGCCCGGCGCCGCGCTGATCGCGCGGCGTTTTTCTATGTCGCGCGCAGGTCGATGAACTTTGCGTAACAACAAAAAAAGGCGCCCTTTGGAAAAGGGCGCCTTTCGATTTCTATGTGCCAGCCTTAGGCGTTGACGATGTCGCTGGGCGATACAACGTCCAGACCCAGTGCTACACCAACGGCCTCATAGGTGAGTTGACCAGCGTGAACATTCAGCCCGGCCAACAGATGAGGGTCGTCCTGGCAAGCCTTTTTCCAGCCCTTGTCGGCCAGCGACAGCATGAACGGCATGGTCGCGTTGCCCAACGCGATGGTCGAGGTGCGCGCAACGGCACCCGGCATGTTGGCAACGCAATAGTGCATGATGCCGTCGACTTCGTAGATCGGGTCAGCATGGGTTGTTGCTTTGGAAGTTTCAAAGCAGCCACCCTGGTCGATCGCAACGTCAACCAGAACCGCGCCGGGCTTCATGGTCGAAAGCTGTTCGCGTGTCACCAGTTTAGGAGCAGCCGCGCCCGGGATCAGAACGGCACCGATAACCATGTCGGCATCCTGGATCAGTTCGGCGGTGGCACCAGCGGTCGAGTACTGGTTCTTGAAGGTTCCGCCATACACGTCATCGAGGTAACGCAGACGCGGAAGCGAGCGGTCCAGGATGGTAACATCTGCGCCCATGCCAGCCGCAATCTTCGCGGCATGCGTACCAACAACGCCGCCACCGATCACAACGACCTTGGCCGGTCCAACGCCGGGAACGCCGCCCATCAGAACGCCACGACCGCCATTTGCCTTTTGCAGGGTCCACGAGCCAACCTGCGGCGCCAGACGACCGGCAACTTCGGACATCGGGGCCAGCAGCGGCAAACCACCGCCAGGTGCGGTGACGGTTTCGTATGCAATCGCGGTGCAGCCCGATGCCAGCAGGTCGTGGGTCTGATCTGGATCGGGTGCCAGGTGCAGGTAAGTGAACAGCAACTGACCTTCACGCAGCATCTTGCGCTCGACCGCCTGAGGTTCCTTGACCTTGACGATCATGTCGGCAGTGGCGAACACCTCTTCTGCGGTGTCCAGGATCTGGGCGCCCGCAGCGATGTAGGACTCGTTGTCAAAGCCCGAACCGATCCCGGCACCGGTTTCGATTACAACTTCGTGGCCGCGCGCGACGGCTTCTTGTGCCGCGTTGGGCGTCATTCCGACGCGGAATTCCTGTGGTTTGATTTCCTTGGGGCAACCGATCTTCATTTTTCGCTCCTCCATTCATAAACTGCCTAAATAATGGGCGATCCAGAGCGCAATTTCTGTGAAACTCTGCCTGCAAAATTGCTTTTTTTCAGGAGAATCTTCGTTATATAGTCGGAAACTCGCAAAGGATTTGCGCAAATGAGCTTGGATGCGACGGATAAAAAGATTCTGGCAGCCCTTCAGCGGGATGGCCGTATGTCAAATGCGGAACTGTCCGAGCAGGTGAATCTGTCGCCTTCGGCCTGTCACCGGCGCGTTCAGCGGCTAGAGGCTGAAGGCTATATCCGCAAATACGTGGCGCTGCTGGATGCGCGCAAGATGAATGTGCCCACGACGGTGTTTGTCGAGATCACGCTGCAAGGGCAAGCCGAAGAGCTTCTGAATGCGTTCGAAAAATCCGTGGCGCGCATTCCTGATGTGCTTGAATGCCATCTCATGGCCGGCACGGCGGACTATATTTTGAAGGTTGTCGCCGAGAACACCGAGGATTTTGCCCGTATTCACCGCCAGTATTTGTCACGGCTGCCGGGGGTGGCGCAGATGCAAAGTTCCTTCGCGCTGCGCACGGTGTTCAAGACCACTGCTCTGCCGGTGTGACGTTCAGCCCGGGCCGGGATAGGTGAACAGGGCCAGGTGCAAGGCGTTAAAGCCAAAATGCATCAGAACCGGCACCCAAAGCCGCCCGGTTGCGTAATACCCCAATCCGCAGGCGGCCCCGAGGATCGAGGCGAAGACGACCAGTGCCGGGCCACCGCCCGCATGGGCCAGACCGAACAGCAGGCTGGCAGCTGCGATCCCGAGCGCCACGCCGATTTTCGACGTCAGGACCGATTGCAGATAGCCACGGAAAAAAGCCTCTTCAGTCAGGCAGGTCAGGAATAGGTTTGAAAACGCAAAAATCAGCCACCATGCGGGCAGGACTATCTCGGGCCGCACCGCACCCAGGGAAAGACCCAACGCAAACAGGGCGGGCAGTGCCGCCAACCCGATCAACAAAGGCCCGGTTCTGACCAGCCGCGCGCCATGGATCATGCCTGGCCAAGCCAGCAGAACGGCAAACAAGACCATTGGTTTGTCCAGATTGAGATACATTGTGAACGCAGCGCTGCCCGGGCCTGCCTGTACCTGATTCAGAACCAATAGATTGTGAAACCCGGGGATCAGATGCGCCCCCAGAGCCAGACACCACAGGATCAACACCAGATGCCCGAAAACGGCGGGCACACCGGTCAGACGGCGCAACCCTACAGCACCCAGCAAGCCCGCTGCCGTGATTGCCAAGGCCAGCGGGGTTAGCAGGCCAAGCACTGTTGCTGAACCTAGGAACGCTGCCAACAGGGCCAGACCCAGCCCTTGTCGACCTGATACCATGCCTATTTGTGCGGCAATCAATATGAACCAGGGCCAGATCGCAGGCAGTAGGGAAATGAAATGCGCCACATTCACCTCAGGGGGGTTGAAGGGCACTTGTGCCGACGGAATGAACCCTCTGGCAAGTAGGTTTGGGGCGGATTTATGCCAACCTGTTGGTAATGCGGCAAATCTGCCGCTTGTATCCCTGGGCGTGTAGGTTCAGATTTAGAAAAGGACCAAACCTCTTTTCGCATCGCCTTGACCTTGCTGCCATAAGCGGTTTCGCTTGGGGAAGGGCTTTATCAATTATTCTGATGACATCAGGCGGTTACACGCGCGTTGTATGGTCCGGACCCGATAGACGATAAGGATAAGACCTTGGCTTACGAACATAACGATGCCCCAAAAGATTGGCTGGAAGCCGAGTTGGAAGACACGCTGGACGAAGATTTCGAGATCGAGTTCAGCGAACCCATGCTCTCGATGGAAGTCCGCAAGATCTATAAGGACCAGCATCCCGACATGCTGGATCGCAAAGTCTATTTCCGCAATCTGCTGCGCTTGCAGGCCGAATTGATTAAGGTTCAGGACTGGGTACAGCATACCGGAGCCAAAGTGTGCATCCTGTTCGAAGGGCGTGACAGCGCCGGCAAGGGCGGCGTGATCAAGCGGATCACCCAGCGGCTGAACCCGCGGGTCGCCCGCGTGGTCGCCTTGCCAGCGCCCAGCCGCCGGGAGCAAAGCCAATGGTATTTCCAGCGCTATGTACCGCATCTGCCCGCGGCCGGCGAAATCGTGTTGTTCGACCGATCCTGGTACAACCGCGCTGGGGTGGAACGGGTGATGGGGTTTGCGTCCGAGGATCAGGTCGAACAGTTCTTTCAGGACGTTCCCGAATTCGAACGGATGCTGGTGCGGTCGGGGATCATTTTGCTGAAATACTGGTTCTCAATCACTGATGAAGAACAGCAGTTGCGGTTCCTCATGCGCATTCACGACCCGATGAAACAGTGGAAACTGTCGCCGATGGATCTGGAATCCCGCATCCGCTGGGAGGCCTATACCAAGGCCAAAGAAGACATGTTGTTCCGCACCAACATTCCCGAGGCGCCCTGGTATATCGTCGAAGGCAATGACAAGAAACGCGAGCGCCTGAACTGTATCGAGCATCTTCTGACCAAGATTCCCTATACGGATGTTCCACAGGAAAAGGTCGAATTACCGGATCGAAGATACAACCCGGAGTATGAACGGCGCGTCCTGCCGGATGAGCTGCACGTTCCCAAAATCTATTGATCAAAAGAAAACGCCCCCAAAACCGGGGGCGTCATTAATTTGGAAAACCTGGGGTCTCAGAACACGAAATGTTCGTTTGCCAGGTCTGCGATCTGAGTATTTTGCAGAGTCAGAGTATTCCCAGCGTTGTCGTCGATGATCACATCATTGCCGGATTGCGAAATGTGGTTGTTCATCAGGTCGTTATACCCGGTGATCGCACTATTCAGGCTGAGGTCGATGAAGTCTTCAGAGGTGAAATCCGTGACGGTGTCCGGCCCGATGGTGAATACGAATGTGTCCGCCCCGTTGCCGCCGGTCATTGTGTCAATGCCGCGGGCACCGATCAGAGTATCGTCGTCGTCGCCTCCGATCAGGGTGTCGCGGCCACGGCCACCCCTAAGCACGTCGTTGCCAGAGCCGCCCTGCAACCTGTCGGCACCCATGCCCGATTGCAGCCAGTCATTGCCGGTCGCACCCATCAACAAATCGACGCCTTGGCCACCCAGAAGGACGTCATTGCCGCCATGACCGCTCAGCGTGTCATCGCCGGTGCCGCCGGTCAGCGTATCGCGGCCGAAGCCGCCGTCAAGAATGTCATCTCCTTCGCCGCCGTTCAGCGCGCCGGCCTGACCGGCTTTCAGAATGAACCAATTGTCTGAGGCGTCGCCCACAGTGCCTGCGTCCACGGCCTGTTGGCCGGGTAGGGTAGGTGTGCCGCCGCCAGAGCCGCCACCCGAGCCGCCACCCGACCCGCCGGTGTCCAACTGCACCGGTGCCGAGGTCGTGGCGAAGTTCTGGGTCACGATCACGGCATCCCAACCGTTGAAATTGCCTTCTTCAATCCCGATCCCGATATATTCGAAATCGGGGTTCAGTATGTTGGCCCGGTGACCGGGGCTGTTCATCAGGCTTTGGTGAAGCTGTACCACATCATCGCTGGCACCATTGGGCCCGCGTTCGGATTGCCAGGCGATGTTTTCACCCGATCTCCAACTGCCGGTGAAATCGAAACCGGCATCTCTCATCCGCTGGGTCGCGCTCGAGCCGCCCTGACCGGTGTGGCTGAAGATATCTGTCTGCAGCATCCATTCGCTGTGATCTTCGGCCGAGTCGTTCAGCTGAAGCTCAAGCTTGAGGGGTTGCAGCCCCCGACTTGTGCGTTCGTCATTGATCAATGCAAGCATCTGCCGTTCTAGATTGCTGGCCGTTGACATGATTCTGCCTCCAATTGAATTGAGTTATTTTGGCGAGACATTAATGGCGAGAATTTGACGGGATACAGACACAATCTGGACACCCCGACCCGTTCGGCGATTTGCCACCGCCTGATTCGCGTTGTTTGTGCGAAAAACTGCGCAAGTGCGCTGTGAAAGCGGTGTGAGGCACCGTTTCAGTGCCTCACACGCTGCATCGGACCTTAGACAAAGTCCATCATGCATCCACTGTCGGCCGGTATCAGGATAAAAAAGTCATCCGGTGCGTCCGCCTCCATGACCGGGGCATCGTCATTCGCCGCCGGAGTGTCGTCGCACATATCCAGGCTCAGCATGAAATCGTCCTCGGTGGTGTCCGCATCGGTCACCATCGGGTCGTCATTCATTCTGAAATCGTCGACCAGCGCCAACAGCTCGTTCACGAAATCCTCGATTGCCGCCAGGAATTCTTCCACGTCGAAGCAAACGCCTGCAGTCGTATCAGTGACATCCGGTTCAGGTGTTTCCGGGTCTTCGGTCTCGGTAACGTCAGTGTCCGGTGTTTCTTCGCCCGGTTCGTCGGTCTCGGTGACATCGGTGTCTGGCGTTTCCTCAACCGGTTCGTCGGTCTCGGTGACATCGGTGTCAGGCGTTTCTTCGACTGGGTCGTCGGTCTCGGTGACGTCGGTGTCAGGCGTTTCCTCAACCGGGTCGTCGGTCTCGGTGACATCGGTGTCAGGCGTTTCTTCGACTGGGTCCTCGGTTTCGGTGACGTCGGTGTCAGGCGTTTCTTCGACCGGGTCTTCTGTGACAGGGTCGTCCGGCATTGCCACGTCGTCCGTGGGCGGCGTTGGTGCCGCACCGTTGTCCAGCACCACTGCAGCGTCGGTAGTGGCAAAGTTCTGGGTCACCATGACGGCATCCCACCCATTGTAGTCGCCTTCTTCAATCCCAATTCCGATAAATTCGTAGTCAGGGTTCAGGATGTTGGCGCGGTGGCCGGGGCTGTTCATCAGGCTCTGGTGCAGTTGCTCGACATCGTCGCTGATGCCTGCGGCACCGCGTTCCGATTGCCAGGCGATGTTTTCACCTGACCGCCAGCTGCCGGTAAAGTCGAACCCGGCATCTTCCATGCGCTCGGTCGCGCTAGAACCGCCCGAACCGGTGTGGCTGAATATATCGGCGTTCAGCATCCAGGTGCTGTGATCTTCAGCCGATGCGTTCAGGCGGGTTTCCAGTTGCAGCGGGGATAGCCCGCGGGATGTGCGCTCATCATTGATTAACGCCAGCATTTCTTGCTCGAATGTACTTGCAGTCGACATAGTAGCCTCCGTTTTGAATGGTCGTCTGAGTAGACGAGGCCAGTTACAGGGGGCGTCGAACGGACGGACAGAGCGGTTTAGATTTCAGGCGAATTTCAGCAGGGGCGTGCTACCGATACGGGATTCGCTGCGCTGCAAAATGCCGGGCAAAATGTTGCTTGGCCCGATTTAGCAGCTTGTCGCCTAAGGCTGAGGCGGACTCGGCGGAATGCAACCGGTGATAGAAACGACAAACCCCCGGGCGATGCCTCGGGGGTCGTCAAATAGTGTCATCCAAAGCTGGACGAGCGAGGTGCTTAGAGCAAACCTTCGCGCTGTGCTTTCTTACGTGCCAGTTTACGGGCACGACGGATCGCTTCAGCCTTCTCGCGCGCTTTTTTCTCGGACGGTTTCTCGAAATGTTGCTTCAGCTTCATTTCACGGAACACGCCTTCGCGCTGCAGCTTTTTCTTCAGGGCACGAAGCGCCTGATCGACGTTATTGTCGCGAACACTAACCTGCATGTGGTTGTCACCACCTTTCTAGATAGAGTTGCAAGGAAATTGCAGGAGTTGGCCGTATAGCAAAGCCGGTCTATCTTGTCTAGTACTGGCCCCGAGAACCGGAGAACCGCCATGACCGTTACCTATGAAGATGCAAAACAACAGCTTTTGGATGCGATGCTGACCCACGTGCCCTTTGACGGTTGGTCTGAAACTAGCTTTCGCGCCGCGATCATTGATTGCGATCTGGATGACGGTTTGGCGCGCGCGATCTGCCCCAGAGGCGCGGTTGATCTGGCGCTGGCTTTTCATGCGCGCGGGGATGCGGTCATGGTAGAGCGTCTGAAATCCACCGACCTGAGCGAGCTGAAATTCCGCGAGCGCGTGGCCGCTGCCGTTCGGTTCCGGCTCGAGGCTGTGCCTGACAAGGAATTGGTGCGCCGGGGCATGACGCTGTTTTCGCTGCCGACCCATGCGGCGGATGGGGCCAAGGCGCTGTGGCAGACCTGCGATCTGATCTGGGACACGCTGGGCGATACCTCGGACGACGTGAACTGGTACACCAAGCGCGCGACCTTGTCTGGGGTCTATTCTTCGACCCTGTTGTTCTGGTTGGGGGATGATTCGCCGGACCACCAGAAAACGTGGGAGTTTCTGGACCGTCGCATCGACAATGTCATGCAATTCGAAAAGCTCAAGGCGCAGGTGAATGGTAATCCGCTGTTCAAACCGTTTCTGGCGGTGCCGAACTGGTTTGCCAGTCAGGTGAAACCGCCCGTGAAAATGCGGGTCGACCTGCCCGGGATGCTGAATCCGCGCAAGTAAGCATCTGGGCCTTCCAGAAATTGCCTGCTAGGCATTGGGCAAAGGAGATTTGCCCATGACCGAGACAATGCGCGCCGTTGAGATCACCAAACCCGGCGGACCGGAGGTTTTGCAACTGACCGACCGTCCCGTACCGGAACCCCAAGCCGGTCAGGTGATCCTCAAAGTGGCATATGCCGGGGTAAACCGCCCGGACGCGTTGCAGCGCGCTGGGGCTTATGATCCCCCGCCGGGTGCCAGCGATTTGCCAGGCCTGGAGGCGTCGGGCGAGGTCGTGGCGATCGGTGCGGGTGTCGATGGCCTGTCGGTTGGTGACAAGGTCTGTGCGTTGTTGCCCGGCGGTGGCTATGCCGAATATGTCGCCACGCCCGCTGCACATTGCCTACCGGTTCCCACAGGTATGGAAATGAAAGAGGCCGCCTGCCTGCCCGAGACCTTCTTTACCGTCTGGTCCAACGTCTTCATGCGCGGTGGGTTGAAAGCGGGTGAGCGTTTTCTGGTCCATGGCGGGTCCAGCGGTATTGGCACGACGGCCATCCAACTGGCCAATGCGTTTGGCGCACGGGTCTTTGCAACCGCCGGGTCGGCCGATAAATGCGAGGCTTGCGTCAAACTGGGGGCCGAAAAGGCGATCAATTACCGCGATGAGGATTTCGTGGGTGTCCTGCGCGCCGAAGGTGGGGCGAACCTGATCCTCGACATGGTTGGGGGCGATTATATCCCGCGCAACGTCAAGACCCTGGCTGAAGACGGGCGCCTGGTGCAGATCGCCTTTTTGCAGGGCCCGAAGGTCGAACTGAACTTCGCCCTGATGATGGTCAAACGGTTAACCCTGACCGGCAGCACCCTGCGCCCACAAAGTGATCTGGCCAAGGCAAAAATTGCGCAGGATCTGCGCGAGGCGGTCTGGCCATTGCTGGACGCCGGAAGGGTGGCGCCCGTGATGGACAGCGAGTTCGCGCTGGCCGACGCCGCCGCTGCGCATGCGCGTATGGAAAGTTCAAATCACATCGGCAAAATCGTTTTGAACGTCGCCGGATAAGCTGACCAGCGCGCGGTTCAGGCCGCGCGCTTTAGGCGACGGCCCGGCGGTACAGGTGCCATGTGGCGTGGCCCAGCACGGGCATCACCACAATCAACCCCAGCAGCATCGGGATTGCGCCAATCACCAGCAAGGCGGCGACAATGAAGCCCCATGTCAGGATCACTCCGGGGTTTTGCCGCAGCACCCGGACCGAGGTCACAACCGCCACTGGTAGACCCACTTTGCGGTCCAGCAATAACGGAAAGCTGACCACGCTGATGGCTAGTGCGACCAGAGCAAACAGGAATCCTACCGCGTTGCCAAAGATGATCATTGTCCAGCCCGCACCGGTGGTGAACACCTGCGTGACAAAGGCGCCTAAGGATGTGGGCAGATCAGGGCCCAGCGTGTGGACGTAGATGCTCTGCGCTACCATCAGCCAGACAAGCAACAGCATGACAAGATAGAAACCCAACATCAAAATGGCACCGAAAGATGGCGATCGGAACACACCGAACGCATCCAGCCAATGCACTTCTCCCCCTTGTTCGCGTTTGCGGCTGATCTCGTACAGACCCACTGCGGCTATTGGGCCGATCAGAGCAAACCCCATGATCAGCGGCGCCAGCAGCGGCACCATGTTGCGGTTCAGCCCGAACCCGAACATCAACAATCCTGCGATCGGGTAGATCAGCACGATGAATATGGCATCTGCTCTGGTTTCCAGAAAGTCATTGTACCCAGCCTGTAGACAAGCCCGCAGGTCTTGCATTGTTAAATTTTGCACCACCGGCAGATGCCGCGTATCCGCGCTGCCGATATGGTTGACGCTTTCAGCTATGTGATCACCGGTCGCACCGATATTCTGGGCGGCCCAGCTAATCGGATTTCCAATCGTTTTAGCCATTGATTTCCCCTCCCTTTGCGTATCGCGCAGCAGGGTGGATCCGGCATCGATTGCCTGAGGCCGGACCAGCCGGCAACGCCCAGATAGCAGTATAGCACATTTTTTCACGTTACGGTTGCGTGACGCGGAAATGTGCCGATTGCCCTGATTTTCAGGCGTGTTAGCTTGGTCGCAGGCAACAGGAGGTCAGCATGCAGCAAACGGCAAGAACCGTCGTCATTCACGAACACGGCGGCCCCGAAGTTCTGAGGATCGAAGACCGCCCCGTCGGGGACCCCGGCCCCGGCGAGGTGCGTATCCGCCATCATGCCTGCGGATTGAATTTTATCGACATCTACCAGCGGATCGGGCTGTACCCGATGGATCTGCCGCACGCTCTGGGGATGGAGGCCGCAGGCGTGATCGAAGCTGTTGGCGAAGGTGTGACCCATCTTGAGCCTGGCCAACGTGCAGCTTATGCGGCGGCACCGGCAGGCGCCTATTCTGAAGCCCGGGTGATGCCCGCAGCGCAGGTTTGTCCACTACCTGACGGGATTCCGTATGATGCGGCGGCGGCGATGATGCTAAAGGGATTGACGGTCGAATATTTGTTTCACCGAACGACGCCGTTGAAACGTGGCGATACTGTTTTGTTTCACGCGGCCGCTGGTGGCGTAGGGCTGATCGCGTGCCAATGGGCCAAATCCGAGGGGATTACTCTGATCGGAACCGCCGGGACCGACGAAAAATGTAGCCTTGCCCAATTCAACGGCGCTGCGCATTGCATCAATTACCGCACCGAAAACTTTGTCGAGCGCGTAGCCGAAATCACCGGTGGCAAGGGGGTGGATGTGGTGATGGATTCCATCGGGGCGGATACGTTCACCGGATCGCTGGACTGTCTCAAGCCGTTGGGGATGATGATTTCCTTCGGCAATGCGTCAGGGTCTGTGCCGCTGATAGATATTGGGATGCTGGCGAAGAAGGGCTCGCTCAAGATCACCCGCCCGACTTTGTTTACCCATATTGCCGATCACGCGGTCTGTCAGGCGATGGCCCGACGTCTGTTCGGCAAGGTTGAGGGCGGTGAGGTCAAGATCCATATCGACCAGCGCTTTCCGTTGGATCAGGTGGACGATGCGCATCGTGCGCTTGAGGCACGACAGACCACTGGCAGCACGGTGCTGGAATTGTAAAACTCATCAAGTCCTGGGCAAATGTCACAGGGCCTGTCGCCAGCGGGAACAAACAAAAACGGCGGCGAGTGACCTCGCCGCCGAAAGACTGTCAGATGTCAGCAAATTATTGCTGCAGCTCAGCCGGATCTTTGTCAGCAATGTTTTCCCAGTTCACACCGGCTTTTTCGATAAAGCCCGGAACGTCGCCTTCCCAGCGCTCCTGAATGTCTTTCGACAGGTTCAGGTACAGTTTGTTGTCAACGATTTTCCAGTAGTTCGGGTCGCCGTCGAACTTGAAGCCCATCGCGGTGCCGAATGCGCAGTAACCGCCATATGCGGGCAGGTACGCTTCTGGGTTTTCTTCAAAGGCAGCTTTGTTTTCTTCCGAAGCAAAACGGTACAGCGCGTCGTTGTGCAGGGTCGAGATGCGGTAATCGCCTTTGGTCGGCTCGCCTACGGTGAAATATGCAACCGGGTCATAGCCCTGCATTGCCAGACCGGTCGAGCTTGCGTTGATCTCAACACCAGCGGCCAGCGCCGAGCTTGCGATTGCAACGGACAGCGCAACGCCGCCCAGAATGGATTTGAACTTGTTCATGGTTTCACCTTTCGTGAATAGGCTCGCTCTAGAGCACCTGAATTTTGCCCGGGCAAACCGGATTTTGTTTTTGCGACGCCGGTAATTGGCCGTCACAGAACCTCAATTGGGCAGCGCCCTGATCACGTTCAAGACAATCAATTGTGAAGGTCCGGTAACACAAGTTTTGGTGATGCAGATTACGTATCCGGGATCAGAGCGGTGACGAATGAAACGACCTTATCGGCAGGCATTTCACAGGGGCGCAGCAGGGCACCACTTTGTCGCGTCAAATACAAGTTCATGCTGATATAGTCCGGGCCGCCAAGCTGATGGGCCACCAGTTTGAGAGACCTTCCAGCGCCAAGAACCGAACGGCTGACCACATAGCGCCGCCCATTGGCATAACCGGTAAACGTACCCTCGGGCAACGCGAAAAAGGCGTTCAGAAAACCGGTTGGCGCAATCACGATTTGCCGATTTTCGGCTCGGTTCCCGCCTTGATCCGCGCCAGATTGGCGCTGTGGCGCCAGTAGACCAGCAGGGTTAGGATGATGCTCAGCGCAAAGGCTGAACTGTCCGTCAGCACAATCACCCAGACAACCGACATGGCCGCAGCCACCAGCGCGCCCAGTGATGAAATCCGCCAGATCGCTGCAGCCACCAGCCATGTCAGGCAGCAGGCCACACCTACGCGCCAATCCAGCGCCAGCCACAGGCCCAGAAAGGTGGCCACGCCCTTGCCGCCGTTAAAGCCCAGCCAGACAGGAAAGCAGTGGCCCAAAAAGGCGGCCAGCGCCGCGATCTGGGCGACGTCTTCCCCAGCCAGTGCCCGCGCCAACAGAACGGCCACCGCGCCCTTGGCGGCGTCAAAGATCAGCGTCAGCGCCGCGGCTGCCTTGTTGCCGGTGCGCAGCACATTGGTTGCCCCGATATTGCCTGACCCGATATTGCGCAGGTTGCCCAGCCCCATGACCTTGGCGACGATCATGCCAAAAGGAACAGACCCCATCAGATAACCAAGCACAGCCCAGAGGATCAGCTGGGTCATCGAACTGTCAAATGGCGGCATCAGGGTCTCCGGTAAACTTCTTGTCCAGCCACGTAGGTTGCGGTGACCTTACCTTGCATCCGCTGGTCGTCAAACGGTGTGTTTTGCGATTTTGATTTCAGCGAGAACCGGTCCAGCACAAAGGGCACATCCGGGTCAAACAGCACCAGATCGGCGGGCGCGCCCTCGGACAGGCGACCGCTGTCCAGCCCCAGCCGTTTTGCCGGGTTCAGCGCCATGGCCCGGAACAGCGTCGGCAGGTCCAACTGTTCCGAATGATACAGGCGCAGGGCTGCGGGCAGCAGCGTTTCCAACGCAACGGCGCCCGAGGCGGCCTCTTCAAACGGCAGGCGTTTGCTTTCCTCGTCCTGCGGTGTGTGCATCGAGCTGATGATGTCGATCAAGCCGCTGCGCACGGCCTCGATAACCGCCTGACGGTCATCTTCGGACCGCAGCGGCGGCTTGACCTTGAAGAAAGTCCGATAGTCGGCCACGTCCAGCTCGTTCAGCGTCAGATGGTGGATCGAAGTGCCCGCGGTGATGTCCAGCCCGTTGCGCTTGGCGCGCTCTAGCGCGGGCAGAGCGCGGGCGGTGGTGATCTGATCGGCGTGATAGGCAGCGCCAGTCATTTCCAGCAGGGCAATATCACGGTCCAGCCCCATGCGTTCGGCCATGGGCGTGACGGCGGGCAATCCGCGCAAGGTTGCAAACTTGCCGCTGGTCGCGGCGGCCCCGGCGCTCAGGACAGGTTCCTGTGGGTGCGCGATAACCAGCGCGTCGCAAGACCGCGCATAGGTCAGAGCGCGCGAGAATACCTTGGTGTTGGTGACAACGTGATCGCAATCGGTGAACGCCACCGCGCCCGCATCTTGCAGAAAACCGATCTCGGTCATCTCACGCCCGTCGCGTCCTTTGGTCAGGGCGGCCATGGGCAAGACGTTGACCGGCGTATCCGCCTGCGCGCGGCGGGTGACAAATTCAAGGCTTTCGGGCGTATCGATGGCCGGGCTGGTATCGGGGCGGGTAACGATGGTGGTCACACCGCCGGCTGCTGCTGCCAGACCGGCGGATTTATAGCTTTCCTTGTGCCGCTCGCCCGGTTCGCAGACTTTGACGCCGATATCGACGATGCCAGGGGCAAGGCAGTGCCCGCTGCAATCGATGATTGGCGTATCCGTGGACGGTGCGTCGCCGTCACCGCGCGCGGTAATCTGGCCGTTGCCCACCTGCAGCCAGCCAAGGCTGTCCGTGCCGGTTTCCGGGTCGATCAGGCGGGCGTTGGTGAAGGTCAGGTTGCTCATGCCAGTGCCCTTTCGATTGCGGCTTTGGTGGCGGCGGAATCCGCCTGATATTTGATCAGGTGCTTGTCGCCGCCCTTGGTGACGATCTGGACAAAACTGCCCATGATATTGACCGCCTTGATCTGGTTCAGGGCCACCTTGCGCGGGCCGGGGCCGGTGAGGGTGGTGTCCGTCATCGTCCAGGTGGCGACCAGTTCTTCCGAGGCCATGTACCATGCCCGGATGCCGACGGCGGCCAGACCGGCAGGCGCACCGGTCCAGGGATAGGGGTTTCCAATCAGCCAAAGCACAATCATCGCACCCGCCATGGCCACGGCGGCCAGCCATGCGTTGGTGCGAATATAAGTGCCTCTGTCGGGCGAGAAGGTCACAGGATCAGCCACAGGATGCCTCCGACGGCCAAAAGGATCACTAATGCCAGAACGGCAGAACCGATGCGGCGGGGTTGGTCGTTTTGGGATGCGGGTTGAGGGGCCGAGAACGGTTTTGCGCTTTCGGTTTCGATCGGACCGCCGGTCCAATTGGTAGCCTCTTCGGTGAACAGCCCGATCAGGCGCAGCCGTTTGTCCGGGATCAGAGTGGCTGCGTGACCGCCAAAGGCAGCGCTGCGGACCACCATGACCCAACCCGTTATGGCTTCAAGCGCTGTGCGATCCAACTGATCGGCGGACACGCCGCAGCCCTCGTTCAGATAGCCATAGAGCCCCAGGTCCTCGAGGTCTGAGACCGCAAAGACGTCGATCTGTTCAGGGTCCAGCCCCGCGACGCCCAGAATTTGATCGGCGGCACCGGGTTCACGCAGAAATTTGGCTTCTTCCGGGCGCATGTTCAGCGTGAACAGGCGGATCACGCCGCGTTCATGGGGGGCAACGGTCAGATCGCTCATGCCACCTCGCGCAGGTTGTGGGCCAAAAGTTCCATCGCAGCCATGCGGACGGCGACCCCCATTTCAACCTGTTCCTGAATGACCGAGCGGTTGATGTCGTCGGCCAGGGTCCCGTCAATCTCGACCCCGCGGTTCATCGGACCGGGATGCATGACGATGGCGTCGGATTTGGCCAGCGCCAGCTTGGCGGCGTCCAGCCCATAGCGGTGGTAATACTCACGCTCGGACGGAATAAAGCCGCCATCCATCCGTTCCTTTTGAAGGCGCAGCATCATGACAACATCAACTTCCCTAAGGCCCTCATTCATGTCGTCATAGATCTCGGCACCAAATTCGGCAAAGTGGTCGGGCACCAAAGTGGGCGGGCCGATCAGACGGATGCGGTTTTCCATCTTGCCCAGCAGGATCAGGTTCGACCGTGCCACGCGGGAATGGGCGACATCGCCGCAAATGGCGATGTTCAGCCGGTGCAGACGGCCCTTGGCGCGACGGATCGTCAACGCGTCCAGCAAGGCCTGTGTCGGGTGTTCATGCTTGCCATCGCCCGCATTCAACACCGCACAGTTGACTTTTTGCGCCAGCAGATCGACGGCGCCGGAATGCGGATGCCGCACCACCAGCAGATCGGGATGCATCGCGTTCAGCGTCATGGCGGTGTCGATCAGGGTCTCGCCCTTTTTGATCGAACTGGCCTGCATCGCCATGTTCATTACATCCGCGCCCAGCCGCTTGCCCGCTAGTTCAAAGCTGGCCTGCGTGCGGGTCGAGTTTTCGAAGAACATGTTGATCTGCGTCAGCCCCGACAAAACGTCGGAATGCTTGGTCGATTGCCGGTTCAGGTCGACATATGTCTCGGCCAGATCAAGAATAGCGGTGATATCGGATTGCGACAGATGCTCGATGCCAAGAAGGTGACGATGGGCGAAACGCATGGGCGGGCTCCTGTCTGACAATCGGGCCGCTTATAGGAAGGTCCGCGCGCCTAGGCAACCTAAGGATCGGTTCCTTCTGGCAGTTTCTCGCATCCACCCTCGGGCAGGCATTGTTCGCCGGGTTTGCACCATTTGCCATAGCCGCAGTCGATGGCCTTGATCGGCACGCATCCCTGATGTTCGGAACACTTGAACCCGGGGCGGCATTGCGAGCCGGTTTCCTCGCACAAAAACCATCCGGGGCGCGAGCATCCGCCGCCCGGCAGACAGGACGATCCCGCACCGCAAGTCAGGCCATCATCGCAGACGGTGGGTAGGCCTTCGATTGCTGTGTTGGGGTCAAAATTGGGCGTGATGCGTTCACATTCGCGGCGCGCATTGCAGATCGAGCCGCCCGGGCAATCCGCGCGCGAAGTACAACTGTTCGCCCCCGCAGGCGCGCATCGCGTGCCCCCCGCAACGCAGCGCTCAAACGGGCCGCAGGTGCGCCCGCCCCCGCAATAGGTGCCACCCAGAGGAATGCAATGGCCATCAAAGCTGCATCTCTGTCCGCCCGAACAGCACCTTGTGCCGCATTGGAACTGGCCGGGGCGGCATTGGCCGTTGCGGTCGAAAAGCTGCGCAAAAGCAGGGCCGCTGAGGGTGGTCAGCAGCAAAGTAATCATAAGGAATCGCAATAGAACCATCATGAATACTCTCATGGTCGGTGCGACGGACCGCCCGATCAAGGCCTATTCGCTTTCCCTCGTTCAAAAGCTGGTTAGATTGAAGAGTATGGAATCGGCTTTGGACTATCATACGGCACGGGCTCTGCTGGAGTGGCAGATCGAACTGGGTGCAACGGACGCAATCGGCGATGCGCCGGTTGACCGTTTTGCTTTGCCTGACACTGCGCCCAAGACTAAAAAGCCCGCCGTGGCCCAGGCTGCCCCGGGCAAACCCAAGAAAGTAGATCCAGTTGCCGTCGCGAAAGCGGCAGCCCAAGGTGCTGGGTCGCTGGACCAATTGCGTTCGGCGATGGATACGTTTGAGCATTGCGAGCTGAAGCGTGGCGCGCGGCAGTTGGTCTTTGCAGATGGCACGCCGGGCGCACGGGTCATGATCATCGGCGAAGCGCCAGGCCGAGAAGAGGACCGTGAAGGCAAGCCCTTTGTCGGCCGCGCCGGGCAATTGCTGGACCGGATGCTGGTGGCGATTGATCTGGATCGCACCCAGAATGCCTATATCACCAACGTCCTGCCCTGGCGCCCGCCGCAGAATCGCGACCCGAAACCCGAAGAGATCGGGATGATGAAACCGTTTCTGGAACGGCATGTGGCGCTGGCCAAGCCCGAGGTTCTGGTGATTATGGGCAATATCAGCTGTCAGGCGGTGCTGGGCAAGCGCGGTATCACTCGGTTGCGCGGGCAATGGGCACAGGCGCTGAACCTACCGGTCATCCCGATGTTCCACCCCGCTTACCTGCTGCGCCAACCACAGATGAAGCGGCAGGCCTGGGCTGATCTGCTAGAGCTGAAAGCCCGGCTGGAGGGCAAGTGATGCGCATTCTGGCCTTTTCCGATCTGCATATGGCACGCAACCGCGCGGCCGAGGTCGTCGCGGCCAGCGCCGAGGCCGATCTGGTGATCGGGGCTGGGGATTTCTGCAATGCGCGACAGGGGTTGGACCAGGCGATGGCGATGCTGTCCGGCATCACCGCACCGTTCGTGATGGTGCCCGGCAATGCCGAAAGCGCGCAGGAACTGGTCAAGGCCGCGCCGGAAGGTGACCATGTGCTGCACGGCGCCGGCATGACATTGGACGGCCTGCGGCTGTTCGGGCTGGGGTATGGCGTGCCGGTTACACCATTTGGCGACTGGTCCTGTGACCTGACCGAGGCTGAGGCCACTGAATTGCTGGACCGTTGTGACGCGGCGGATATTCTGATCGCGCATTCACCGCCCAAGGGGTACGGCGATGTCACGTCGCAGGGCGATGCGGTGGGGTCCGTGGCCGTGCGCGACGCAGTGGAACGCCTGCAGCCGCAACTTGCGCTGTGTGGACACATCCATGACAGCTGGGGCTATCGCGGCAGCCTAGGCCGCACGCAGATCGCCAATCTGGGCCCCAAGGTAAATTGGTTCGAGGTCACCTTATGATAGAAATGGTCACGCTGCTGGCGTTTATTCCGGCAGCTTTGGCACTGAATTTCACCCCCGGCGCAGACATGTTGTTTTGCTTTGGGCAAGGTTTGCGGTCAGGTGCCAAACCGGCTTTCGCTGCAAGCGCGGGAATTTCCCTCGGATCGATGGTTCATGTTTTTGTAGCGGGGCTTGGGTTGGGGGCCGCCGTAGCTACGATGCCATGGCTGTTCGATGTAATCCGCTGGATGGGGGTGGCTTATCTGCTGTATTTGGCATGGGGCGCGATCCGGAACGGGGCGGTGTCCGCCGATGCGCCTGCAAAGCCCACAAGCCACGCCTTTCGCGACGGGTTGGTGGTGAACCTGACCAATCCCAAGGTCATCCTGTTCGTTTTGGCCTTTATCCCGCAATTCGTGAATCCCGCCATAGGTCCGATCCTGCCCCAATTCCTGATTTTGGGCGTCATCATCGCGCTGGGCGGGTTTGTGGTGAATGGGCTGGTGGGCGTATTTGCCGGGGGCGCGGGGAAGATTCTGATCTCGAACCCGCGCGCCTCACGTATTATGGGCTGGGTGACCGGGGGAATTTTCGCTGCCCTCGCCATCCGGCTTGCCATCATGGAAAGGGCCTGACACCACATGTCACGCATCGACGAAAGCATGGAATTCATTCCGGTTCGGATCGCAGTTCTGACCGTCTCGGATACGCGATCGCTAGAAGATGACCGCTCAGGTCAGACATTGGTCGACCGGATCGAACGTGCGGGTCATTCGGTGGCCGACCGCAAGATCATCCGCGATGAGCGCGGTGAGATCGCGGCGCAGTTGCGGCTGTGGGCCGGTGACCCGGACATTGACGTGGTGATCTCGACCGGTGGCACCGGTTTGACCGGCCGCGATGTGACGGTTGAGGCGCACCGGGACGTCTATGAAAAGGAAATTGAGGCATTCGGCACTGTTTTCACCCTCATTTCGATGGAAAAGATCGGCACTTCAGCGGTGCAATCCCGCGCCACGGGTGGCGTGGCCGAGGGCACTTATCTGTTTGCACTGCCCGGCAGCCCCGGTGCCTGCAAGGACGCCTGGGACGGTATTTTAGAAAAACAGTTCGATTACCGGCATCGTCCCTGCAATTTCGTGGAAATAATGCCAAGATTGGACGAACATCTCCGACGGAAGTAGACTGGTTGCACGTATAACTGATTGTAACCGCTTTGTGGCTTGGCATTTTTCCGTGCCCGGCTACGTTTTGCATATGGTAGCCTGATGCGACCGGGGTAAGTGATAGATGCGATTTTTGAGGCAAAGCCTTGTTGGTGTCTTTCTGGCGTTTCTAACGCTGGCCTTGGTATTTGTCGCGGTACAGCTGATTGTCAGCGCGGTGCAAGAGGCCCTGAACCGCGACAGTGAGCCACCCGAGGGCCGCGAACGCATTTTTGCCGTCAGCGTGCAACCGGCCGAGTTAGAGACGGTAATCCCCTATCTCGAAGCCTTTGGCGAGGTGCAAAGCCGCCGCCGCCTGGAGCTGCGCGCCGCATTGGGCGGGCGCGTGATCTCGTTGGCTGAGGATTTTGAGGATGGCGGCGTCGTCACCACCGGCGAGGTTCTGGTCGAACTGGACCCGGCTGACGCACAATCGGCCCTGGACCGCGCCAAGTCCGACCTGCTGGACGCTCAGTTCGAGGAACGCGATGCCGAACGCTCACTGCTTTTGGCGCAGGATGAGTTGAACTCGGCCGAGGCGCAGGCGGCCTTGCGTGGACGTGCCATGCAGCGTCAGAAGGATTTGCAAAGCCGCGGGGTGGGCACGCCTGCCGCCGCAGAAGAGGCCGAACTGGCCGAAGCGGCCGCACAGCAGGCGGTTCTGGCGCGCCGTATCGCACTGGCGCAGGCGGAATCGCGCGTCGATCAGGCAACCACGTTGTTGGCCCGTGCCCGTATCGCGCTTGAGGCCGCTGAACGCGATCTGGACGACATGACCGTCCGCGCGCGGTTTGCCGGGACGCTGACGGATGTGACCCTGGTCGAGGGCCGGTTGGTTGCGGCGAATGAAAAACTGGCGGAATTAGTGGATCCCAACGCGCTTGAGGTCGCGTTCCGTGTCTCGACTGCGCAGTTTGTGCGCCTATTGGATGCCCAGGGTAATCTGATCGAGGCGCCGGTGACCGTATCGCTTGAGGTAACAGGAACCGATCTGATCGCCACGGGGCGCATCAGCCGCGACAGCGGATCAGCGGGTGAGGGGCAGACTGGCCGTCTGATCTATGCCCGTCTGGACGACGCGCCCGGTTTCAAGCCTGGCGATTTCGTAACGGTCACAGTACAGGAACAACAGCTGGACAATGTGGTGCGTTTGCCATCATCGGTTCTTGATGCGGCGGGCACGGTGCTGGTGCTGGGCCCCGATGACAGGCTCGAGGCGCTGCCTGTGCAACTGATCCGTCGCCAGGGCGATGAGGTGTTGTTGCGCGGTGATGGTCTGGTCGGGCGCGAGGTTGTTGTTGGCCGGACGCCGCTGTTGGGTGGCGGGGTTCGGGTGCGGCCACTGCGGATCGAGGCCAATGCCGGGGCGGAACCGGACATGGTTGAATTGTCGGATGAACAACGCGCCCAACTGGTGGCGCGGGTCGAGGCCAGCGATCAGATGCCGAACGACGTCAAGGCTCGTGTTCTGGGACAATTAAGCGAGAGCCGTGTCCCGGCCTCACTGGTGCGCAGCATCGAGACCCGGGCAGGAGGGTAAGCGCCATGATGCGCGACATCCCCGGCGCGGCGGGCGGTATCCTCAGCTACTTCACCCGCCACCGGACGGTGGCCAACCTGCTGTTGTTGGTGATGCTGGTGCTGGGCGCGGCGGCGATCCCGTCGATGCGGGCGCAATTCTTCCCGGACGTCATCCTTGAACGTGTCGATGTCAACGTCGAATGGGAAGGTGCGGGCCCCGAGGATGTGGACAATGGCATCGTCCAGCTGCTGGAACCCGCTCTGCTGGCGGTCGAAGGGGTTGCCAGCGCGATTTCGACCTCGCGCGAGGGACGCGCCAATATCCGGCTGGAGTTTGAGCCGAACTGGGACATGTCGCGCGCCGTAGATGAGGTCAGAACCGCCGTCGACAGTGTGACCAACCTGCCTGATGACGCCGAAGAACCCTCGATCCGGCGTGGTGCGTGGCGGGATCGTGTGACGGATGTGGTCGTGACCGGCCCCGTTGACCCGGATCAACTGGCCAAGTTCACCGACGAGATGATCAACCGCCTGTTCGCCGCTGGCGTGACCCGCACCACGATTCGCGGCCTTGCCGCGCCGCGCGTGGTGGTCGAAGTGCCAACGGCGCAATTGATCGCCAATGACATCACCCTGTCCGAGATTGCGCAGGCTATAGCCGCTGAAGCGATGGCCAGCCCCGCAGGTGATGTCACGGGCGCCAATGCGCGCATCCGTACCGGCACCGAAAAGCGCACCCCCGAAGAGATTGAGGGCATTGCGCTGCGCAATTTTGCCGATGGCTCAAAACTTTTTATCGGGGATGTTGCGGATATTCGGGTGGAAGGCGTCAATCGCAATCGCAGTTACTTTGTTGGCGAAAACCCCGCCATGTCGGTGCGCATCGACCGTTCGAACCTGGGAGATGCGATTCAGATTCAGCACTCGGTCGAGGATGTGGTGGCCGAACTGCAGGCCAGCCTGCCCGAAGGAGTGACGATCGAGCTGATCCGCACACGTGCGCAGGCGATCACTGACCGCTTGGATATTCTGGTGGACAACGGTCTGATGGGGTTGGGCCTTGTGGTGTGCCTGCTGTTTTTGTTCCTGAATGCGCGTATCGCCTTTTGGGTTGCGGCGGGTATCCCGGTGGCAATGTCAGCGGCGATTGCGTTCATGTATATCGGCGGGCTGTCGATCAACATGATTTCGCTGTTCGGGCTGATCATCACGCTGGGCATCGTGGTGGATGACGCCATTGTTGTTGGTGAACACGCCGATTTCCGTGCGCGCCGGCTGGGCGAGGCTCCGATCGTGGCCGCCGAACGTGCTGCGCGGCGCATGGCGATGCCGGTATTCGCCGCCACCCTGACCACCGTGATCGCCTTTTTTGGTCTGACTGCCATCGGCGGCCGGTTTGGGGAATTGATCTATGACATCCCGTTCACTGTGATTGCGGTGCTGATCGCCTCGTTGATCGAATGTTTCCTGATTCTGCCCAACCACATGGCCCACGCTATCGCGCATTCGGCGAAAGAGCATTGGTATGACTTGCCCAACCGCGTTGTCAATCGCGGGTTTCGCTGGGTGCGCGATCACCTGTTCCGCCCGCTGATCGCCTGGGTGGTTTGGGCCCGCTATGTGGTTGTGGCCGTGATGGTGGTGATCCTGGCCAGCCAGATTGCGCTATTTATCAAAGGTGACGTGAACTGGCGCTTTTTCAACGCGCCCGAACGCGGCTCGGTCACTGGCAACTTTATCATGGCCGAAGGTGCGACCCGCGAAGATACGCTGGCGATGATGCGCGAGATTCAGCGCGCTGCCGAAGAACTGGGACAGATTTACGAAGAACGCCATGGCCGCAATCCTATCGATTATGTGTTGGCCGAGGTGGGTGGAAATGCCGGATGGTTCAACCCGCCCGCCGCAGAAGGCAAGGATCAGGACTTGCTGGGCGGGATTTCAATCGAGCTGATCGACGCCGACCTGCGCCCCTATTCCAGCTTTGAGTTCGTGGGTGAGTTACAGGATTTTGTACCGCGCCATCCCAAGGTCGAGATGCTGACCTTCCGCGGCTGGCGGTCCGGGCCCGGCGGTGATTCAATCGAGGTGCAGTTCTATGGCGCCGACGTGAACACGCTCAAAGCAGCTTCCGAAGATCTGCGGGCCGAATTGGCGAAATACCCCGAGGTTTCGGCGCTGCAGGACGACCTGGCCTATGACAAGGAAGATTTCATTCTGGATTTGACACCCATAGGGCAGGCGCTGGGTTTTCGTATGGAAACGCTGAGCCGTGTGTTGCGGGATCGTCTGAACGGGATCGAGGCCGCGACTTTCCCCGATGGTCCGCGCAGCGCCGAAATCCGTGTCGAATTGCCCGAAGGTGAACTGACCGCCGATTTTCTGGAACGCACCCTTATGCGCACGCCGGATGGCGTCTATGTGCCGCTGGCCGATATCGTCTCGGTCGAGCGCAAGTCGGGCTTTTCGACGGTGCGGCGCAATAACGGCCTGCGAGTGATTACGGTGGGGGGTGACATCTCCGAGGATGATCCGGCCCGTGCGGCAGAAATTGCCCGGGCGCTGAATGACGAGATCCTGCCCAATATCGCCGCCGAACGGCAGGTCGAATGGCGGTTGACGGGCCTGAGCGAGCAAGAAGATGAATTCCTGACCGAGGCGCGCACCGGCCTGATCCTGTGCCTGACCGGGATCTACCTTGTGCTGGCCTGGGTTTTTGCCAGCTGGACGCGACCTTTGGTGGTGATGGCGATCATTCCGTTTGGATTGGTGGGCGCGATCTGGGGGCACTATATATGGGATGTACCGCTGAGCATGTTTACCGTGATCGGCCTGCTGGGGATGACTGGGATCATCATCAACGACTCGATCGTTCTGGTCACGACCATCGACGCCTATCAGCGAGAGCGGGGGTTGGTGCCGTCGATTGTCGAAGGCACGGCGGATCGACTCAGACCCGTGATGCTGACGACGCTGACGACGGTTTTGGGGCTGACACCGTTGCTGTATGAAGGCTCGCAACAGGCGCAGTTCCTCAAACCTTCGGTGATCACGCTGGTGTACGGGCTGGGTTTCGGAATGTTCCTAGTGTTGTTACTGGTGCCGGCGCTGCTGGCTATTCTAAACGACCTGTCACGCCCGATGACTGCGTTGCGCCGGGCGATGCGGGCACCGGATCGAGTGGTGCAGGGCACGGTGATGGCCACCGGGCTTGTGTTGCTGCTGTGGTTTGGCATGACGATGATTTGGCCCGCGATGACTGGCGCGCCAGTTGGTTTGTTGTCAGGGCTCTACCCGGGGGATGAGGGCATCGCGGCGCTGCATATGGGGCTGGGAGCGTTCCTTGCCGGTGCGCTACCAATTCTGATGCTAAGCGTCGTGTTGTCCGGCTTGCTTTACGTGCGGCTCAAGGGACGGGCGGCTTGACGCGCCTGCAGCGCGGTTTCCAGCAGATCGACGACTCGATCACTCATGGGCAGGTCACCTTGTCTGATCTGATCTATCGAAAACCAACGGGCGTCCAGCGCATCGTCCCCTGCGACGGGAGAACCTGAACGATATTCACAAGCGACCCCGACCAGCAGGTAATGCGACTGCACAGCGCCCTGTTCGTCGCGGCGCAGAAGGTCCAGATTGTCAAGATAACACAGCGGTTCCGCGATGACCGAGGTTTCCTCGCGCAACTCCCTTTGCGCGGCTTGCATCACCGTTTCGCCCCATTCCACATGCCCACCGGGAAACCCCCAGAGCCCCGCATCTGGCTGTTTGCTGCGCTGCACCAGCAGCACGCGGGTTTCATGCACCACAACGGCCAGCGCGCCGATCTTAGGAGTATTCCCCATCTCTCAGCCCGCGCTGCATCCCTGAATGTCGACGGCATGATTGGCGCCCAGCACCGTGATCCGTATGTCGGACCGGTCCAGCGCAAATGGTCCGCCCGAGGCGCTGATCACCTCGGATGTGGCCACCAGGGTCCCGCCCTGCCTTGTCGTTTCGGGTTCCGAGGCCCAAAGCGTGGGGTTTCCCGGTTCGATCACCGCAACCTCGCGCCCTCCGGCCGAGGGCATGGTTACGCGGGCTTCGATCCGCATACCGTCTGATGTGGGGGTCAGATTGCAGCTGGCGGCAGTCACCTGAGCCTCTTTCGCGGAATAGGGGCGTTGGGCCAGTGCTGCGGCAATGGCTGGGTTGCGCCCGGCGTCAGCGTCCAGCGTATGGTCGAAATCCAACGTCTCGGGGATGCAGACATCCTTGCAGACGCCCAAATCCATTTCCCCACGCAACCGCACGGGTTTGGCGGGGTCGCTTGGAGTAATTTCAACAGGCAGCACCAGTTGATCGGCATAGCCCAGCGATTGCAGGCCATTTTGTACAAATACGTGGGGCGCAGGCCAGGTGATCGCCACATCACCCACATTTTGCGAGCGGTTCCAATCAAACTGCGGCGGGATACCAGCGTCACCGGGTGCGCGCCAATAGGTTTTCCAGCCGTCCTTCAGCGTCAGCCGCAGCGCCCCCAGATAGGTGCCATTGGCCGTACGCCCACCATCAAGCACATCCAGTTGCACAACATCGCCCTCAACCTGCGCATGGACGGGGGCGGTCAGGGCGAAACAAGCGGTCAGAGCGGCCGCGGTTGATTTAAGATAACGCGTCATACCCCATAGATGCGTGGTCTTGCCGGTGATTCCAAGTCACGTTCGGGTCACCGTGATGAAATCTGGCGAAATGTGACCTGATCCCTTGCCAACCCCCACGTGCCGGGGCCATTGTTGAAGGAAGACGAAGCAAGAGTTTTAAATCCATGGATCTGACCGGAAAACTGTTGATCGCGATGCCTGGAATGGGTGATCCACGTTTCGATCACTCGGTGGTGTATATCTGCAGCCATGGCGAGGACGGGGCAATGGGCCTGATTGTCAACAAACCGTCGGATTTGCGGATCAAAACCCTGCTCAGCCAGTTGAACATCGCCTGCAGCATCCCTGTCGTGGGCGAACGTCTGGTTCATTTTGGCGGCCCGGTTGAGATGTCGCGCGGATTTGTCCTGCACAGCGCGGATTACGATGCCAACCTGCATTCCATGCAAATCTCGGATGATTTCAGCATGACCGCGACATTGGATGTGCTCGAGGATCTGGCCTCGGGGCGGGGGCCTTTGAATTCGATGCTGGCGCTGGGCTATTCCGGATGGGGTCCCGACCAGCTAGAGGATGAGATTGCCATGAACGGTTGGCTGACCACCGAGGCGACCTCGAAACTGGTGTTCGACGTTCCCGATGATGAAAAGTGGGAGGCTGCGCTGGCGACGCTGGGGGTTGATCCACTGACCTTGTCGGCCAGCGCCGGGCGCGCCTGATCAGCTGTCGCGCGGCGCGGCGGCGCGGCGCAGGCGGTCATTGATAGCCGCGCCCAATCCATGATCGGGGATCGGTGACACCGCAATCGGGCGGCCTGTGGTGTTCAACCTGTGCAGGGCCGAGAACAGGTTTGCGGCGGCTTCGGTCAGATCACCGCTATCTGACAGGTTCAGATCACACGGAACAGCGCCAAACCCCAGCAAAACCTCGTCACCCTGCGGGCCGGCCGCATTCAGGCGTACGGGTGCGTCGGGGGCGTAGTGCGATTGCAACTGGCCCGGCGCGGTCAGTACATCCGAGGCCTGATGCAGGTGCAGTTGTGTATTCAAAACGGTTTCGATCTGTTCCAGCGCCACACCGCCGGGGCGCAGCAATGCGGGCTCTCCGGCCAGTCCAACGATGGTGGATTCCAGACCAACACCGCAGGGGCCGTCATCCAGTATGGCCGCGATACGCCCATTCAGACCCGCGCGCACGTGATCGGCAGTCGTAGGGCTGATCTGACCGGAGGGGTTGGCCGATGGCGCTGCCACCGGCCCGTCAAAGGCTGACAGCAACGCCCGGGCCGTACCATGTGCTGGGACTCGAACCGCCAGCGTCTCTAGCCCGGCTGTGACCAGCGGTGAAATCCCGTGCCCCTGACGCAGAGGAAGAACCATTGTCAGGGGACCGGGCCAGAATGCGGCAGCCAGTGTCTCGGCCCGCTCGGACCATTCGACATATCGCTGCGCTGCCTCGGCAGAGGCCACATGCGCAATCAACGGGTTAAAGCTGGGTCGTCCCTTGGCGGCATAAATGCTGGCCACGGCTTCGGTATTGCGGGCGTCACCGCCCAGTCCATAGACAGTTTCAGTGGCGAAGGCGACCAGCAGGCCCTGCCGCAGCAGGTCAGCTGCCTGTGCGATTCCGCCCGGATCGGCGGCTAAATCCAAAGTGCCGTTAGGGTTCATTTCATGTGACGCCGCGTTTTGATTGCTTGCAGAACAAGGCCAGTTACGTTTCCGACCAATCAAGGATGCATAAAGGTGGGCATTGCAATTTCCAACCCCACCCGCCAAAAACCGACCCAAACAGACCCGGGGGAAGACATGCCATACCGCGCGCCCATTTCCGACTATGAATTGTTGTTCCGCCACGTCGTCGGATTCGATCAAATCGCGGCGACCGAGAAGTTTTCGGAAGCCAGCGAAGATGTGGTCGGTGCGATCCTGTCTGAGGCCGGCAAGATGTGCGAAGAGGTAATGGCCCCGCTGCAACGCCCCGGTGATCTGGAGCCATCGCGGTTGGAAAATGGCGTGTTGCGTACATCGCCCGGTTACGTAGATGGGTGGAAGGCGATTGCCGAAGGCGGTTGGATCGGGATGAGCGGCGATCCAGAGTTCGGTGGTATGGGCCTGCCGATGGCCCTGACCACCGCTGTAAATGAGATGATGTCGGCCGCGTGCTTGTCGCTGCAACTGGCACCGTTGATGACGCAAGGCCAGATCGAAGCGCTGGAACATCACGCCAGTGACGAGCTGAAATCGCTGTACCTGCCAAAGATGATGACGGGCGAATGGTCGGGCACCATGAACCTGACCGAAGCGCAGGCCGGATCGGATGTGGGGGCTTTGTCTTCCAAGGCAGTGCCCAACGGCGACGGGACCTATTCGGTTTCGGGTCAGAAGATCTTTATCTCTTGGGGTGACAACGACTTTACCGAGAATGTATGCCATCTGGTGCTGGCGCGTCTGCCGGATGGTGTGCCTGGAACCAAGGGGATTTCTCTGTTTTTGGTGCCCAAGTACCTGCCCGATGAAAACGGCAATCCCGGTGTGGCCAACGATCTGAAAGTGGTGTCGCTGGAACATAAGATGGGCCTGCACGGCTCACCGACCTGTGTGATGCAATATGACGGGGCCAAGGGCTGGCTTGTTGGTAAGGAACATGGCGGCATGGCTGCGATGTTCACCATGATGAACAATGCCCGCCTGGGTGTTGGTGGTCAGGGTGTTGGGGCTGCCGAGGGTGCCTACCAGCACGCGCTGGCCTATGCGCTGGACCGCAAGCAGGGCAAGACGCCCTCGGGCACCATCATCGACCATGCGGACGTGCGCCGGATGCTGATGAGCATGCGCGCCGATACCTTTGCCGCGCGCGCCATCATGCTGGCCAATGCGGCTGCTATCGATATGGCCACGGCCACCTGTGACGCCGAATGGTCCGCACGCGCCGCGCTGCTGACCCCGATCTGCAAGGCCTTCGGAACTGAAACAGGCATGCGCGTCTCGGAAACCGGTGTGCAGGTTCACGGCGGTATGGGGTTCATCGAGGAAACGGGCGCAGCCCAATATTACCGCGACGTCCGCGTCACCGCGATTTATGAGGGCACCAACGGCATTCAGGCCATGGACCTTGTGGCGCGCAAGATGATGGATGGGGGCGAAGCAGCCTCGCGCTTGTTGGACGAGATCGAGGATCACGCCGAACAGGCCCGCGCCAGCCTGCCGGGTCTGGCGGGTCCCGTATGGGAGGCGACCGAAAGCCTGCGCGAAGCCACCGAGTGGATCGTGGCGCAATCGGACATGAACGCTCGGTTTGCCGGTGCTGTGCCTTATCTGCACGCCTTCGCCCGCGTTTTGGGCGCGCATTACCACCTGAAGGCGGCGCTGGCTGACCCCGAAGGTCCGCGCCTGAAACTGGCGCGGTACTACATCAACGCATTGCTGCCGGAATATGCCGGGCTGCTGACGCAGGCGCAGAACGGGGCCGAGGACATCTATGCACTCACTCCTGAGGAGCTGGCGGTGTAATGGACGGGGATACACCTTTGGCAATCCGCTATCCTTGGCCTGAGCCTCCGGCGCAGGGCGAGGCGATCGAGGTTGCTGAAGGGGTGCTGTGGATGCGCCTGCCGCTGCCCATGGCGCTGGATCACGTCAACATCTATGCGCTGGACGATGGCGATGGATGGACAGTGATCGACACGGGCATGTCTTCGAACAAGACCCGCCGCATCTGGGAAACCCTAATGGGGGGTCCGCTGGGCGGCAAGCCGATCAACCGGGTGGTCGTGACCCATCACCATCCCGACCACGTGGGCAATGCAGGCTGGTTTCAATCGGAGCACGGCGTGGAACTGGTGGCCTCGCGTACCGCATGGCTTTTCTCGCGCATGCTGCAGTTGGATGTGCAGGAAAGCTGGCCGCAGGAAACGCTGGATTATTACCGCAGCGCGGGCATGGACGCGGGTGTTCTGGCCAAACGGATGACCGAGCGTCCGTTCAATTATTGCGACACGGTCTATCCAATGCCTCTGGGCTTTACCCGGATCAAGCAGGGCAGCGTCATCCGCATGGGTGGCCGTGACTGGGACGTTCATATGGGCAACGGGCACGCCCCTGAACACGCCACGTTCTGGAGCCGCGATGACAATCTGGTGATCACCGGGGATCAGATCCTCAGCTCGATCAGCCCCAATCTGGGCGTCTATGTCACCGAACCTTTGGCTGATCCCGTGGCCGAGTGGCTGGAGGCATGTGAGCGTCTGCAAGGCTTGGCGCGGCCTGATCATCTGGCGCTGGGTGGGCACAAGCTGCCTTTTACCGGCTTGCCGCTGCGCATGAAGCAATTGATCGACAATCACCACGGCGCGCTGGACCGGTTGCAGGACTATCTGGACCAACCCAAAACCGCGGCCGATTGTTTTATGCCTCTATTCAAGCGCCAGATCAAAGAAGGCGAGTACGGGCTGGCTTTGGTCGAAGCGGTTGCACATCTGAACCATCTTTACCACATTGGTACTGTCAACCGGACGCGCCGCGCTGACGGGGCGTGGGAGTTTCAGCGCAAAGGGTAAAGCCATGCAAGACCAGATCGAAACATCGGCCGAGGCAGCAGAAGCGGCAGCTTTGCCCCGTTGCTATGAGGTCCACGCCAACCCGGACGCGAAATCCGGTGCCAAGGATCTGCCCGGACAGCTGCAAAAACCGGTCGAGACCAAAAGCCCGGCGCAATGGGCTTATGAGCGGCTGATCTTGTATATCCAGAACTTCGAACAAACGCTGACCGGTGATCAAGAGGTCGCCATGGGCTTTACCGGTGGCGATGCGGGCGTGATGCGGATCGAGGGCATGGGTTATTTTGATCCCGATATCATCACTTTTTACGGCTCGGACGCGACCGGTGCGCGAACCCAGCTGGTGCAGCATGTCAGCCAACTGAATGTGATGCTGCGGGCCCTGCCCAAGTCGGTCGAGGACAAGCCCGCCAATCGCATTGGATTCCGGTTGGCCAAGGATCTGGAAGAAAGCTGATCGCCTGACTTGCAATTCACGTCTACGCAGCCTTGAATGAGTGCAACTTTCAAGGGGGCCACGTGACCAGTTTCTCAGACGTTACAACTGCCTACAGGCGCGCCTGGGCGCGCCGTCGCGTGTTCGTGCCGATCTACATCGCCGTGCGCCTGCTTCTGGTGGCATTGATTGCACCGGGCGTGGCGATCACCGTAAACCTTGCCGTGTCGCTGTCGAATCAAACCGCGCTGACGGATCAGGCCATCGCCGCCTTTATCCTGTCACCCGCCGGTTTCATCGCTGCTGTTGCTGTGCTGAGCCTGTTTCTTCTGGCCGAAGTGTTTGTTTTCTCGGTCATGGCCGCATCGTTGCGGATGGGCGAAGCCGATCCATGGCGTGCGGGCAGTTCCGCCATCGGCCTGATCCTATCGCGCCTTCCGGCACTATTTGGATTTGCCGTGCGCTTCGTGCTGCGCGTTCTGCTGCTGGTGCTGCCTTTTGCTGTGGTTGCAGCACTGATCGCGTGGTGGACGCTGACCGAATATGACATCAACTATTACCTGACCTTCCATCCGCCCTCGTTCTGGGTCGCGGTGGTATTGATCGGAGCGGTAGTTCTGGTCATGGCCTGGGTGTTGATCCGCAGGCTCTCGGCTTGGGCGCTGTCGCTGCATCTGGTGCTGTTCGAAAATGTCCACCCTGGGCATGCCTTTAACATCAGCACCAGCCGGATGGAGGGCAAACGTGGACGCCTCAAGATCGAACTGGCGATATGGCTGATCCTGCGTCTGATCATCGCCGCGCTGATTGCCTGGGTCGCGGGTATCCTGTTCACCATCGTTCCCCTGCAGGGCGCCAGCCATCTGCGTCTGGCCTTGCTTTACAGCCTGTTGGTGGCGGGGGTTTGGTCTTTGGCCGGATTGGTGCTGGCGGCGACCGCGCTGGGCGCGTTGGCAGTGTTGCTGGATGGTTTTTTTGAGATCAAGACAGACGAGCCATTGCATCCCGAACCCGGCAGCCTGCATATTCCGCTGTTGGCAACCGTCGGCGCAGCCGTGGTGGCTGTGTTGATCGGGTTGTGGTTTGGTCAGCATTTGCTGGAACGTGTGCAAGCTCCCGACCGTGCCGAGGTCATCGGTCATCGCGGCGCCGCGGCGGTGCGCCCGGAAAACACTATGGCCGCAGTGCTCAAGGCCATCGAAGACGGTGCGGACTGGGTTGAAATCGATGTGCAGGAAACGGCGGATGACGTGGTGATCGTCGCCCATGATAGCGATTTCATGAAACTTGCGGGCGTGAACCTTAAGGTCTGGGATGCGACGATGGAGGATGTTGCCCAGATCGACATCGGCAGCTGGTTTGGTCCCGAATACGCCGATGAACGCACCCCGACTCTGCGTGAGGTGCTTGAGGCCGCAAAAGGTAAAGCCAAGGTAATTATCGAGCTGAAATACTACGGCCATGACGTCGATCTGGAAAACCGCGTGGTGGCCCTTGTCGAAGAGTTGGGGATGCAGGACGACATTGCCACCATGTCGCTGAAATACCCCGCCGTGCAAAAGATGAAGTCCATCCGCCCCGATTGGCGGGCTGGCGTTCTGGCGGCAACGGCGGTGGGTGACCTAACAGGGCTTGAGGGCGATTTCCTTGCCGTCAACGCCGCGATGGCGACGCCGGGTCTGGTGCGCTCGGTCCATGAGGCGGGCAAGGATATTTATGTCTGGACAGTGAATGATCCGTTGCAGATGTCGGCCATGGCCTCGATGGGGGTGGATGGGCTGATTACCGACCGTCCTGCAATGGCGAATGAGGTACTGCGGGTGCGGGCCAAAATGGGCCCGGCTGAGCGGTTGCTGTTATGGATGGCGACCACTTTTGGCATGTCCATCGACACAGAGGCGATGCGCGATGAAAGCCCATAAGCTAGCGACCTTGCTAGCAGTAATGGCCGCCCCGGCAACGGCACAGGAATTCATGCGAAACATCGAAATGCCAGCCCACCGCGCGCTGATCGCGCAACGTGGGGATGCCGAGCCCATTCCCTTTGAAACAGATGGCTGTTCCGGCGGTTTGTCGGCCAGTTGGCGCTTTGTGGCTGAAACCTTCCCCAAATTCAGCGCGCTATACGAGGCGCACCCGCCGTGGGAATATTGCTGCGTGACCCATGACCGCGCCTACCACAACGCTGGTGGCGCATCGAACGCCGAGCAAAGCTTTGACGCGCGCCAGTCGGCGGATGACACGCTGCGCGCCTGCGTCAAACAGCACGGCGATGACCATGCCGAGGATTATGCCCAACGCTATGACATGACCCCCGACCAGATTCGTACGGCACACTTCTTTACGGCAGAGGCGATGTATACCGCCGTGCGTTTGGGCGGCGGGCCCTGTTCCGGCCTGCCCTGGCGGTGGGGGTTTGGTTATCCGGGATGTTCCGTGTTTCAATCCGTGACCCCTGCGCGCGAATGACGTGGTGACAGGCCTCGATTTTTCGATTATCCAACATCTCAAACACGCGAATTAGGAATCTCTGAGTCATGGCTGAATACAAGCACGGCGAAATGGACATCACCGTCCAAACCAAAACCTTCAACGGTTTCATCAAGGCCACCACATGGTGCGTGGTTGCGATTGCTTTCCTTTGCCTGTTCCTGGCGGTCTTCGCCGCGTAATCCAAACCGGGGTCGACCGTGATCAGGATTTTGTTTGCCTGCCTTCTGGCGGCAACTGTTGCAGGCTGCACCGGGTCGCAGCGCCCTCAGGCAGATCAGTCAGAAGTCGTGGCACGGTCTTACCGTGATCCGGGTCCGTCGACGCTGACGCTTTATACAATGATCAGCACCCGAACCGGTTCGGGGGCGCATACCTCGTTGATGATCAGTGGTAGTGAGCGGGTGATTTTTGACCCCGCAGGTTCATTCCGCGCGGATGTTGTGCCGATCAAGAACGACGTGCTGTACGGCATCACTCCGAATGTCGAGCGCGCCTATCGCAGCAGCCACGCGCGCGAAACGCATTTTGCGCGTATCCAAACCATCGAAGTCACCCCACAACAGGCGGAAATCGCCCTGCAGCTGGCCAAGCAGATGGGGCCGGTATCCAGTGCATACTGCGCCAACTCTACCTCTCGATTGTTGCAGCAGGTGCCAGGGTTCGAACAGATCGGAACCACGTTTTATCCGGTCAAACTGTCCGAGCAATTCGGCCAGATACCGGGGGTGTCCACCACCGAGTATCGCGAAAATGACGATGCCGATCTGCAAAAGGGTCTGGCGGCGAACAATGCCCTGCTGAACCAGCAGAGCGGTGCGCTAGCCCAATAGGTACAGCAGCGCGTAAAGGGTCGCGGCCCCGGAAAAGATCGCGGCAAGCACGTTTTTCGTAATCAACCCGGCCATCAGCGCGACAGCGGCTGCCGCCATGCGCGGGATGTCCGGCTGGCCGCCGGTTGCGGTCGGCCATACCACCAGCGGCGCGATCAGGGCAGGCAGGATCGCCACGGCGGTATAGCGTAAATGGCGCAGCAGCCAGGGGGGCATCGGGCGATCGCCGACCAGTCCGAGGAACACGAACCGCAGGCCGTAGCTGCCCAAAGCCAGCCCGACGATGATGATCCACATGGTGACCGGATCGACCGCGTTCATGACGTGACCTTTCTGCGTTCCAGCCACAATTCCGCCTGCGCCCCGGCCATCATACCGATGCATCCGGCCACCAGCAGACCCAGATTATAGGGCACAGCAACCGTCAGCAGCGAGACCGTTATGGCAACTAATGCCGCTACAACATGCGGCAGTGTGCGCATCATCGGTCCGATCATGGCCAGAAACGTGATCGGCAAGGCGAAATCCAGCGCCCAGCTTTCGGGTATTCGCGTGCCCAACACTGCCCCCAGATAAGTGGACAGTATCCACAAAGGTGTGATCGGTGAGACCGAGCCAAAGAAATAGGCCATGCGTTGAGGTACGGTCATGTTGGGCTCTTTTTCGAACCGGACCATGCAGCTGGCGTAGGACTGGTCCACGACCAGATATGCGCCAATGGCGCGTTGCCATAGTGGCGCGGCCCCCAGATGCGGCGTCAGCGAGGCTGAATACATCGCCATCCGCAGGTTCACAGCCAGCGCCGAAGCCAGGATAATCAGGGTTGGCGCATTGTCTTGCAGCAGTTGCAAGGCCGCGAATTGCGCGGCCCCGGCGAAAACCGTTGCCGTGAACGCCATCGTCTGAATGATGGTCAGCCCGGTTTCGGTGGCGAATACCCCGAACAAGGTGCCGAAAGGGATGGCGACGAAAATGAACGGGGTCCCGTCGCGAAAACCCTTCCAATAGTATGACTTGGATGTGGTGTCTGCCATGGCTAAATCCTATGGTGATAGCCGCAGCAGTAGCGGTCTTGGGAAAGGGTTGCAATTGGCCAAGGAACTGGATGTCTCGGACTACATCATCGCCCCCGATCCCGGCGCGGCCCGCCTGACCCGCGCGGTCGAGGGCGTGGACCAGAATGGAGAGGTCAGCCAGATCTCGGTGGTGGAAGAGCGCCCCCTGACGATTTTCCTCAATTCTCAGGAAATCGTCACCGCAATGACAATCGGCGACTATCCAGAATATCTGGCGCTGGGGTTCCTGCGCAATCAGGGCATGCTACTGGCCGATGATCAGATCACGCGGGTCGATTATGACGACGATTTGGAAACTGTGATCGTGCGCACTGCGCGCGAGACGTCTTATGAGGACAAGTTGAAGAAAAAGACCCGCACCAGCGGGTGTGCCGTCGGCACCGTGTTCGGCGACATGATGGAGGGGCTCGAGGATGTGCGCCTGCCGCAAGTTCAAGTGCGGACATCATGGCTGTATGAGCTGGCGGCCAAGATCAACCGAACCCCGTCGCTGTATCTTGAAGCCGGGGCGATCCACGGAACGGTTCTGTGCCTTGAAAACCGCCCTCTGGTCTACATGGAGGATGTCGGCCGCCACAACGCTGTCGACAAGATCGCGGGCTGGATGCTGTCCGAGGGTGAGGCGGCGGACGACAAGATCCTCTACACCACTGGCCGTCTGACATCCGAAATGGTGATCAAGACGGCGATGATGGGTATACCGGTGCTGGCGTCCCGATCCGGTTTCACCGCCTGGGGTGTCGAGATCGCCCGCGAAGTCGGCCTGACCCTGATCGGCCGCATGCGAGGTCAGCGGTTTGTGTGTCTGTCGGGCGAGGACCGGTTGCTGCGTGATGTGGATCCGGCAAGCGTGGCGGTTGAGGATAAGAAACATCGTAGGAAGAGTGCGGGATGATATCAGAGACACTTTGGATTTTCGTCACTTTTGTTTTAGCAGTCAGCATTCTGCCACTCTATGTTTTGGTGCTGGTAACCTACTTCCGCAGCAAACGAGCCGTCGTTGAAGGCATTTGTGCGCATAGTAAAGATGTGCTGGGTAAGTTGGGCTGGAGCGCCCGGAAATATGTTGGGGTGCTGGATTTGGTGGTTTTCTGGGGACCTGGATGGCAGCAAAACAGCCTTGACTACCGACTTCAGAACACATCGCTTCAGCGTATTGCGATGCATGGGCTTCCGCAGTCGCTTGAATTGATGCCATCGGTACAAAAAGCTGCGCGACGCTATCGCTTGTTGTTTTGGTGTGGCGTGCTTCCTACCTTGATTCTCGGTTATTTTCTGGGCGCGGTAAATCTTGGTGTTCGGTTGGGTGAAACCACGTCAACATCTCCGCGCATTTGGATACTGCTTCTTTTGGCTGGCATCTGCCTTGCGTCGGCGCAGCCGTTCACGAAATTCAAGAAGTGGCCCGAGATCGAGGGCACCGCATGATCCGCCCACTTGGCATCATCCTCGCAGGTGGTCTCGCCACCCGAATGGGTGGCGGAGACAAGGGTCTGTTGCAGATCGGCGGGCAAAGCCTGCTATCTCATGTGATCGACCGGCTTTCCTCGCAAGTGGATGGCCTTGCGCTAAACGCCAATGGTGATCCCGAACGGTTCGCTGATCTGAACCTGCCTATTCTGCCCGACACGATCGAAGGGTTCGCTGGCCCTCTGGCGGGTGTTCTGGCAGGGCTCGACTGGGCGGCCACGCAAGGGGCTGACTGCATTGTCACCGCTGCCGCCGATACTCCGTTTTTACCGCGCGATCTGGTGATGCGGCTGAGCGACGCTGCCCAGGGGCAAACACTTCCGCTGGTGCTGGCTACCACGCCACGCACCGGGGATGAGGCGTTGAAATCTGGTGGTGGAAAACGGGTCAATCGGCACCCGACCTTTGGTCTCTGGCCCGTGGCATTACGCGACGATCTGCGGGATGCGCTGAATGACGGCCTGCGCAAGGTCGTGCTGTGGACCGATAAACATGACGGGCGCGAGGCGCTGTTCCCGGCCGATCCCTTTGATCCGTTCTTCAACGTCAACACACCCGACGATCTGGCGCGGGCAGAACAACTGCTGGAGCAGGCATGAAGGTTTACGGCGTCACTGGCTGGAAAAACGCGGGCAAGACTGGGTTGATGGAGCGGCTGGTGACTGAGATCACCGGGCGCGGCTTTACCGTCTCGACCCTGAAACACGCCCATCACAATGTCGATGTCGATCAGCCGGGCACTGACAGCTATCGTCACCGCGTTGCGGGCGCGTCCGAGGTTCTGCTGGCCTCGGGTCAACGCGTCGCGATCATGCAAGAGCTGCGCGGCGTGCCCGAGCCTCCATTGAATGAGTTACTAGAGCGACTGTCGCCAGTCGATCTAGTGTTGATCGAGGGGTTTAAAAGCGAGGCCCATCCCAAGGTCGAATCCTATCGGGCCGAGGCTGCGAACCCGTTGATGGCGCCTGAGAACGCGACGATCCGCGCCGTCGCAAGTGACACGCCGCTCGATGTGGCTGTGCCGGTCTTTGACCTGAATGACACCGCAGCCATCGCCGATTTCATTCTGCAAGAGGTTGGTTTGTGACCGGTTTCGATAGTTTTGCCATGGTCGATTGGTCCGGTGGCAATGACACCGGCCTTTCCGAACGCAAGGATGCCATCTGGGCCTGTGTGGTGCGACAGGGCAGGGCAGAAGAACCGACATACCTTAGAAACCGCAAGATTGCCGAGCAATGGCTGCACAACCTGATTGCGGATGAGATTGCCTCAGGACGGCGGCTGTGTCTGGGGTTCGATTTCCCCTTTGGCTATCCCAAAGGGTTCGCCCATGCGCTGACCGGCTCGGATGATCCGTTGCGGTTGTGGGACTGGTTCGAGAGCCGGATCGAGGATTCGCCAAAAGCCAACAACCGGTTTGATCTGGCCGGAGAGATTAACCGCCGTTTTGGCGGCAAGGGTCCGTTCTGGTTCAATGGCCTGCGACGTGGCATCGACGGTCTGCCCAAAATCAAGGCGGACTATCACAACCCATTTCCCGAACGCCGTTGCGTCGAACTGAACCCCGAAACCAAGGGCAGCTTTACGTGTTGGCAAATGGGCGGGGCCGGTGCTGTGGGTGGTCAGGTCATGACTGGCCTGCCGGTTCTGGCCCGTCTGCGCCGCGCATTTACCGGACAAATCTCGGTCTGGCCGTTCGAGCCGCTGGACACCCCGGTCGCCTTTGTGGAAATCTGGCCCTCGCTTACCCTGGGGGCCGGGCCGAAAGACCGGATCAAGGACGCCTGGCAGGTGGAACAGGTCGCGCTGTCACTGGCCGGGATGCGACCCAAGGAATTGGCGAACCATCTGAACGTCAACGCAGCAGAGGAAGGCTGGATTTTGGGAGTGCCACAACGCAAGCCGGATATTGCCCCACCGCCCCTGCGCAACGATTGCTTTGCTTTGCCTGCCGGGGTGAGCTGGACGCCGGTGGATGACGCGCTGGCCCTGCTGCGCCAGCGGCTGACGGTAGTTGTGCCTGTTGAAACAATTGCGCTTCCGCAGGCTATCGGGCGCATTCTGGCAGAGAATATCATCGCCAAGCGCTCGAACCCGCCGCAACCGAATACGGCCGTTGACGGCTATGGATTTGCGGGCGCGATGCCCGAGGGTGCGCAGGTGATGCCATTGCATCCGGGCCGCGCGGCTGCAGGTATCCCGTTTGATGGCACGGTGCCGCATGGCCATGCGCTGCGGGTGTTGACCGGCGCGGCGTTGCCTGCGGGTGTGGATACGGTCATTTTAGAAGAGGACGTGACCGTACAAGATGGCCACATCGCTTTTCGCGGCCCCCTGAAACAGGGTGCAAACACCCGCCGTGCAGGTGAGGACGTGACCGCGGGCGATCTGGTTCTGTCTGCCGGGCGTAGGTTGACGCCCGCCGATCTGGCGTTGTTGTCGGCTACCGGAATTGCAAAAGTTCCAGTGCGCAAGACGCTGCGTGTGGCGGTGCTGTCGACCGGTGATGAACTGATCGAACCCGGAGACAAGGCCGGGCCAGGCCAGATATTCGATGCCAACCGCCCGATGCTGTTGTCACTGATCGACCGCATGGGGTTTCAGCCGGTGGATATGGGGCGGGTTTCTGATGACCGGGAAGATTTGCGCGATCGCCTGAATGCGGCGGCGGAACAGGCGGATGTAATCCTGACCAGCGGTGGCGCGTCAGCCGGGGATGAGGATCACGTATCGGCCCTGTTGCGGCAGGCGGGGGCGATGCAGGAATGGAGGATTGCGCTCAAACCGGGGCGGCCGCTGGCTCTGGGATTGTGGGAAGGCACACCGGTCTTTGGCCTGCCCGGTAATCCGGTTGCGGCTAAGGTCTGCACCCTGATCTTTGCGCGCCCGGCTTTGGGTCTGATGGCGGGTGAGGGCTGGCAGGACCCACAGGGGTTCGATCTGCCCGCCGCCTTTGAAAAACGCAAGAAACCGGGCCGCCGCGAATATCTGCGCGCCCGAGTGCGCGATGGCCGGGTCGAGGTGTTTGCCTCTGAAGGATCGGGCCGGATCAGCGGGCTCAGCTGGGCCGAAGGGCTGGTCGAGATCGAGGACGGCGCGCGCGATATCAAACCGGGCGATCTAGTCCGGTTCATCCCCTATGGCAGTTTCGGCCTTTAGTCGAAGGTTCCAGCCACACGCCCCAGTAACATGAAGGCTCGCGCCGTTCGGGTCTCACCCAATGCGGTCAGGTCGGCATCGCTGGCCTCAGGTTCAAAAGCCACGATCATGTGGTCAAAGCGGCGCAGAAAATGATGTGCGGCGTCGCGAAAGATCGGGTCCTGCTTCATCCGCGCCGCCGTCAGCGCAAGCGACGACCGATCCCGAATGCCGCCCAAAGCCGCCACCGAGCGACCACGGGCACCCTGCGCGAATTGCCGCCAGATCTCGGGGCGGGACATGTCGGGGCGCAGGTCATCCATATAGATGCCTTCCTGGCTGAGCAGCGTCAAAACGTCCTGCGAAGCCTGCACCAGTTGGGCGGTCTTGCGGTCCTTCAACGCCAGACGCAAGGCGTCGAACCCTTCGGCGTCATCCTGCGTTTCGGGGAAATTCAGCGCTCGGATGAAAATATCGGTGCTGAGTGGCGGCGCGATGTCCTCGGCCTGCGTCCCCAGCTCCAACGAGGTTTGGTCGCCGGTTCCGTTTGACGCTGCCGCCCGCGCGGGTTCGCAACGTTTGGTCGAAAACGTGGCCAGTGTACTTTCTGTCTTTTTCGCGGATTCAGCGATTTCGTCCAACTTCTTGCTGACGGCCGGTTCGTGGGAAATGGCGGCCCGCTGTTGCTGGAGGACATAAGTCTGCCGGATTGCATCAATCGCAGTCTGCAGACGCTCACTTTCTTCGCGCATGACGCGGCTGGCGCGCATCGCCGTAGCCGCGACCCAGATCATTGCTACCGGCATGAACACCGCCAGCAAGGTCACCACGAACCCACCGCCCTCGACGTCGTCGGGCAGCACCAGAAACACCACCGAAACCACCAGCCAGATCACGCTAAGCACGATGGCCGCAATCTCGATCTCGGTCACGGACGGCCGCGAGGGCTTGTCGTAAATACCCAACGACGTTGGCCGCTCGGCTTCCTGCTCTGGCGTGGGCTCGGACATGAAGGACGCTCCGGTCAGGCGTACTCGATACTCAGGACTTCGTAAGACCGCACACCACCGGGGGTGCGGACTTCGACACTGTCACCTTCGTCCTTGCCGATCAGGGCGCGGGCGATGGGGGATTTGATGTTGAGCAGACCGTTTTCGATATTGGCCTCATACTCACCCACGATCTGCCAGGTCTTTTCCTCGTCAGTGTCCTCATCGACCAGCGTAACCTTGGCGCCGAATTTGATCGCACCCGACAGCTTGGCAGGGTCGATCACATCGGCCAGCGATAGGATGCCTTCCAGCTCTTTGATACGGCCTTCGATAAAGCCCTGTTTTTCGCGGGCCGAATGATATTCGGCGTTTTCCTTCAGGTCACCCAATTCACGGGCCGTAGCAATGGCCTCGATGATAGCTGGGCGCTCAACGGATTTCAGGTTTTTCAGCTCTGCCGCAAGCGCGGCATTGCCCGTAGGCGTCATCGGAATTTTTTCCATGGTCTTGTCGTCCACGCATAAATTGATGCGCCCCGCCGCATGGAACCAGCGTCGGGGCGAATTGATGGGTTGGCAAATACCTGACCCAAATGAGGCGTGAATTGCAAGAGGTCTTGGCCCCGCAGCGGGCGGATTACGGCCTATGTTGTTCGGGAAAAGTTTGAATCGCCAATACCCTGTCGCACTTCGCGCTCTCGGGATATTGGCGATAACGAGTTTGTAAGATGTTTCCCGGAACGCCCTAGTTGTAACTAATCACTTCGAATTCGATGCCATTGTCGTCGTCAAAGTAGAACCGTTTTCCGGGCTCATAATCCGCATGTGACTTGGGCGTGAAGCCGGCTTTGATCACTTGCTGCTCGGTGGCGTCGATATCTTCGACCAAAACACCCACGTGGTTCAGCCCTCCAATGATGTCGTAACTGCTTTCGCCGGATGGCTGCGGATCGCTGGGCGCATAAAGCGCCAGATAGGTATGCGCGCTGCCCACATGCACGGTATAGCCGCCCGCAATGGCCGGGCCTTCCCAGCGGGTTTTCCAACCAAACACCTTGTGCATCCACGCGGCCGAAGCCTGCGGGTCGCGAACGGTGAAGTTGGTGTGTTCAAGCGTCGCCATCATGGGGTCTCCTTTGCGAATTGAGGCTTGTCACGACTCACTGTAATTTCTAAACCTAACTTTAGGTCAAGGGACTAAATGAGGACAATGGCAGTTTCCGAAGGGCTGGCAATTGGCGCATTGGCCCGGCGCACGGGGTTGGCTGTGTCGGCCATCCGGTACTACGAGGCGCAGGGGCTGATCGCGCCATGGCGCAATGCGGGTGGGCAGCGGCGGTATCAGCGCGCTGATATTCGGCGGTTGAGTTTCATCATGATCGCCCAGCAGTTTGGCCTGACGTTGCCCGAGATCAAGGATGTTTTGTCCGACTTGCCTGGCAACCGCACACCAACGCCAAAGGATTGGCAGAAAATCAGTGTTGGGCTGCGTGACCGTCTGGATCAGCGAATCGCTACCTTGACGCGGTTGCGCGACAATCTGGATGGGTGCATCGGCTGTGGCTGCCTCAGCCTTCCGAAATGCGCCCTTTACAACCCGGACGACCGCGCCAAATGCCATGGTAGCGGTCCCAGGTACCTTATGGGGGACTCTCCCGATACATAACTGCCGCATTGCAGCAATGTTACGCCGTGTTTTGATTGACCAAGGTCTTAGCAACCATGTAATCAGCCGTGAAACAATATTGCGCCGACAGCATGTAGAAAGCGCCAATTCGGAAAGTTAGCTAAGGAGCCCGCGATGGCCGAGATTGAACGCGAAGCGATGGAATACGATGTGGTTATCGTGGGCGCAGGCCCGGCGGGCCTTTCGGCAGCCATCCGTCTGAAACAGCTGGACGCGGACCTGAACGTCGTTGTTCTAGAAAAAGGCTCGGAAGTGGGCGCGCATATCCTGTCGGGCGCGGTATTGGACCCCTGTGGTCTGGATGCGCTGATCCCCGACTGGAAGGAAAAAGGCGCGCCGTTGAACACGCCGGTGACCGAAGACAATTTCTACATGCTGGGCGAGGCGGGTAAGATCCGTATTCCCAACTTCCCGATGCCGCCGCTGATGAACAACCACGGCAACTACATCGTCTCGATGGGCAATGTCTGCCGCTGGATGGCCGAACAGGCCGAGGAACTGGGCGTGGAAATCTTCCCCGGCATGGCGTGTTCAGAGCTGGTTTATGGTGACAATGGTGAAGTCAGAGGCGTCGTGGCCGGGGTGTTTGGCCTGGAACCCGATGGCTCATACGGCCCCAACACCGAACCTGGTATGGAGCTGCACGGCAAATATGTCTTCCTGTCCGAAGGCGTGCGCGGTTCGCTGTCCAAAGAAGTCATCGCCAAATACGACCTGCAGGCCGGCAAAGAGGTGCAAAAATACGGCGTCGGCATGAAAGAGATCTGGGAGATCGACCCCGCCAAGCACAAGGAAGGCACCGTCACGCATACGATGGGCTGGCCGCTGGGCAGCAACGCGGGCGGCGGATCCTTTATCTATCACCTTGAAAACAATCAGGTCTATGTCGGGTTTGTGGTCCACCTGAACTATAAAAACCCGCACCTGTACCCGTATATGGAGTTTCAGCGCTTCAAGCATCATCCGATGGTGGCCGAGCTGCTGAAGGGCGGCAAGCGCGTGGCCTACGGTGCCCGTGCGATCACCGAAGGCGGCTATCAGTCGATGCCGAAACTGGTAGCGCCGGGCGTGGCGCTGTTGGGCTGTTCGGCGGGCATGGTCAACGTGCCGCGCATCAAGGGCAATCACAACGCGATGCTGTCGGGCAAAGCCGCGGCTGAAGCCGCCTTTGACGCCATCAAGGCAGAACGCTCGGGCGATGAGCTGACCGATTACGAGACCGATGTGCGCAATGGCCCGATCGGCAGCGATCTGAAAAAGGTGCGAAACGTCAAGCCGATCTGGTCGAAATGGGGTCTGACCGCCAGCCTGATGCTGGGCGGTCTGGATATGTGGACCAACACGCTGGGCTTTTCGCTGTTGGGCACAGTGGGCCATGGCAAGAACGACGCGGATTCGACCGAAGAGGCCAGCAAACACAAGCCTATCGATTATCCCAAACCCGATGGCACGCTGTCGTTTGACCGCCTAACCAACGTCTCGTTTGCGATGACCAATCACGAGGAAAGCCAGCCCTGCCACCTGAAACTGGCGGACCCGGACATCCCGGTCAAAGTCAACCTGCCCAAATACGACGAACCGGCGCAGCGCTATTGCCCGGCGGGTGTGTATGAGATGGTCGAGGATGAAGGCAATCCGCGCTTCGTGATCAACTTCCAGAACTGCGTCCACTGTAAGACCTGCGACATCAAGGACCCGAGCAAGAACATCACTTGGACCACGCCGCAGGGTGGCGACGGGCCAAACTATCCAAATATGTAAGCAAAAAACCGGGCACTGGCAGGGTCGTGAAGGCTCTGCCATTGCCTCTTGCCAGCCAAAGCCCTAGCTTATTGCGCAGACAAGAATAGCAAGGCAGGATTTTGGTGATTTCTCTGGTTCGTCGCGCCGCAATGGCTGCGCTCTTCACCTCGTCGATTGTGCTTCCAGCTGTAGCGGATTCGGGGTCCGGTGCGTATTTGGCTGGCCGTCAGGCCATCTATCAGAACGACTATTCAGCCGCTGAAAAATACTATGCGCAGGCCCTGAAAGCCGATCCTGAAAATGCAGCATTGTTGGAAAGCGTGGTTGTCGCACGGCTGGCGCTGGGCGATGTGGTACGCGCGCTGCCTGTTGCGCAGATGATTGAGGATGCCGGTTTGCCCAGTCAGGCAGCAAGGATGGTGATCACCGCCAATCTGGTGGCCGACGGCAAACTGGATGAATTGCTGGCCCGTGATCCCGAAACGCAAGGCGTGGGGCCTTTGGTCGACGGTTTGGTACAGGGATGGGCATACATTGGCCAAGGGGCCATGACCCGCGCGATGGAGCAGTTTGACGAGGTCGCAACGCAGGATGGCTTGCGCGACTTTGCACTGTACCACAAGGCGCTGGCGCTGGCCTCGGTTGGCGATTTTGAAGGGGCCGAAGAAGTATTCACGGCCCATAACGGTGCGGTTGCCCGCTTTTCGCGACGGGCCGCTTTGGCCCGGGCCGAGGTTTTGTCGCAACTGGACCGCAATGAAGAGGCACAGCAATTTCTGGGTGAGGTATTTGCGGCCGGCAGCGACCCGTCGATCGAAGGTTATGTGGCGCGCCTGTCCGATGGTGATACCCTGCCGTTCACCCATGTTCGATCGGCGCAAGATGGCATGGCCGAGGTTTTCTTTTCCGTTGGCGCAGCGCTGAGCAATGAGGCGGCGCAGAACTATGTCCTGCTTTATGTGCGCACGGCTGCGTTCCTGCGTCCCGGACATGTGGATGCGATCTTGCTGAGTGCCGAATTGCTGGACGTGCTGGAGCAATATGATCTGGCCGTGGAAGCCTATCGTCAAGTACCCGCCAGCAGCAGTGATTATCACGCGGCTGAACTAGGCCGGGCCGAGGTGCTTAGCCGGTCGGACAAAAAGGATGCTGCTGCCGAGGTGTTGCAGACCCTGGCCAGCCAGAACCCAAACCTGCCCAGCGTTCATGTAGCTCTGGCCGATCTGCAACGCCAGCAAGAAGAATACACCAGCGCTGTCGCGTCTTATGATCGTGCCATCGAACTGACCGAGGGTGGGAACTGGTTTTTGCACTATGCCCGTGGCATCTCGCACGAACGGCTCAAACAATGGGATCAGGCCGAGGCCGATTTCCGCCGCGCGCTAGAGTTGAACCCAGATCAGCCGCAGGTGCTGAACTATTTGGGATATTCTCTGGTCGAACGGCGCGAAAAACTGGACGAGGCGCTGAACATGATCGAACGCGCTGTCGCGGCGCGCCCCGACAGCGGTTATATCGTCGACAGTCTGGGCTGGGTCCTTTTTCGTCTGGGCCGCTATGATGAGGCGGTCGAACATATGGAGCGCGCGGTCGAGCTGATGGCGGTTGATCCAGTGGTGAACGATCATCTGGGTGATGTTTATTGGGCTGTGGGCCGCGCGCGCGAGGCTGAGTTCCAGTGGAAACGCGCCCTGTCCTTCATTGATCCTGAAGACACGGATGCCGAGGCTGATCCCGACCGTATCCGTCGCAAGCTGGAGATTGGCCTCGACGAGGTTCTGGCCGAAGAAGGGGCGGAACCGTTGAAGGTCGCCAATGGCAACTAAGGCCTTCGCGCCCGCCAAGATCAACCTGACTCTGCATGTGACCGGCCAGCGGGTTGATGGATATCACCTGTTGGATTCGCTGGTCGTATTTGCTGATGTGGGCGACAGGTTGCAGTTTACACCAGACCCTGAATTGTCGATCTCAGTCACCGGAGAACACGCGGCAGGCGTGCCTGCGGACAGTCGCAATCTGGTCTGGAAAGCGGCCCAAGCCGCCGGGTGGACGGGCCATATCGATCTGAACAAGGTGCTGCCGCATGGTGGCGGGATTGGCGGCGGTTCGTCTGACGCCGCCGCGACCCTTTGGGCGTTGTCTGGTCAGGGGGTCAACATACCAGAGGACCTGCCTGTTTCTCTGGGTGCTGATGTACCTGTTTGCATGGCCGCCCAAGCGACACGAATGCAGGGAATTGGCGATAGGCTAACGTCCGTGTCCCTTCCGAATTTGCCCGCAGTTCTGGTCAACCCGGGTATTCCGGTGCCCACATCTTCGGTGTTTCAGGCGTTGGCCCGGCGGGACAACCTGCCCATGCCGATTGATATCCCGGAATTCGAGAATGCCGGGGCCTGCGCCGAATGGTTGCGTGACCAGCGGAATGATCTGGAAATCCCCGCAATGGGCATCGCCCGCGAAATTGAGTTTGCGCTGGATTCACTGCGATTGACTACGCGGGCGCTGTTGGCCCGCATGTCGGGGTCAGGTTCGACCTGTTTCGCGCTCTATCCCACAATGAAAGACGCGCATTTCGCAGCGTACGAGATCGGCGCGGCCCATCCCGATTGGTGGTGCCGTGCGGTGCAGCTTAATTGAGGCGCGAAACCACGTAGTCGGCCAGATCACGCAGCAGCGTGCGAATCTCATGATCGGGCAGGGGCGCCAGCGCATCCTTGGCCTTGGCGGCCCAGTCGAACGCATCTGACCGGGTGGCGTCGAGCGTGCCGTATTTTCCCATCAGGCTCAGCGCGTGGTCCAGGTCACCCTCTTCCTGACGACCCCGGCCAATCGTGCGCTCCCAAAAGGCATGTTCATCAGGGTTGGCTTGCGCCACGGCCTTGATCACCGGCAAGGTCAACTTGCGTTCGCGGAAATCGTCGCCGACATTTTTGCCGGTGGCCTTGCTATCACCTTGATAATCCAGCAGATCATCAGCGATCTGGAAGGCAACACCCAAAGCATCGCCATAGTCATACAGCGCCTTGATCTGTTCCTCGGACGCTCCGGCGATTACACCGCCAACCTCGGTCGCGGCAGAGAACAGGGCGGCGGTCTTGCCGCGTACAACCTGCAGGTAAATAGCCTCATCCGTGCCCAGATCGGTGGCCGCAGTCATCTGCAGCACTTCACCTTCGGCAATGGTGGCCGAGGCATTGGCCAGAATATCCAGAACACGCAGTGACCCGGTCTCAACCATCAACTGGAAACTGCGGGAGAACAGGTAATCGCCCACCAGAACGCTGGATTTGTTGTCCCACAGCAGGTTCGCCGTTGGGCGGCCACGCCGCTGGGCGCTTTCGTCCACCACATCGTCATGCAGTAGGGTCGCCGTGTGGATGAACTCAACCGTCGCGGCCAGCCGCACATGGTGGTCGCCCGCGTAACCGAACAGACGTGCGGCCGCCAGGGTCAGCATCGGACGCAGACGTTTGCCACCGGCCTCAACCAGATGTGCTGTCACTTCGGGGATGCGCGGCGCGTGATCAGAGGCCATACGCGTGCGGATCAGCTCATTCACCGCAGCCATTTCGCTGGTCAGAAGGTCAGCCAACCGCTCATGCGGTTTTGTGATCGCGTCGATTTCCATCACACTCCTGATACAAGGCTCGACTTTCGACTTACCTTGCCCTTACATCCATCCCTATGAAAGAACTTTTGCGCAGCACCGATCCGACGATCCTGGCCTTTGCTTCGGCCCTTCTTGAGGGTGAGGATATAGACTGCTTTCAGATGGACGTAAATATGAGCATCCTCGAAGGCGGCATCGGAATCTTCCCCCGTCGTCTGATGGTGCGGGCTGATGACCTGACACGGGCTGAACGGGTGATGCGCGATAATGAGATTCCGCTGGGTCGATGAGCCACTTGCCGGATAATGATCTGACCTGTAACGATTTTTTGAACGGCCGTGTGCGCCTGTGGCAACCGCGTTCGGGATATCGTGCGGGCGTGGACCCGGTCTTGCTGGCTGCCTCGGTTCCGGCGACACGTGGTCACACCGTGCTGGAACTGGGCTGCGGGGCAGGCGCCGCGATCCTGTGCCTTCTGGCGCGTGTGCCCGGATTGCAAGGGGTCGGGGTGGAATTGCAGGCCAGCTATGCCGCGCTGGCCCGTCGCAACGCAGCCGAGAACGCCGCGTCGTTCGAGGTGGTCGAGGCCGATCTTGCCGCCCTGCCTGCCGATCTGAAACAGCGCCAGTTTGACCATGTCATCGCCAACCCGCCCTATTACCGCGCCGGAGCGCACAGTGCCGCTGCGGATGACGGACGGGCAATCGCGCTGGGTGAGGGCACACCACTGGGTGTTTGGTTCGACACTGCGGCCAAACGTCTCGCACCGCGCGGCTATTTGCACATGATCCAAAAGGCCGACCGTTTGCCAGATATGCTTGCGGGCTGCACGGGGCGCCTGGGCTCAGTCGAGGTGTTGCCTTTGGCGGCACGCGCGGGTCGGGCTGCCGAATTAGTGATTTTACGCGCCAAAAAGGGCGGAAAGGCCGTGTTTCGGTTGCATGCGCCGTTGATTTTGCATGCAGGCGCGCGCCACGAAAAAGACGGTGAAAGTTACACACCGCAGGTTTCGGCGGTGCTGCGCGATGCTGCCGCCCTGCCGGGGTTGTCCGGCCAATAGGCAGTAACCAGCCGAATTTGTCGGATTTATTACAGAATCTGTGCGTCTGCAGCGTGACAGGGTGGAAACGATGTGATCAACTTCTTACGTGAAACTCAGACACCAACAGAGGAGTATCGCCATGAGCGTGAGCGCACACCTGACCGAACTGAAGAAAAAGCACGAAACACTCGGTCTTGAAGTTGAACAAGCCCAACGCTCGCCTGGCATCGACGATCTCCATATTGCACAACTCAAAAAGCAGAAGCTTAAGCTAAAAGAAGAGATCGAGCGCCTGTCAGCCTAGCGACGCAAGCTCGCCCGCGCGGCAATGGCCGCGCCGCCAGTGATCAACACGGCCGCGATCGCCAGACCCCAGGACGGGGCGGCGATCCCGGCCCCAACCAAAGCCAGCGTAGACAACAGCGGTGCCGCGTAAGAGGCAGTACCGAGGATTTGTATGTCACCCTGCTTTACCCCGATATCCCACACATAAAACGCTAGACCCACCGGCCCCAGACCCAGTGCCACGACCGAAGCCCAGCCAAAGGCGTTGTCGGGCCAGATGGTTTCTTCAACGGCCAGATGCAGCGCGCCCGAGGCAATCGCCGCCGCGATGCAGAACACGGCGACCGAACTGGTCGGAGTGTCCCCCAAACGGCGCGACAGGACCGAATATCCCGACCATGTCAGCGCGCACAGCAGCGCCAGCCCATACCCCGGTAGATGAGCGGTCTGAACCCCTGCGCTACCGCCTCCTGCGATGATGATCGCAGCTCCGGCAAAGCCCAGACAGGCCCCAAACAGATGACCGATACGCAGATGCTCGCCCGGCAATAGCCCGGAAAACAGCACGATCAGCAGGGGCCAGAGATAGGCGATCAACCCAGCCTCAGCTGCTGGAGCCATGCGCAGGGCCGAAAAATAAAGCGCGTGATAGCCGAACAGGCCCGTGGCACCGAACAGATACGTTGTCCAGGGCACCGCCCGTAACTGGGGCAAACCGCCGTTGGCCCATGTCCAGATCAGGCCCAGCGTGCCGCCGATAGAAAAACAGATGGCGTTCAGCAAAAGCGGTGGGGTTGGGGTCGAGGCGACTGTGAACAGCGCCAGTAAAGACCACAGCAGCACAGCCACAAACCCAATCGCTGTTGCCTGAGATTTTGTCATAGGGCCGTGACCTTTTTCACCGATCTGCTTTGAAAGGATACAACCACCGGGAAGTGGTGCAATTCTTTAACTGTCTGTTTCAGAACGAAAAAGGCCGATCCTAAAGGACCGGCCTGAATTGTTCGTGGGTCTGCAGATCAGACGAAGAACTGCGCACCGTTGGCCGAAATTGTCGAGCCATTAATGAACTGAGAATCGTCCGACGCCAGAAATGCCACGCAGCGCGCGATTTCCTCGGGCTCCCCCAGTCGACCAGCCGGGATTTGACCGATGATGGATTCACGAACCTTCTCGGGAACCGCCATCACCATCTCGGTTGCGATGTAGCCGGGGCAGATGGCGTTCGCGGTGATACCAGCACGGGCCCCTTCTTGCGCGAGGGATTTCACAATACCGAGATCACCCGCTTTGGTCGCGGCATAGTTCACCTGCGCGAACTGGCCTTTCTGACCATTGATCGAGCTGATGACGATCACACGGCCAAACTTGCGCTCGCGCATGCCGGACCATACCGGGTGGACGGTGTTGAAAACGCCGGTCAGGTTGGTGTCGATCACCTGATGCCACTGCTCAGGCGTCATTTTGTGGAACGGGGCATCGCGGGTGATGCCTGCATTGGCGACCACGATGTCGATCGGGCCAACTTCGGCTTCGACCTTTTCGATGCCCGCTTTCGATTCGTCATAGTCGGCCACGTTCCACTTGTAGGTGGCGATGCCGGTTTCCTCGGTGAATTTTGCGGCGGCTTCGTCATTGCCGGCATAGGTGGCTGCAACATTGTAGCCTTCGGCCTTGAGCGCCTTGGAAATTGATGCGCCGATGCCGCGGGAACCGCCGGTGACGAGTGCTGTACGTGCCATTGAGGAATCCTCCAATTAAGTCTGACTTGGTAATTCTGTTACTCTGAGAGAGATTGCTGCGCAATATCGTTTCGTCTTCGTTTTGATCTTTCTGTTCGGCGATATTGTCGCATCTAAGGGATAGGGCCGGAATGTAACAAAAAAGGGCGCCCAGTAGACGCCCTTTTCCATTTAGTTGTCAAAGCACTTAGTCGCGCTCCACACACAGGGCGACACCCATGCCGCCGCCGATGCAAAGGGTCGCCAGACCCTTTTTCGCGTCGCGGCGCTTCATTTCGAACAGCAGGGTGTTCAGAACGCGGCAGCCCGATGCGCCGATCGGGTGACCGATAGCGATTGCGCCACCGTTGACGTTCACGATGGATGGGTCCCAACCCATGTCCTTGTTCACGGCACAAGCCTGTGCGGCAAAGGCTTCGTTGGCTTCAACCAGATCCAGGTCGTCAACCGACCAGCCCGCTTTTTCCAGCGCTTTGCGCGAGGCATAGATCGGACCAACGCCCATGATCGCCGGGTCCAGACCCGCCGTGGCGTAAGAGGCGATGCGGGCCAGAGGCTCGATCCCGCGCTTTTCGGCGTTTTCGGCTGACATCAGCAGGGTGGCGGCGGCACCGTCGTTCAGGCCCGAGGCATTGGCTGCGGTGACCGAGCCATCCTTGGTGAAGGCCGGGCGCAGCTTGCCCATGGCTTCCATGGTTGCGCCGTGGCGGATGTATTCATCCTTGTCCATAACGATGTCGCCCTTGCGGGTCTTGATGGTGAAGGGCGTGATTTCGTCGGCGAATTTACCAGCCTTTTGCGCCGCTTCGGCCTTGTTCTGCGAGGCAACGGCGAATTCGTCCTGCATGTCACGGCTGATCTGCCATTTTTCAGCAACGTTTTCAGCGGTTTGACCCATGTGATAGCCGTTGAAGGCATCCCACAGACCATCGCGGATCATCGTGTCGATATATTTCATGTCGCCCATCTTGTGACCGGCGCGCAGCGCGGCGGCATGGGGCGAAAGGGTCATATTTTCCTGACCACCGGCGGCCACGATTTCGGCATCGCCCAGCTGGATGTGCTGTGCGCCCAACGCAACCGCGCGCAGACCCGAGCCACACACCTGGTTGATGCCCCAAGCCGCGCTTTCTTGCGGCAGACCCGCATTGATATGGGCCTGACGCGCCGGGTTCTGGCCCTGTGCAGCCGTCAGTACCTGACCCATGATGGTTTCGCTGACTTCACCCTTGTCAACTCCGGCACGTTCTACAACTGCTTCGAGTACGGCAGTGCCCAGATCATGTGCGGGTGTGTTTGCAAACGAGCCGCCAAAACTGCCGACACCGGTACGGGCTGCAGATGCGATTACTACGTTAGTCATATAGACAATCCTTTACCATCAAGGTCCAGTGGGAACCGTGATGACGCAGATCGCAGAGGTCCGGCCTCTAAGATCCAGAGCGCCTCATGATCCCCCGCTCCAACTGCTCATGGAATAGCGTAACGCTGCAATTGCAGCAACGGTCAGCTTGTCTCAGGTAAATTGGAAATGGATTCTAAATCTTTAACTACCGGTTTTCTTGAGTTTTTTGTCTTTCCAAGGGCCCGACACAGTGGGTGCGCCGAACAAAAACCCCTGCAAGCAATCCACGCCATTGGCCACAAGGAATTCGGCATCGCCCCTGGTTTCGACCGATTCGGCGGTTACTAGAATTTCAAATTCCCGGGCCACAGCGACCAGTGCCCGGACCAACGCTTGATTGTCCGGGTTTTCGGAAACTCCGCGGACGAACTGACCGTCGATCTTGGCGGCATCAAACAAAAACTCGCGAAAGTGGCGGAAACTGAAATTGCTGGCACCGAAATCGTCCAGCGCAAACGCAACGCCGCGGGGTTGCAGCCGGTCCATGAAATCGATCACCAACTCGGGCACAGTCATGGCCGAACTTTCCGAAATTTCCAGGATCAACCGTTCGCCCAAATTGGCGTCTTTCTTGAGAAACCGATCTAACACCCGAGAATACCGCGCATAGCCGATCGAACGTGCGGACATGTTGATGGACAGGCGGATTTCGGGGTTATTGATCAGTGTCCTCAACCCCATTTCCAATGCGACACAATCCAGATCGCGCCCGATCGGGGTGTTTTCCAATTGCGGCATGAAATCCCGTGCAGGAATAACCCGCCCGGTTTCGTCCAGCACCCGAATGAACCCTTCGTAGAACGCTACACCGAATGGTTGATGCGCCTGCATGACCGGCTGAAAGGCCAGTTTGCATTGTTTGTGCTTTACCGCTTCGGTCGCCATCTGAACCGAGGATTCGTCACGGGATGCGACGGCTGCGTTTAGCGGGCTTTCGGCACCCTCGGGCGCATCTGCCTGTTTCCTGTCCCGCATGTCCTTGCCAAGCCCCTTAACGTCACCGGTCAGGGCCCTATTTCAAGGCAAAGGTATGAATCTGCGGTTAAGAGGGGCGAATTTGCCAGGTGTCAGCGCGCGGATTCCCAAACCCGCCCAAGTACAGCGGCGGCGCCGGCCACGGCTCCCATGAAGCCCAGTGCAAGCATGACAAAGCCCAATGCAACGATGGTTGAGGGGCCACCCGTCAGTGCCGTCAACATGGCCAAAGCTAGACCGATCAAACCAAGTGTGGTCGATACTGTCATCAAACGGGTCATGGCGGCCTCCGGGTTACTGGCTACGGGTCACATCCGCTGAATATGGAATGTGAAATCCCGTTTTCAAGAAAGCAGAGAGTCGAACAGGCGGATTTAAGCCTGTTTTGCCTGTGTATTGGGCGTCTGGGCCTCAAGTTGTTCAAAACCGGGCGTTCCGTGATCTTCGGGATGGCGCGCCAGATGCCGGGCTTTGATCTGTTCCGAGCTTTCGCGGCTGCCATCATGGCTGTAACCCGGTGGAGCAAAGCAATAGGCCAGACGTTCGCGCAACGTCAGCCCCGGCTGGGTTGCGTCGCGCCAGATACTGACCCATTCGTGAAAGGCCACGCGCAGCGGGTTGAACGTGCCAATATTGTGGACCAGCCCGTAATCGACGCGGTCGTCCTTTTGTTCGGGCACAAACGTGCCAAACAGTTTGTCCCAGATGATGAAAACCCCGGCATAGTTGCAATCCAGATAACGCGCGTTCCGTCCATGATGGGCGCGGTGGTGGCTAGGGGTGTTCATCACCGCCTCGAACCAGCGGGGCATTTTCCCAATCGCCTCGGTGTGAATCCAGAACTGATAGATCAGATTCAAACCGCCGCAGAACAGCACCATCGCCGGGTGGAAGCCCAGCAGAATCAGCGGCGCACGTACTACCATCATGAAGGTAAACGTATAGGTCCATGTCTGACGCAGCGCCGTGGTCAGATTGTAGTGTTGAGAACTGTGGTGGTTCACGTGACTGGCCCAGACCCAGCGGATGCGGTGACCGAACCGATGCACCCAGTAATAGCGTAAATCATCCAGCACAAAGCACAGGATGATCACCGGAATCGAGGTGCCCAAGTTCAGCGGCGTGATCTGCCACAGCCACATGAAAAAGCCATATGCGATGAACCCAAGCAGCAACCCCGAGGCGATATTTCCTGCCCCCATGATCAGCGAGGTGACGGCATCGCGCGTCTCATACCGTCCGCCCCTGCCTTTGAAAGCGATCCACAGGAACTCGGCCAGAATGGCGGCGATGAAGAACGGCACCGCCCATTGCACGGCGTCGGGAAAGCTCACTTGGTCGGTCATGCGGGGTCCATCAGGTTTTGCCAGTGGGGGCGTTCGAAATCGTCAAGGCGGATCAGGGCTTTGGGCGTGCCGAAGTCATGAAATTGAATTTCGAAACCCTCGGGGTGATCGATCCAGTCGAAATCCAGAAGGTGGCGCGCCACCGTATCGGCACCAAAGGACCACAACAGCCCGTTTCCCGTCTCGGTACGGATCAGGGCGGACCGTTTGTCATGTGCGATTGTTATATCAATTATTACGTCGTCCGGCGCATGGCGCAGCCATTCCGAACGCGCGGTCTGGGGGGTCAGTTCGCGCACGCGTGACCGCCCTGACAGGTGCAGCAGAACGGTGATGCCGACGATGCCTCCGACCACCAGAACCAGAAGTATTTCAAGCGGCATTCTTTCCTCCCGCCCGACAGATTGCAGAGCGGCAATGACGCTGTCAAAGGTAGCGTTACGTCAGCCAGCTTCGAACGTGTCCAGGACTTCGTGCTGCACCACGCGTTCGACAAAGGGCACCAGCCCATCAGGCCCCGAGGCCCTGTCTTTCAGGTGTATGCAGATGTCTGGCCTGCGTGCTGCGATGATGCCGACCATCTCGCCGCGGATCTTGTCATCCAAGCCCGCGCCCATGACCGCACAGACGATCCGGGGTTCGGCATCCAGTTGCCGCCGGACCTCATCCTGATCATGCGCGCCCAGCCATTGGATAGGCATGTGATCCAGACGCCGCGCCACGTCGCCGATTACATTCGGCAAGCGACCGATCAACAGAACCACTGGTTTCATTGTCGCCTCCTTTCACTGGTAACCAACAGAAAAACCGGCCCCGAGGGACCGGTTCTATTCTAGCACAGATGAATTCTGTGTTTCTGCCTAGTTGGAAATGGTCATAGGCACAGCCTCACCTTTTCCTTTATCGCGTGTGAAGGTTACCTGATTGCCGTCGATTGTAACTTTCTGGCAATCTTCGGGAAGTTGGTTGGTTCCAATAAAAACATTTCGGCAAAAATACCTTTTGTTCCAGACCCAAGCCCCTTTGATTTTGCCTTTTTTGGCGGTTTCCCCCTGAATCGTTCCGTCCGCCGCGACGACAAGCCAGGACCCTCCGCTTACGAGCTTCTTGCCAACGATTGTGTCCATGAATTGTTGTTGCTTTTTAATGTCTTTGGCGTCTGCTGTCGTCGCTGCAATACAAAGAACACTGACCGCCGCGATCAGGATGGCAATTGATTTCATAGCTATTCCCCCAACGATTAAAGCTGAGAGAATAGCATGATTCGTCGTTTTTCGTGTGTGTTTACTTAGCTTTCAGCGCCGACAAGCGTCGCGATAATCGCCTTGGCACTTTCTGAATTCCAATCAGCATCGCCGATTAACCGGGCAATTTCCTGACCCTCAGGATCCAGAATAACGGTGATTGGCAACGCAACAACGCCAAACTCGCGTGCGGCGGCTGAACCGGGGTCCTGATGGCGCGGCAGGTTATTAATGCCGTTCTCCTCGAAGAACTTCTTGATCCCGGCGGGTGAGTTGCGCCCGGTGGCAAGGGTCAGAACCTCAAACTTGTCACCGCCGAACTCTTCTTGCAGCTCGGCAATCTGCGGCATCTCTTTGCGGCAAGGCGCACACCACGTGGCCCAGAAGTTCACCAGAACATACTTGCCGGCATAGTCCTCAAGCGTTCCAACTCCGCCCTCATCTTCCAGCTGGAATTCGATTGTTTTTGCGGGCTTGGGTTCTTTGTGCAGGATCAGGCGTTTCAGTGTTCCATCACGCAACGGGCCAAGCGTTTCGGCATCTGTCGCCAAAGCGGCGTTTGCACCCAGCGCAAGGGCCATATAAAGGGGGATCAGACGAAATAGGCGCATATCAACTCCGGGTTTTCTTACATGACCGATCAATCTTCGAACCAGATGTGGGGCGGCCGCTTTGCCGCCGGTCCAGACGCGATCATGGAGGCAATCAATGCCTCGATCGGGTTCGATCAGCGGATGGCAGCCCAGGACATCGCAGGCTCGCGCGCCCATGCCGCCATGTTGGCTGCCACAGGCGTAATAACTGATAGTGATGCGCAGGCAATTCGGGAAGGGCTGCTCACCGTTTTGTCAGAAATTCAGAACGGGGAATTTCAGTTCTCGATCGCGCTGGAAGACATCCACATGAATGTCGAAGCGCGTCTGAAAGAGGTTATTGGCGAGCCTGCAGGTCGTTTGCACACGGGCCGCAGCCGGAATGACCAGGTTGCGACCGATTTCAAACTGTGGGTGCGTGATCAACTGGACGCTGCAGAGAGCGGTCTGCTGGCCCTGATCCGCGCGCTTTTGGCGCAGGCCGAGGCCGGGGCCGATTGGGTCATGCCAGGCTTTACCCATCTGCAAACCGCACAGCCGGTGACGTGGGGCCACCACATGATGGCCTATGTCGAGATGTTTGGCCGTGACCTGAGCCGCGTCCGCGATGCGCGAGCCCGGATGAACGAATCCCCCTTGGGGGCGGCGGCTTTGGCTGGGACGTCTTTTCCCATCGACCGCCAGATGACGGCCGAGGCGCTGGGCTTTGACCGGCCTGCCGCCAACTCGCTGGACGCAGTAAGCGACCGCGATTTCGCGCTTGAGTTCCTGTCGACCGCCTCGATCTGCGCCATGCACCTGTCGCGCTTTGCTGAAGAGCTGGTGATCTGGTCTTCGGCCCAGTTCCGATTTGTCACCCTGTCTGATCGGTTTTCAACTGGTTCGTCGATCATGCCGCAGAAGAAGAACCCGGATGCTGCAGAGTTAATCCGCGCCAAAGTGGGCCGCATTTACGGTGCAAATACCGCATTGATGATGGTGATGAAAGGCCTGCCGCTGGCCTATTCCAAGGACATGCAAGAAGACAAGGAGCAGGTCTTTGATGCCGCCGACAATTGGATGCTGGCGCTGGCTGCGATGGAAGGTATGCTTAAGGACATGACTGCCAACCGCGAGAGCCTTGCGGCGGCAGCGGGCTCGGGGTTCTCGACCGCTACCGACCTTGCCGACTGGCTGGTTCGTGTATTGGGCCTGCCGTTCCGCGACGCCCACCATGTGACCGGATCGCTGGTGGCCATGGCCGAAAGCAAAGGCTGCGACTTGCCTGACCTGACGCTGGAGGACATGCAATCGGTCCACGCAGATATCACCGATGACGTCTATTCTGTCCTTACCGTCCAAAATTCGGTAAACTCGCGCCAGTCTTATGGCGGCACCGCACCGGATCAGGTGCGGGCCCAGATCAAGCGATGGAAGGCGTTGGTATGATGCAAATTCTCCGTGTTGTCCTGCTGATTGCGGCTGGGTTTGCCCTGGTCGCCTGTGGCGCAGATGGCGAGCCGATCCAACCCACGATGAGCGCCAATGTAGGCGTCGGAAGCAGCGGCACTTATGTTGGTGGTGGTGTTGGCTTTCGGCGCGGTGGATTGGGTGTTTTTCTTGGGGTTTAATCCTCTGAGGTAATTGCATTTTGTCCACGCGGCGCCCATGTTCGCACGTATGATCGGCCTGGTGCCGAATTTCCTGAGCTAAGATGACATCATGAAGATTTTCGGCCTGATCCTGACTATTGCCGTACTTGCGGCCTGCGAGCCTTCGCACAACTCTCGCCCCGAACCCGAGGCGAATTCCGGCAGCTCTGGCGTCTCGATTTCGGGCTATGGGCGGGTGGGCGTTTCTGTCATCAACTGACCGAATACCGCCGGATGTGCGGAATCCATTGATCCGCCGGGCGGTTTTGGTCTAAGCGCGCTGTCATGGATCACTTTCTCTACCGCGACGGCGCGCTTTACGCCGAGGATGTCCCAATCTCCGAAATCGCTGCCGCGGTCGGGACCCCGTTTTACGTCTATTCCACCGCGACTTTACTGCGCCATTTCCAGCTGTTCGATGACGCGCTGGAAGGGACCGAGCATCTTGTCTGCTATGCGATGAAAGCCGCCAGCAATCAGGCGATCCTGAAAACGCTGGCGCAGGCGGGCGCGGGGATGGATGTGGTCTCGGGCGGGGAATATCTGCGCGCCAAGGCGGCGGGTGTGCCAGGCGATAAAATCGTGTTCTCAGGCGTTGGCAAAACTGTGGATGAGATCCGCACCGCGCTGACCGGGGGCATCCGTCAGTTCAACGTCGAATCCGAGCCCGAGATGGAAGTGATTAACGCTGTAGCGCTGGAATTGGGTGTGGTTGCGCCTATCACTGTGCGGGTTAACCCGGATGTTGATGCCAAAACCCACGCCAAGATCGCTACAGGAAAGTCCGAGAACAAGTTCGGTATTCCCATCGCCCGCGCGTCAGAGGTCTATGCCCACGCCGCGTCCCTGCCCGGGCTTGAGGTGATTGGCATCGACGTCCATATCGGCTCGCAACTAACCGAGCTGGAGCCGTTCGAGCTGGCCTATACCAAAGTCGCCGAGTTGACTGAGCAGCTGCGTGCCGAAGGTCACAATATCCGCCGTCTCGATCTGGGCGGAGGTTTGGGCATTCCCTATACCCGTGCCAATGACGCACCACCGCTGCCCGTAGAATACGGTGCGTTGATCAACAAAACGCTGGGCCATCTGGATTGCGAGATCGAGATCGAACCTGGTCGTCTGATCGCGGGCAATGCCGGTTTGATGATCAGCAAGGTGATTTATGTGAAATCCGGTGAGGGGCGCGATTTTCTGATCCTCGATGGGGCCATGAACGACCTTATCCGCCCCGCCATGTACGAGGCGCATCACGATATCGTTGCCGTGCAGGAACCGGCGCCGGGCGTTGAACAACAGCCCTATGATATCGTCGGTCCGGTCTGTGAGACCGGTGATACCTTCGCCAAACAACGCAACATGCCACCGCTGGCGCCGGGTGATCTGGTGGCCTTTCGCAGCGCCGGAGCCTATGGGGCGGTGATGGCCAGCGAATATAACACGCGCCCCCTGATCCCTGAGGTTCTGGTACATGGGGATCAATTTGCAGTTATTCGTGAACGGCCAAGCTTTGACGAAATCATAAACCGCGATACCATACCCGAGTGGCTTTGACGCGATGACCGCGCGGGCCCGCTCAGGAGGCCTGCCTTGAACGCAAGACATAACCTGCCGATTCCAAGACTTTCCCTGTGGCTGACGCACGCAGGGATGCTGGCCGAGCAGGTTTTGCGTGCATTCTGGCCATTTTTCTCGATTTTCATGGCGATTCTGGCTGCGTTGATGCTGGGGTTGCAGGATCACGTCCGGGTCGAGGTGGTCTGGGCAGTGGGTGTTGTCGCAGTGATTGGCCTGCTGGTGGCACTGGTCTGGGGTATCAGGCGATTCCATTTGCCCAGACGGGCCGAAGCGCTGATGCGGGTGGATGCGTCACTGCCGGGGCGTCCGATTCAGGCGCTTATGGACGATCAGGCCATTGGGGCGATGGATGCCGATTCAGTCGCGCTGTGGCAGGCGCACCAGACGCGTATGGCGCAACGGGCGGCGCAGGCTGAGCCGGTCAAACCAGATTTGCGGCTGGCTGATCGCGATCCTTATGCGTTGCGTTACTCTGCCTTGCTGGCGTTGGTGATCGCGGTTCTGTTCGGATCGTTCTGGCGCATTGGTTCAGTGGCCGAGATGACGCCGGGCGCGGCCACGGCTGGGCAGGGGCCCAGCTGGGAAGGATGGGTGGAGCCGCCACGCTATACCGGCTTGCCGACGCTTTACCTGGCGGACCAATCAGACCCGACACTATCTGTTCCACAAGGCAGCCGCATCACCCTGCGTTTTTATGGCGAGGTCGGCGACCATAGCTTGACCGAGACGACATCGCCCCTGGGCGCCGAAGACGCATCTGAGGTGGAACAGGATTTTATTGCCACCCGTTCAGGCCAGTTGACGATTGATGGTCCGGCAGGGCGGAACTGGGCCGTAAACATCATTGCGGATACGTCGCCGAAGATTGCGATCGCCGACGAAGCCGAGACCGAGGCTGGTGGACGCATGAAACTGCCGTTCACTGCTGTGGACGATTATGGCGTGGTCTCTGGATCAGCCGTGATCGCGCTTGATCTGGCTGAGGTCAGCCGGAGCTATGGTCTGGCCGCTGTACCTGAACCGCGCGAAGTGATCACCGTGGAACTTCCGATGCCGATTACCGGCGACCGGATCGATTTTACCGAAGACCTGATCGAGGATTTCTCGCAGCACCCTTGGGCGCATTTGCCGGTCAAGATTACATTGACGGCACGGGATGCGGCCGATCAGGAAGGCCACTCTGATCCGTATCAGACCACATTGCCTGCGCGGCGTTTCTTTGATCCACTGGCCGCTGCAGTGATCGAACAGCGGCGTGATTTGCTGTGGGCCAGGGACAACGCGCCCCGGGTGTCTCAGATTTTGCGCGCGATCTCGCATCTGCCCGAAGGGTTCTTTCGATCCGACACCGCGTATCTGCGTCTTCGTGTGACCCTGCGGCGATTGGAAATGTTCGATGACTACGGGCTGACACTGGAACAACAGGAAGAGATCGCCCAGGCCCTGTGGGATCTGGCGATCATCATCGAAGACGGTACGCTGGCCGATGCGCTGGAACGGATGCGCCGGGCACAGGAACGCCTGACCGAGGCGATGAAGAACGGCGCCTCCGATGAGGAAATCGCTGAGCTGATGCAAGAGCTGCGCGAGGCAACGCAGGATTACATGCGCCAACTGCAGCGTCTGGCACAGGAAAACGGTGAGTTTGACGAAAACCAACAAGGCGAGAATGGCGAATCCCTGCAGATGACGCAGGACGATCTGCAGCGGATGATGGACCGTATTCAGGAACTGATGGAACAGGGCCGCATGGCTGAGGCTCAGCAGGCGCTGGAAGAGTTCCAGCGGATGATGGAAAACATGCGTGTCACTCAGGGCCAGGGGCAGGGCCAGCAATCCGAAGGCCAGCAGGCGATGGAAGGGTTGGCCGAAACCCTGCGCGAACAGCAAGGCCTCAGCGATCAGGCTTTTCGCGATCTGCAGGAACAGTTCAACCCTGGCGCGCAGGCTGGTGAAAGCCAGGGCAACGAAGGCCGCAATGGCGGTCAGGGTCGGGGGCAAAGCCACGAAGGTCAGGGTGGTCGCGGCGCAGATCAACAGGGCGACGGCCAGCAGGGGCAAGGATCGCTGGCTGATCGCCAACAGGCTTTGCGCGATGAATTGGGTCGTCAGCAACAGAATCTACCCGGTGCGGGCACGCCCGAGGGCGATGCCGCGCGCGATGCGCTGGGCCGCGCAGGGCGGGCTATGGACGAGGCCGAAAATGCGCTGCGCAATGATGATCTGGCTGATGCAATCGACAACCAGTCCGAGGCGATGGAAGCCCTGCGCGAAGGCATGCGGTCACTGGGTGAAGCCTTGGCCCAGAACCAGCAGAACCAACCGGGTCAGGGATCGCAAGAAGGTGATATGCAGGCCAACAGCCGTGATCCGCTGGGCCGCAACCCGGGTTCAAATGGATCGATCTCAACCGATGACAGCCTGTTGCAGGGCGAGGATGTCTATCGTCGCGCCCGCGAATTGCTGGACGAAATCCGTCGCCGCACCGGTGAATCGGATCGTCCTCAGATCGAGTTGGAATACCTCAAGCGGCTGTTAGAGCGGTTCTAGGTCCGTCTTTCAATCAGGTCAGTTCTGTGCTGTCCCCGAAGTCTGTGCTTCGAGCCACAGACGTGCCTGATCCACCAGCGACACATATGGGGTCAGGATCGGTTCGGCCTGCGGCACAGCCTCGCTGATTTTTTGGGCGTTGCCATAGACCAGCAACAGAATGATGCCAACAATCAGGATCAATGCAAATCCGCGCACAAATCCGCCAGATTTACGCGGCGCGGGCTCGTCTTCTGCGCCCATGATGTCGTCGCTGCGCAAGCTGGAATTGATCGCTTCGACATCGGGCAGGTCATCTTTCTGGCCCGCGTCTTCTGCGGTTTCCGTGGCCGTCAGTTCCTTGATGGCGTGTTCGGGGTCAGGTTCCGGAGGAGTGTCCAGTGCCAAATCGGGCTGAGTTTCTATGCTGCCGCCTTCCTGGGCACGCAGCTCAGCCTCTCGGGCGGCTTCCTCTTGCAGGATGCCGGCAACAGCGGGGTCGATATTTCCGGTTGTTTCGGGTTTTTCCGGCTCGGGGGCTGCTTCAGGTTCTGGTGCGGGTGTTGTTTCGGGTTCCGTCGCAGGTTCAGATCTAGGCTCAGCCTGCGGTTCCGCGGCAAACGCTTCATCCACCGGTGTGGGGGTCGGGTCTGTCGCGGCTTCCTCGGCTGCAGGCTCTTCTGAAATGGGCGTGACCGCTGCGGGCGCGGGTTGGTCCGGGTATTTGGCCTGGAACCAGGTGTTCTCGCAATTTGAACACTGAACGTCGCGGCCCTCTTCCGGGATGACTTCGTCTGGCACCTCATATTGGGCACCGCAATTCGGACACGTAAGACGCATGCTGCCTCCTGGTCGGGACCTCGACCTGATAATAGTTTTTTTAGGGATGTTATTCCGTTAAGACCTGACCGCAAAGGGTGTTTTCGGTTTGGCAGCATAAATGTCACCAATTCGCCCCGGTGCAGGCATTGAAACCACAACCACGCTCGGGCAAGAAGAGCAGCAATTAGAACGGGGGCCCCTGTGATCGAGCTGGAAAATGTCAGCTACACCTATGGTGGAGGTGAATTGCTGAGCAACGTGTCCCTGCGACTGCAGCCGGGTTCGTTCCACTTTCTGACCGGCCCTTCGGGCGCGGGCAAGACCACTTTGCTTAAACTGTGCTACGGCGCATTGCTGCCCACGTCCGGACGGTTGAGCGCGTTTGAACAGGACGTGGCCCAGTTGGATCGCGATCAGATGGCTCTGCTGCGCCGCCGGGTTGGCGTTGTGCATCAGGATTGCCGGTTTCTGGATCATATGACGGTGGCCGAAAATGTCTCGCTGCCGCTGATGGTGTCGGGGCGTTCGGAATCTGCGTTGCGGGATGATCTGACTGAATTGCTGAACTGGGTGGGTCTTGGCACCCGGCTGGGCGCGCTTCCGCCCGAACTGTCGGGTGGTGAACGTCAGCGCGCCGCGCTGGCCCGGGCGGTGATCCTGTCGCCCGATGTTGTTCTGGCAGATGAGCCCACTGGCAATGTGGACTGGGAGATGTCGCAACGCTTGCTGCGCCTGTTGGTCGAGCTGAACAAGATGGGCAAAACCGTGCTGATCGCCACCCATGATCTGAGCCTGATCCGAGCTGCCAAAAGCCAGGTGCAGGCACGCGTGCTGCGTATTTCGCAACGGCAGGTCCAACTTGCGGGGGCAGACCTATGAGCAAGGGGATGATCCGAAACTTGCTGAAACGGGATGCGCGGGCCGATCGGGTGGTGCCCCCCACCGGTTACACCGCGCATCTGACCTTGTTCGTATCGGGCGCGATGGCTTTTCTGACCGTGTTTGCGCTGGCCCTGTCGCTGGCGTCCGGGCGATTGGCCGACCGTTGGGCAACCGAACTGGCCGGGGCGGCCACCTTGCGGATCAATGCCCCCGCCGACCAGCTGGCCGCCCAGACCGAGGCTGCGTTGACCGTGCTGGCCCAAACCCCCGGCGTCGCATCGGCCCGGGCGCTGACGACCGAGGAGCAGGCCGCGCTGTTGTCGCCATGGTTTGGTTCTGACCTGCCGCTGGACACATTGCCCGTTCCGCAACTGATCGAGATCATCGAAGGCGATCCGGGTCTGGATGCAACCGGACTGCGGTTGCGGTTGGGGGCCGAGGTGCCGGGCGCTGTGCTGGACGACCACACCCGCTGGCGCGAACCTCTGGTCGATGCGGCCATGTCACTGCGCCGGCTCGGTTGGGTCTCGATCCTGCTGATCGGTGGCGCGACCGCAGCCATGATTACGCTTGCGGCTAATGCCTCGCTTGCGGCCAACGCGCAGATCATTGAGGTGCTGCGTCTGGTTGGTGCCAGGGATCGCTTTATCGCCCGCGCCTTTGTCCGGCGCTTTACCTACCGGGCATTCTTTGGCGCGGTTGTCGGGGTATTGCTGGGTATGACCGGGGTGCTTTTGCTGCCCGAAGCCTCGGACGAGGGCGGGTTTTTGACCGGTCTGGGCTTTCAGGGGGCAGGCTGGTTGCTGCCTGCACTGATCCCTGTATTGGGCGCAACTGTTGCCTTCCTGGCCACGTGGACCGCCGCCAGCCGCAAATTGAAGGAGCTTTCGTGATGGCCACAGCGTTTCAATGGGTACGCTCTTTGATCTTCATGATCGTGATCTATGTCTGGATGCTGATCCTGGGCATCGTGTTTGCCCCCTTTGCCCTGTTCAACAAGCGTGGTGCGTTGCGGGCGTGTAAGACCTATGCCCGCACAACCCTGTGGCTGGCGCGCTGGATGGTTGGCATTCGATCCGAAGTACGCGGCACAGTGCCGGTGGACGAGGTGGTGATTGGCGCCAAGCACCAGTCCTTTCTCGACATCATCATAATTTTCGACGCCATCCCCCACGGCAAATTCATAATGAAGAAAGAGCTGCTGTGGACCCCTGTCATTGGCATGTATGCGCGGCGTCTCGGCTGTATCCCAGTCGATCGCGGTAAAAAAGGCGCGGCCGTTGCCAAGATGGTCAAAGACGTCGCCAAAGAATTCACTGAGCCCGGTCAATTGGTGATCTACCCGCAGGGCACACGCGTTGCGCCAGGGGTGCAGAAACCTTACAAAGTGGGCACAGCGGTTCTGTATGAGGGGTTGGGATTTCCCTGTGTCCCGGTGGCGACAAATGCCGGAGTTTTCTGGCCGCGCACAGGTGTTCTGCGCAAACCGGGTTTGGCGATTGTGGACTTTCTTGATCCGATCGAGCCGGGGGTTGCGCGCAATTCGTTTCTTGGTCGATTGGAAGACGTGATTGAGACGCGATCCAATGCATTGATGAAAGAAGTGGGGTTTGATCCGGATGGAGTTCATTAAGGACATCAAATCGCTCGAAGAGATCTACAACAGACCGCCCGGCGCGGCCTCTTTTCGAAAAGTGGTACACAGCCTGACACCACTTTATCGCAAATGGATCATGAGCTCGCGGCTTTGTATCCTCAGTACCGTGGGTCCCGAAGGTGTGGATGGCAGCCCCCGCGGAGATGATGGCCCGGCGGTGTTAGAGCTTAATCCAAATACGCTGGCCCTTCCGGACTGGCGCGGCAATAATCGATTGGATTCACTGCGCAATATTGTGCGTGATCCGCGTGTGGCCTTGATGTTTATGGTATCGGGCTCCAACAACGTGGTGCGTGTAAATGGAACGGCCCGACTGACTGCGGATGCAGACCTGCGCGCCCGGTTTGAGAAACACGGCAAACAGCCAGCCACGGTCATCGTTATCGAAATCACCGAGATCTACACGCAATGCGCCCGTGCCTTGATGCGCGCTGAAATTTGGACCTCGGGTGACAGTTCCGTCGAGTTGCCCAGTATTGGTGAGATTTTGGCCGAGGCAAGTCAGGGTGAGGAGGGCGGTGAACGCTACGATTCAGAATGGGGCGCACGCGCTGCAAAAACGATGTGGTAAATGGGGGCTCTGCCCCCGCTGCGGTAAGCCGCAACTCCTCCGAGGTATTTAATGGCCAGATGAACGAGGAATCCGCCTTTTCATCTTGCCAAAAATATCTCGGAGCGCGAGGCGAGAGCCTCGCTAACTCCGGTTGAGTCAGTGCTGTCCTACGAGTGGATCGGACCGTCACCACAAGCCAGCGCAGCCTCGCGCACAGCTTCCGAATAGGTCGGGTGGGCGTGGCAGGTCAGGGCCAGGTCTTCGGCTGAGGCGCCAAATTCCATAGCCACGCAGACCTCGTGGATCAGATCGCCCGCTGCCGGGCCGATGATGTGCGCGCCCAGAATGCGGTCCGTGTCCTTGTCGGCCAGAATTTTGACAAAGCCATCGGCGGCAAAGTTCGCCTTGGCGCGACCGTTGCCCATGAACATGAATTTGCCGACCTTGTATGAACGACCTTGTTCCTTGAGCGTTGCTTCTGTTTCACCAACATTGGCGACCTCGGGCCATGTGTAGATCACGCCGGGGATAACACCGTAATTTACATGTCCATGTTTACCCGCGACCTGTTCAGCAGCGGCCATGCCCTCATCCTCGGCCTTGTGGGCCAGCATCGGGCCTTCGGTCACGTCGCCGATGGCGTAGACTCCCGGTACGTTTGTCTGCCAGTCGCTGCCAACTTTGATCTGACCGCGCGGTGTCATTTCGACCCCCAGAGCCTCCAGTCCCAACCCGTCAGAGAACGGCTTGCGCCCGGTGGCGACCAACACTGTATCCGCGTCGATCACATGCTCGCTGTCGTCTTTCAGAAGTTTATAGGTGACCTTGGCCTTGGTTTTGGTCGCTTCGGTCTTTTGCACCGCTGCGCCCATCACAAACTTCAAGCCCTGTTTCTTGAGAATGCGCTGGAAAGTCTTCTGAACCTCGGGGTCCATGCCCGGTGTGATTTCCTTGAGGAACTCAATCACCGTCACTTCGGCCCCCAATCGCTGATAAACCGAGCCAAGTTCCAACCCGATCACACCGGCACCAATCACGACCATCTTCTTGGGAATCTTGCCAAGTGACAGCGCACCAGTCGAGGTCACGACAACCTTTTCGTCAACGTCTACACCAGGCAGCGAGGACGGTTCAGACCCCGAGGCGATGATAATGTTCTTGGCCGAGTGAACCTCATCCCCCACCTTGACCTGACCAGCGGCAGGGATCGAGCCCCAACCTTTCAGCCAGTCGATCTTGTTCTTTTTGAACAGGAACTCGATGCCTTTGGTGTTGCCCTCAATGGTTTCTTCCTTGTAGGCCTGCATCTGTTTCCAGTCGACTGAGGGGCTTTTGCCCTTGAGGCCCATTTTGGCAAAGTTATGCTCGGCCTCATGCAATTGATGTGAAGCGTGCAGCAGCGCCTTTGACGGGATACAACCCACGTTCAGACAGGTGCCTCCCAGCGTTTCACGCCCTTCGACAACGGCGGTTTTCAGGCCCAGCTGGGCGCAGCGGATAGCGCAGACATAGCCGCCTGGGCCGGCGCCGATTACGATGACGTCATAGTTTGCCATTATACTCTCCTAAGTCGACCGGATGGGCCGGTGGCTGCATGATCCAGCGTAGCCGGATCCTGCTGTGCTTTCTTCAAACCGGGTCCAGCAGCTTGATCGTGATATGTGCAATGCCGCCCCGCTCGTGGTGCATCGCCAATTCCTCAGATCCGAAAAAGGCCCGTGCTTTGTCCAAGTTCGTCACTTCGAACATGGCGATGGCGTGGTCGCTCTGATCTGGGTCCCGCCAGACGTGCAGGTCGCGGATACCCGCAGCCTTGCGCATTGGCGTATCCTCACGAAACACTTTCAGCCAGGCATCGAAATCGGCCACATCGGCCTGCCACAATACATGCGTTGCCATAATTACAGATCCATCAGCAGGCGGCGCGGATCTTCCAGCGCCTCTTTTACACGAACAAGGAAGGTCACGGCGCCTTTGCCGTCAACGATCCGGTGGTCATAGGACAGGGCCAGATACATCATCGGACGGATCACGACCTGACCGTTGATTGCCATCGGACGGTCCTGAATCTTGTGCATGCCCAGGATACCCGATTGCGGCGGGTTCAAGATCGGCGAGGACATTAGCGAGCCATAGACACCGCCATTCGAGATGGTGAAGGTGCCGCCCTGCATCTCCTCCATTGACAGCTTGCCATCACGGGCGCGCTTGCCTTTTTCGGCGATGGCTTTTTCGATCTGGGCAAAGGACATCGAATCCGCGTCGCGGATAACCGGAACCACAAGACCGGTCGGTGTTCCGGCGGCAACGCCCATATGGACAAAGTTCTTGTAAACGATGTCGGTGCCGTCGATTTCCGCATTCACCTCGGGCACTTCTTTCAGCGCGTGGCAGCAGGCCTTGGTGAAGAAAGACATAAAGCCCAGACGCACGCCGTGCTTCTTTTCGAACTGGTCTTTGTACTGGTTACGCAGGGCCATCACCTCGGTCATGTCCACCTCGTTATAAGTGGTCAGCATGGCGGCGGTGTTCTGACTGTCTTTCAGACGCTTGGCGATGGTCTGGCGCAGGCGGGTCATCTTGACCCGTTCCTCGCGCGCGGCATCACCTGCTGCGACCGGTGCGCGCGGTGCAGGTGCAGGCGCTGGGGCCGGAGCAGGGGCTGCGGGGGCAGCTGCGGCGCGGGCCACGTCCTCTTTCATGATGCGGCCATCGCGGCCAGTACCTGTAACCTGATCGGCGGACAAACCAGCCTCGGCCATCGCTTTCTCAGCCGAGGGTGCATTGGCCACGTCTTTAGCAGCGGTGGCTGCTGCAGGCGCTGCTGCGGCGGCTGGGGCTGCGGCCGGGGCGGCTCCAGCACCCGAACCCGAAATCACGGCCAGCTTGGCCGAGGCGTCCACGGTGGTGCCTTCGGGCGCTACGATTTCCGCCAGAACACCAGCAGCCGGTGCCGGAACCTCAACCGAGACCTTATCGGTTTCCAATTCGCACAGCATTTCGTCTTGCGCCACGGCATCGCCAACCTGTTTGAACCAGGTCGAAACGGTAGCCTCGGTCACGGATTCACCCAAAGTGGGCACCATCACATCGACGCTGCCACCACGAGCGGCCGCTGCAGGCGCGGCAGCAGGGGCCGGGGCAGCGGCGGGGGCCGGGGCAGCACCTTCGCCTGCGGTGATGGTGGCCAGCAATGCGTCAACGCCTACGGTTTCACCTTCGGCAGCGACGATTTCGCCCATCACACCGGCAGCGGGGGCTGGAACCTCGACCGTTACCTTGTCGGTTTCAAGCTCACAGAGCATCTCATCCACGGCCACAGCGTCACCAGGTTTCTTGAACCAGGTGGCAACCGTAGCTTCGGTGACGGATTCGCCTAGCGTAGGTACACGAACTTCAATGGTCATCGTTTACTTTCCTTCGAGGCTCAGCGCTTCGTTCACAAGCGCCTCTTGTTGAGCTTTGTGTTGGCTGGCCAGACCCGTCGCGGGCGAAGCCGAGGTTGCGCGGCCGACATAAATCGGCCTTGTGTGTTTGGCGCCGATGCGGGTCAGCACCCATTCGATATTGGGTTCGATAAAGGTCCAGGCGCCCTGGTTCTTGGGTTCTTCCTGACACCAGACCATCTCGGCCCCTTTGAAACGCTCAAGCTCATTGATCAGCGAGTGGGCGGGGAAGGGGTAGAACTGCTCGATCCGCATCAGATAGACGTCGTCGATCCCGCGGGCGTCGCGTTCTTCCAGCAGGTCATAGTAGACCTTGCCCGAACACATCACGACCCGCTTGATCTTGTCATCCTTGACCAGCTTGGTGTCCGAATTGCCGTGTTGTGCATCATCCCACAGCACCCGGTGGAAGCTTGAGCCTGTCGTGAATTCGTCGGCAGTGCTGACCGCCAGCTTGTGGCGCAGCAGCGATTTCGGCGTCACCAGGATCAGCGGTTTGCGGAAGGTGCGGTGCAACTGACGGCGCAGGATGTGGAAGTAGTTCGCAGGCGTCGTACAATTCGCCACGATCCAGTTATCCTGGCCGCACATCTGCAGGAACCGCTCAAGCCGTGCGGACGAGTGTTCGGGCCCTTGCCCTTCAAACCCGTGCGGCAGCAGGCAGACCAGACCGGACATGCGCAGCCATTTGCTTTCGCCCGAGCTGATGAACTGATCGAACATGATCTGCGCACCGTTGGCAAAGTCTCCGAACTGCGCTTCCCACAGGGTTAGTGCGTTCGGTTCGGCCAATGAAAACCCGTATTCGAAACCCAGTACAGCGTATTCGCTGAGCATCGAGTCGATCACTTCGTATTTCGACTGGCCTGCTCGGATGTTGTTCAGCGGGTAGTACCGCTCTTCGCTTTCCTGATGCACAAAGCCCGAGTGACGTTGACTAAAGGTGCCGCGTGTTGCGTCCTGACCGGACAGGCGCACCGGGAACCCTTCGGTCAGCAACGAGCCAAAGGCCAGCGCCTCGCCCGTGGCCCAGTCAAAGCCCTTGCCGCTGTCGAACATGTTCTTCTTGTGATCCAGCAACCGCCCGACGGTCTTGTGCAGGGCAACGTCGGCGGGTGCATGCGTCAGGGCCTTGCCGATCTCGACCAGAGTGTCCGGCGTGATCGCGGTTTCGCCGCGGACATATTCTTCTTTGTTCTTGTCCAGATGTGACCAGCGCCCGTCCAGCCAGTCAGCCTTGTTGGGTTTGTAGTCTTTGCCCGCGTCGAACTCATCGTTCAGATGGGCCTGAAAGGCGGCTTTCATATCCTCGATCTCACCCTCGGGGATCAGGCCGTCCTTGACCAAGCGCTCGGTATACAGAGACAGCGTGGTCTTATGGGTTTTGATCTTCTTATACATGATCGGATTGGTGAACATGGGCTCGTCGCCCTCATTGTGACCAAACCGGCGATAGCAGAAGATGTCGATCACGACGTCTTTGTGGAACTTCTGGCGGAACTCGGTTGCGACCTTGGCGGCGTGCACGACGGCCTCTGGGTCGTCACCGTTCACGTGGAAGATTGGTGCTTCGACCATCAGCGCGATATCCGTGGGATATGGGCTGGAGCGTGAGAAGTGCGGAGCGGTGGTGAAACCGATTTGGTTATTGACCACGATGTGCATGGTGCCGCCGGTCTTGTGCCCGCGCAGACCCGACAGGCCAAAGCCTTCGGCCACAACACCCTGACCGGCGAACGCCGCGTCGCCGTGCAGCAGGATGCCCATCACAGTCGTGCGGTCATCGTCTTTCAACTGGTCTTGCTTGGCGCGGACCTTGCCCAGCACCACCGGGTTCACCGCCTCAAGGTGCGAGGGGTTCGCGGTCAGTGACAGGTGGACCGAGTTGCCATCAAACTCACGGTCGCTGGAGGCGCCGAGATGGTATTTCACGTCGCCCGAACCATCCACGTCTTCGGGCTTGAAGCTGCCCCCCTGGAATTCGTTGAAGATCGCGCGATAGGGCTTGCGCATCACGTTGGCCAGAATGTTCAGACGGCCCCGGTGCGGCATGCCGATCACGATGTCCCGAACGCCCAGGGCGCCACCGCGTTTGATGATCTGCTCCATCGCCGGGATCAGGGCCTCGCCGCCGTCCAGACCAAAGCGCTTGGTGCCCATGTATTTGACGTGCAGGAATTTCTCGAAACCTTCGGCCTCGACCATCTTGTTCAGGATCGCCTTGCGGCCCTCCTTGGTGAAGGCGATTTCTTTGCCATAGCCTTCGATCCGTTCCTTCAGCCACGCGGCCTGTTCGGGATCAGAGATATGCATGTATTGCAGCGCAAAAGTGCCGCAATAGGTGCGTTTCACGATCTCAACGATCTGGCGCATGCTTGCCATCTGCAGGCCAAGCACGTTGTCGATAAAGATCGGACGGTCCATGTCGGCCTCGGTGAAGCCATAGGTTTTGGGGTCCAGCTCGGGGTGTGTACTGGCCGTGCGCATGCCCAGCGGGTCCAGATTGGCGGCCAGATGGCCCCGGATACGGTAGGCCCGGATCAGCATCAGCGCCCGCAGGCTGTCCAGCACCGCGCGCTTGATTTGATCGTCGCTGACGGCAACGCCCTTGTCCGCAGCCTTTTCCTTGATCTTTTGGCCCGCTGCCTTGGCGTCGATCTCGGCCCATTCGCCGGTTAGCGCGCCGGTTAGGTCATCGGCTGGCATCGGCGGCCAGTCGGTGCGCGCCCAGGATGGCCCCTCGGCCTCACGCTGCACGTCCGGCGTAGCGTCACCCATGGCCTTGAAGAACTCGGCCCAGGCGGCATCCACCGCGCCGGGATTCTTGGTGTACTGGGCATAAAGCTGTTCCAGATACTCGGCATTGTGCCCCTGCATAAAGCTAGAGGCGTGAAATGCGGAATTGGGCGTATGTTCGGTCATGTGCGAACCTCGAATGGGCTGGCGGTTTCGGTTTTGGTCTCAGTGCTGCGGGCTGTCGGGGTAGCCGAGCTTGTCAAACACCCAGGCCATGTTTCGTCGGACAGTATCGATCGTTTCGGAGTCATAATACTCTGGCACAGGTATTCCTTTTCGTCGTTCTTTCATCGATTTGTCATGCCCCAAGTTAAAACTGTTTTCCGGCAAGCCAAAATCAGCAAAAATACCGTTCAGGTCGGCAACCAGATGTTCCTTTCGAATAAAGCGATCCACGATCAAAATGTTGTCGATCGAGACAATCTTCCAATCGATGGACCAAGTTCCCGACAAGATGAACGATTTGAACTGCTCAAATTCCGTTTTCGGATCTTCCGAGGGCAGGTTCTGCTGGTATTTCATGAAGTGAAACTGAGACACCGCCCTGTCAAAGGGATCGCGGACATTTGCGATTTTGGTGTACTCGTCGAATGTTTCGGCCCCAAGGTTCTCTTTGACTTCCCAGGCCGGCATGTGGTTGCGCCATGGGTATTTGTGCTTGCGCCAGAACTGCCAATCCGGATGCGGTTCACGCCGCCCAGGCCCCCGTGCCCCGACGATCCCGTATTTTGAGATCCTGACCTTGCCGTTTTCCAGTTCCCCCAGACCCGGCTTTTCGCAAAGCGGTTGCAGGACCTTTTCCGTCGACGTGCCAGCCGTCTTCGTGGTCTTGAGGTAGATGAATTTATGCTTGTGGCACACCAGAACCATTTCAGCGGTCCTTTCCGGAAGACGATGGCCGCGACCTTCTATGCATACCAAGTCCGTTCACTGGGGCACCTCAATTGGATTGGGGCCGTATTTATTGACACCTGGCTGGCTTGGGCGGGTCAGCCACCACAACACCAGAAGAGGAGACACAAACAGAACGATCAACGTCGGAACAACAATCAGCAGCGTGGCGCGGGTAAACAGAATGTCCAGACTGCCGCCGTGCTGAAAATGCGACGCAAGACCGATACCAAAGATCAGAACCGCAAAGGCCCCGAGGATTAGCAGGATCGGCAGCAATGCGTATAGCCCGCTGCGCCCGGTATCATGCATCCGCCGCCACGCGACGGCTAGGTGCGGGATGAACACGATCAAGCTGACGATGCTTTGCACCGGTGCCGAAGACGTGGCGGTGACGGATTTGGATGTTTCAGTTTCAGTCACAGCAACCTGAGTGAAGAACTGTGCATCAATGACCCCGGCGATAAAGCTCCAGATCACGATGAACAGAAAAAAGAACCAGTATTCAGGCCGCGAGGCACGACCCGAGAAGGTGAAGAATTTCGAGAAACAGGTGCGGATGGCGTCGGAGAAGGTCATTTTGAGTTCTCTGCCTGTTTCGTGACATAGGTTGAGAAAATGGAGGACACATCTATCCCAATGTCCGAAACGGTTGAAATGCGCTCGGTGTTCAGTACTGCACTGTTCAGAACCCGTTTTAGGCCATTGCTTTCATAAGATTGAGATCTGAGACGGTACACCGGAGGCAAAGTCGCAGGGTCGCGTCCTGAACCCCCAAGCAAACGCTCAAATGTCACTGGTGAGTCTTCATCCTTGAGTGCAATCAGGCAACGTAATTGACTGTAGGTGTTATACTCATCAGTGCTGATGCGTAAAACACTCCCAGTTTGCAATTTTACAAACCAACGGTCTTTTTGTTCTGTGCCTTCGACAGTTACTAGATTGCGTGTACCGGCGGCATTTTTTAGCGCAAGTTCCCATGTTCTTACTATGCGCGGATCAGCAACGTCCCCATAACCAAACTGTTCTGAAAGTAACGATGCGGCAAAAGACTTTATTGCGCGGTCATCAAGTTCTGCTGGAACAGCGTGAGTCCAACCAATCTTGATCAGGTTATCCGTTACCGTCACCAGATCAATGGCGGATTGACAAGCCGCCACGGTTTCCGAAGCGAATTTTGAGCTGTCGGCGACAGCTGGGGCAGTTGTGGCTGCCGAGACGGCAGCCACAAGGCCAATAAGGGTTCTTGTACCCCAGTTCACAGTTTACCCAATCGCTTCCAGCACCGCCTCACCCAGTTGCGCCGGGCTTTCGGCCACGACGATACCGGCCGAGCGCATGGCTTCGATCTTGTCCTCAGCTCCACCTTTGCCGCCGGCGACGATTGCGCCCGCGTGGCCCATGCGGCGGCCCGGAGGGGCCGTACGGCCTGCGATGAAACCTGCGGTTGGCTTTTTGCGGCCCTTCTTGGCCTCATCCGCCAGGAACTGCGCGGCTTCTTCCTCGGCTGAGCCACCGATCTCACCGATCATAATGATCGACTCGGTTTCGTCATCGGCCAGGAACCATTCCAGCACGTCGATATGCTCGGTGCCTTTGATCGGGTCGCCGCCGATGCCCACGCAGGTGGACTGGCCCAGACCCACATCGGTGGTCTGCTTGACGGCCTCATAGGTCAGGGTGCCCGAACGGGAAACAACGCCGACCGAACCGCGCTTGTGGATGTGACCGGGCATGATGCCGATCTTGCAGGCATCCGGCGTGATCACGCCAGGACAGTTCGGACCGATCAGGCGCGAGCTTGAGCCTTCCAGCGCGCGTTTCACCTTCATCATGTCCAGAACCGGGATGCCTTCGGTAATGCAGACGATCACCTCCATCTCGGCATCAATCGCTTCGAGGATCGAGTCAGCCGCAAATGGAGGCGGAACGTAAATCACCGAGGCGTTGGCTTCGGTCACGTGCTTGGCTTCGTGGACCGAGTTGAACACGGGCAGGTCGAGATGGGTCATCCCACCTTTTCCAGGGGTCACGCCGCCGACCATCTTGGTGCCATAGGCGATGGCCTGTTCGCTGTGAAATGTGCCCTGCGAGCCGGTAAAGCCCTGACAGATCACTTTGGTATTTTCATCGATGAGGACTGCCATTTCGTGGCCTCCATAGTGATTAATGTTAGCGCGCTAGATGTTTTGATCACCAGCGCTGCGAGTCTCGTTTTGGTCGGGATCAGAACCGCGTCGTGCCACGGCGTCGATGACCTGGTCTCGGGACCAAATCCCCAAAGACCGTTGTTTCTGACCTTCTCGCGTCAGCATAAACTCGGGGTCCAGGTTGATTTCGCCCGTTTCACTGACGGTCTCGATCGGTTCTGAAAAGTTAAAGGGTGCAACGCACGGGTTGAACCGTTTGAAACCTCCGTTTCTTGGCAGTCTGGGGTTTTGGGGGATGTAATGCCGCGTCGTCAGCAAATACGGGATTCCGCTGGCGACGAAGTTTTCAAAAAAGGCCCACCGCAACCACCATTTTAGATGAAAAAGACAGTCGCGGCACATCATCATATCCGCCTTTGGCAGAGTGTCTGATGTGATGTCGAGGTGCATGAACTCGCGTCCTGGAGCAGCATGCTGCTGTTTGACCTCTTCCAGAACCTCCAGCGAAATGTCCCCGCCGACATATTGAATGCCGGTCAGGTCCACATGTTGCATCCAAGTCCAATCACCACATGGCGCGTCAAGAAACGTTTTGACATTGTACTCGTCAAAAATACGCGGAAGCGCATCACGCAGCGGTCGGGTCGCCGCAAGGGTCGACCCATGCCCCGAGCGCGGTCCGTTGCGGCGTCCGGACCAGCTCAGCGTTTCAAAAGTGTCTCTCAAACCACTGCGCATAGCGGTTCTCCGTTTGGTTTAAGGTTCGATGAGCTGTGGCGATTACCCCTTAACCGCCTTCACGATCTTCTCGGCACCGTCTTTCAGGTTGTCCGCCGCGATCACGTCCAGGCCCGAGGTGTTGATGATCTCTTTGCCTTTCTCGACATTCGTGCCTTCCAGACGCACGACCAGCGGAACCTGCAGGCCGACCTCTTTCACCGCGGCGACAACGCCCTCGGCAATGACGTCGCAGCGCATGATGCCGCCGAAGATGTTGACCAGAATGCCTTTGACCTGCGGGTCCGAGGTGATGATCTTGAACGCCTCGGTCACTTTCTCTTTGGTCGCACCGCCACCCACGTCGAGGAAGTTGGCAGGCTCAGCGCCATACAGCTTGATGATGTCCATCGTCGCCATCGCCAAACCGGCGCCGTTGACCATGCAGCCAATCTCACCGTCCAACGCGATGTAGTTCAGGTCGTATTTCGAGGCTTCCAGTTCCTTGGGGTCTTCCTCGGTCGTGTCGCGCAGTTCGGCGATGTCGGGGTGGCGGTAGACCGCGTTGCCGTCAAAGCCAACCTTGGCGTCCAGCACCTTGAGGTCGCCGCTGTCGGACACGATCAGCGGGTTGATCTCCAGCATCTCCATGTCCTTCTCGACGAAGGCGTTATAGAGCTGACCCATCAGCTTAACGCATTGCTTGACCTGAGCGCCTTCCAGACCCAGCGAGAAGGCGATGCGACGGCCGTGATAGGGCTGATAGCCGGTTGCAGGGTCAACCGAGAAGGACAGGATTTTCTCGGGCGTGGCTGCGGCCACTTCTTCGATGTCCATGCCGCCTTCGGTCGAACAGACGAAGGAAATGCGGCTGGTCTGGCGATCCACCAGCAGGGCCAGGTACAGTTCACGCTCGATGCCGGAACCGGCTTCGATATAAATGCGGTTAACCTGTTTGCCCGCCGGGCCGGTCTGATGCGTAACCAGCGTGCGGCCCAGCATCTTCTTGGCTTCTTCGGCGGCTTCTTCCACCGATTTGGTCAGACGCACGCCGCCTTTTTCACCGGCATCGGCCTCTTTGAAGCTACCTTTGCCGCGTCCACCTGCGTGGATTTGCGCTTTGACAACCCAAAGCGGGCCGTCCAGTTCACCGGCTGCGGTTTTGGCTTCCTCGGCGCGCAGAACCGCGCGTCCCTCGGAGACCGGAGCGCCATAGCTGCGAAGAAGAGCTTTGGCCTGATATTCGTGAATGTTCATCAACACTGTCCCGTCTGACTACGATTACCCCGTTATAGAGGGCTGTAGAGCGCAAATATAAAGGCTTTTTTGACGGCGAAGAGCTTTTTAGTGTAGATTTTTGTTATTTGTGATCACAGTTTTTTGGGGTGTGATCACAATTCATTCTCGGGCAGTTACTTGATTCGAATCTGAAACCAAACCTGTCAAAAACACATTCAAAAACAAAATTTAAAACGTTTGCGCCAACATTTTCGGTAGCTCCATTCGGACTTGGGCAAACGGGCAATAGAAAAGCCGGACCTGAAAAGGACCGGCTTTCGAAAGTCTCATAAAAGGGATCAGGCCAGCGAGCTGTCGATACCTTTGCACGCTTCGATCAGGCCTTTCACCGCATTGACCGAATTGTCGAAACCGGCCTGCTCTTCTTCGTTCAGCTTGATGTCGACAACACGCTCGATACCGCCCGCGCCGATTACGGTGGGCACGCCCACATAAAGGCCGCTGACGCCCAGCTCACCTTCGCAATAGGCTGCGCAGGGCAGGACGCGCTTTTGGTCTTTCAGATAGGCTTCGGCCATTTCGATTGCCGACGTGGCCGGTGCGTAAAAGGCCGAACCGGTTTTCAGCAGGCCAACAATTTCGGCACCGCCGTCACGGGTGCGCTGTACGATAGCGTCCAGCTTGTCTTGCGTGGTCCAGCCCATTTCGACCAGATCGGGCAGCGGGATACCAGCGACGGTCGAGTAACGGACCGACGGCACCATAGTGTCGCCATGGCCGCCCAGAACAAACGCGGTGACGTCTTTCATCGAGACGTTGAACTCTTCGGCCAGGAAATGAGCAAAGCGGCCCGAATCCAGAACACCTGCCATACCGCAGACCTTGTTGTGCGGCAGGCCCGAGAATTCACGCAGCGCCCAGACCATCGCGTCCAGCGGGTTGGTGATGCAGATGACGAACGCGTCGGGTGCGTTGGCCGCAATGCCTTCGCCGACAGATTTCATGACCTTCAGGTTGATGCCCAACAGGTCGTCGCGGCTCATGCCCGGCTTGCGAGGGACGCCAGCGGTCACGATGCAGACGTCGGCGCCAGCGATATCTTCGTAGGACTGAGTGCCTTTCAGCTTGGCGTCAAAGCCTTCGGACGGGCCGGATTCAGCGATGTCCAGCGCCTTGCCTTCGGGGGTGCCTTCGGCGATGTCGAACAGGACGACGTCACCCAGTTCTTTCATTGCTGCGAGGTGGGCGAGCGTGCCGCCGATCTGACCTGCGCCGATCAGCGCGATCTTGGGTCTGGCCATTTGGATTATCTCCGGTCGGTTTTGAAATCGCGGTTTTGCTAGTCGTTAAATGGGTTTCGCGCAAGTACCCTTGGGCGCGGCATGCAACCGCATACCATTTGCACCCGGCCGTGTGATTGCGCTAAACGGCCTTTTAGACAGGCCAATTTGCAGGACGCCACATGTTCGAATTGAACTTGATGTTTTTTGCCGTGGCGATCCCTGCGGTGGTCTTTGCCGGAATCTCGAAGGGCGGGTTCGGGTCGGGGGTGGCGTTTGCGTCCTCGTCGATTCTGGCCCTGATACTTGAACCCGGGCAGGCGCTTGCGCTGATGTTGCCGATCCTGATGGTGATCGATGTAGCCACCCTTGGCCCTTATTGGAAACGGTGGAGCTGGCCGGATTCACGCCTGTTAATACTGGGCGCTGTGCCGGGGGTTGCGCTGGGGGCGTGGTTGTATCGCGCCACCAATGATGACCTGCTGCGATTGTTGATCGGCGGGATTTCGATCGGATTTGTGGTCTGGCATTTTTCACAGACTAAGGGCTGGGTGCGCGGCTTTGCCAATCGCCTGCCGCCACCTGCGGGTCTGTTTGCGGGGTTGATTGCCGGGTTTACCAGTTTCGTAAGCCACGCCGGAGGGCCCCCGGCCGCGGTCTACCTGCTGTCGCAGCGCTTGACGAAGACTCAGTTTCAGGCGTCGACCGTGCTGGTTTTCTGGGTCATCAATATCGCGAAGTTTGTGCCTTATGCCTATCTGGGGCTGTTCACCTGGCACACCGCTTGGGCTGACCTGCTGCTGACGCCCTTTGCGATCCTGGGCGCATGGCTGGGCGTCCGGGCGCATTTCATGCTGTCCGAGCGCCTGTTTTTTGGCATTGCCTATGTGCTGCTGACATTGACCGGCAGCAAGCTGATCTGGGACGCGTTGACCTAGACGTTGGGCGGCAGCGCCTCGGCCATATCATCATAGGCCTGGCCCGAGGCAACTAGGCAAGTTATCCCGTCCGGCAATGTCACCGTGATCGTCCAGCTGCCGCTTTGATCCGAAGCGTAAACCTCCATCACGGTCCCTTGCCGCGCGACGCCGATACTGCGGCGTGTTTCGCCGTAGGTCTCGGTCAGGCGCCTCACTATGTCCTCGCGCGGGGCACAGGTGCGGGCCTGTACCTGTTGTGCGGCCAGAACCATGATCCCAAGGCCCATCGTCATCTTGAACAACGTCGTTTTCATCAGTCACCCCTTTCGATTCCAACGTAATCAGGGTGCGTCCGGCGGGCAGAAATCCGGTTAAAGCTCCGCACGTTGCGTCGTAAATGCTGCAGCGCGGCGATTTTGCCCTTGAACTTTCCGACAAAAAATGCCCCATTCCGCGCAACATTCTTTCAAAGGGAGAGGCCAATGGACCCCCGTCAGCGCCCCTATCGTTCCGTTCTCTATATCCCCGGCTCGCGCGATCGGGCGCTGGACAAGGCCCGCACCCTGCCGGTGGATGCGATCATCTTTGATCTTGAAGACGCCGTTGCCGCCGACGAAAAGGCCAATGCGCGCGAAACGCTCAGGGCGGCACTGGCTGCTGGCGGGTATGGTGACCGGGTCAGGATCGTGCGCATCAACGGGCTGGATACCGAATGGGGCCGTTCTGACGCCGAAGCCGTACGCGAGATGGACGCGGATGCCGTGTTGTTGCCCAAGGTGGGCTCGGCCGCTGACGTGGACGCGCTGGCCGCGATCACCGGCGACATGCCGATCTGGGCGATGATGGAAACTCCGCAAGGGATGTTGAACGCGGCCGAGATTGCAGCGCATCCGTTGATGGCAGGCTTTGTCATGGGCACCAACGATCTGGCCAAAGATCTGCAAACCCGGTTCCGTCCGGACCGTCTGCCGTTGATGACGTCGCTGGGCCTGTGCGTGTTGGCCGCCAAGGCCCATGGGCTGATCATCGTGGATGGTGTCTATAACGCATTCAAGGATGAGGCTGGTCTGGCCGCAGAATGCGAACAAGGCCGTGACATGGGTTTTGACGGCAAGACGCTGATCCACCCGGCGCAGGTCAACATCACCAACGCGGCCTATGCGCCGTCAGAGGCCGAGATCGACTTGGCCCGCCGTCAGATTGCAGCGTTTGAAGAGACCGAGGCACAAGGGCAGGGCGTTGCCGTCGTGGATGGGAAGATCGTTGAAAACCTGCATGTTGTAACAGCCCGCGAAATTCTGGCAAAAGCAGAGGCGATTTCAGCTTTGCAAGCGGGGTAAGCCAGCAATGGGCTTTGTTCTTCTGATCCTTGGGGTGGCGCTGTGGTGGGCCGCTCATCTGTTCCAACGCGTCATGCCGGCGCAGCGCGCGGCGATGGGCAGCGCGGGCAAAGGCGCGGTTGCGCTGGCGCTGGTCGTGGCAATCCTGCTGATGATCTTCGGCTATCGCATGACCGATACCGTTTTCGTCTGGGCACCACCATCCTTCATGATCCACATAAACAATCTGTTGGTGTTGATCGCGATCTATATGATGAGCCCCGCAGGCACCAAGGGTCGCCTGTTGAACAAGCTTCGCCACCCAATGCTGGGCGGGTTCAAGCTGTGGGCTTTTGCGCATTTGCTGGTTAACGGCGATTTGGCCTCGATCATTCTGTTCGGCGGGCTGTTGGCCTGGGCTGTTGTCGAGGTCATTGTGATCAACAAGTCCGAGCCCGATTGGACACCCGGTGAACCCGGTACCTATGGCAAGGACGCGATGTTCTTTGTCGCCTCGATCGTGTTGTTGGGTGTGATCGGCTATATTCACGGGCTGGTTGGTCCGTCTCCGTTCCCATCTTAAGGAAATGACATCATGGCAAAACTCTATCGCCTGCTGACCGAGGAAGACACATCCGCCTTCTGCCACAAAGTGTCAGACGCCTTAGCAAATGGGTGGGAGCTGTATGGTGACCCGTCTTACGCCTATGACGAAAACAGCCGCATGATGCGGTGTGCGCAGGCTGTGACCAAAGAGGTCGAGGCCGACTATTCCTCCGATATGAAACTGGGACAGCAATAATGGCAAAGACAAATCCGGGCCGCTTTTTCGAGGACTACTCTGTTGGTCAGGTGCTGCATCACGCCGTGCCGCGTACTGTAACTGACGGAGAGCGGGCGCTGTACCATGCGCTCTACCCGGCGCGACACGCGCTTTATTCGTCGGATGAATTTGCTCGGAATTGCGGCTTGCAGCAAAGCCCGATTGACGATCTGGCTGCTTTCCACGTGGTGTTTGGCAAGACCGTGCCAGACATCTCGCTGAACGCGGTTGCCAATCTGGGCTATGCTGAGGGACGCTGGCTGTTGCCGGTCTATCCGGGCGATACGCTGCGCTCTGAATCCGAGGTAATCGGGGTCAAGCAGAATTCGAACGGCAAGACTGGCGTGGTCTGGGTACGCACGCGTGGCCTGAATCAACGAGATGAGGTTGTCATCGAATATGTCCGTTGGGTGATGGTGCGCAAATCGAACCTTGACGCCCCCGCGCCCGAGGCGGTTGTACCGGACCTGAAAAAAGTGCTTGAGCCCAAAGACCTGGTGGTGCCTACGGGGTTGGATTTCTCGAATTACGATTTTGCCCAATCGGGCGAGGCGCATCGTTGGGGTGATTACGAGATTGGCGAAACCATTGATCATGTCGACGGCGTGACGGTGGAGGAGGCCGAGCATATGCTTGCCACCCGGCTGTGGCAGAACACAGCCAAAGTGCATTTCGACCTGACCTTCCGGCCCGATGGTCGTTTGATTTATGGTGGCCACGTAATTTCGATGGCGCGGACATTGTCGTTCAACGGTCTGGCCAATGCGCAGATGATTGTCGGCCTGAACGGCGGCGCCCATGCCAACCCCTGCTTCGCAGGCGACACAATCAAGGCTTGGTCCGAGGTTCTGGACAAGGCCGAAACTGGTGTGCCGGGCGTGGGTGCCATCCGTCTGCGGCTGGTCGCGACAAAGGGTGGAGAGCCGTTTGCGCTGAAAAACGAAGATGGCCGGTATCAGCCGAACGTCCTGTTGGACCTTGATTATTGGGCGCTGATGCCAATCTGAGCACGCCCCACATTCATTTGATCGCAGCCTGTGTCAATCATGCTAGGCTGCGATCATGGTCTTACTTCGATCACTTGCTGCCTTCCTGTTTCTGACGCCGCCCGCTGTCGCGTGCGATCTGGCGTTGGCTTTGGCAGTGGACGTATCCGGTTCGGTCGATACGACGGAATACCGGATACAGATGGATGGGCTGGCCGCCGGGTTGCGCGACCCCTTGGTGTCCGAGGCGCTGGTGCGGGGGCAGGCACAGTTGATGCTGGTGCAGTGGACCGGGTCCTCGCGTCAAAAGGTGACGATCCCGTGGACCCGGATCGATAGCTTTGACACGCTTGAACGGTTTGCCGATCAAGTTGCCGACGACCCCAGGGTTTGGCGCAACTTTTCAACCGCAATCGGTGAGGCGCTTGAGATGACCATGTCTAGCTTCGATGCAGTGGCGGATTGCAAACGGCATCTGATAGACATTTCGGGCGATGGGGTGTCGAACGAGGGTGTCGAACCAACCGAGACGCACAGGGCGTTGCGCACACGCGGGGTGACGGTAAACGCAATTGCGATCGAGGAAAGCGAACCGGACCTGACCGCCTATTTCTTTGAAAATGTCATTGTCGGCGAGGGCGCATTTGTGGTGTCGGCAGCGGGGTTTGCCGATTACCCCGAGCGGATTCGAAAGAAGCTGTTGCGCGAAGTTACACAGCAATCAGCGGCTTTGGAGCAGCAGTAGCAGATTCGTGATCACAATGCTTGTTCCCTGAAAACGCTAACATTCAAGGCTTGGAAGGGTTTTCGTGATCACAGTATTATTTTGCGTGATCACAAACTGATGAAATCTGCTATTTTGAACCCTTTTTACCCATTTTTGCGCATGCAGCACGTGACAGAAGGGCAAAAAACAGTAAAACGACCGGTAGCCAACGAAAGAGGAGCCGACATGGCCGATGTCAATCGGGGCAACCGCCCGCTCTCGCCACACATTATGATCTATCGCCCCCAGATGACTTCGTTGTCGTCGATCATGGTTCGCCTCTCGGGATTGGGCGCCTTTGCCGTTGCAATCTTGATCGTCTGGTGGCTGTTGGCCGCTTCGACATCGGAAAGCGCGTTTCTGGCCATCGCCGGATTTTTGCGCAGCTGGTTCGGCGACATCCTCCTGACCTTGGCCACCTGGGCGCTGTGGTATCACACGCTGGGTCGTCTGCGTCACGTCTTTTGGGATTTCGGCTACTGCCTTGATGTCGAGGTCTCTGAGAAACTGGGTCTAGGCATGTTCGTCGGTGCGACCATCCTGACCATTATCACTGTGATTGCGGTTTAAGGGGACGGCACATGCGATATCTGACTGACCGTAAACGCGCGCAGGGTCTGGGCGCAGGGAAATCCGGCACACAAACACATTGGCGCACCATGGTCCGGGCGATGATCCTGACCGTGCTGGTTCCGATCTTCATCTTCACCTTCGGGGCCGGTATCGGCGGCACATACGAAGAAGTCGTCGCCTATTTCAGCCGCCCATTCCCGGCAATTGTGACCGCTCTGACTTTGGTCGTGGGCATGCAACAGCTGATGTATGAGGCGCAGGAAACCATCGAAGATTATGTCCATGGTGTTCTCGAGAAAGTCTCGCTCGTTGCAATGTGGGCCCTGGGCTACACGCTGATCGCGGCCGGGCTGTTCGCTCTGGTCAAGCTCGCCCTGTGATGCGCGGTAAGGAACAAGAACAATGACAGCAGCATATGAATATGAAACCCACGAATACGACGTCGTTGTCGTAGGCGCAGGTGGTGCAGGTCTGCGGGCGACGCTGGGCATGGCCGAACAGGGCCTACGCACTGCATGCGTCACCAAAGTGTTCCCGACACGCTCGCACACGGTTGCGGCGCAGGGCGGCATCGCGGCATCTCTGTCTAACATGGGACCGGACCACTGGCAGTGGCACATGTACGATACCGTCAAGGGCTCGGACTGGTTGGGTGACACCGACGCGATGGAATATCTGGCCCGTGAAGCACCCAAAGCGGTGTATGAGCTGGAGCACTACGGCGTGCCCTTCAGCCGGACCGAAGAAGGCAAGATTTATCAGCGTCCCTTCGGTGGCCACACAACCGAATTCGGCGAAGGTCCTGCCGTGCAGCGCACCTGTGCTGCAGCCGACCGGACAGGCCACGCGATCCTGCACACGCTGTATGGTCAGTCGCTGAAGAACAACGCCGAGTTCTACATCGAATACTTCGCCATCGATCTGATCATGTCCGAGGACGGGCAGTGTCAGGGTGTCGTCTGCTGGAAACTTGACGACGGAACGATGCACGTCTTCAACGCCAAGATGGTGGTACTGGCGACCGGCGGCTACGGCCGTGCCTATTTCAGCGCCACGTCGGCCCATACCTGCACCGGTGACGGTGGCGGCATGGTGGCTCGTGCGGGTTTGGCGCTGCAGGATATGGAGTTCGTTCAGTTCCACCCGACCGGCATCTACGGTTCGGGCTGCCTGATCACCGAAGGCGCACGGGGCGAGGGTGGCTACCTGACCAACTCGGAAGGCGAACGGTTCATGGAGCGTTATGCGCCCCAATACAAGGACCTCGCGCCACGTGACTACGTATCGCGCTCGATGACCATGGAGATCCGTGAAGGCCGGGGCCATGGTGACAATGGCGACCACATCCACCTGAATCTCAGCCACCTACCGGCCGAAGCGCTGGCGGAACGCCTGCCGGGCATTTCGGAATCGGCGCGTGTCTTTGCTGGTGTCGACGTGACCAAGGAACCGATCCCGGTTCTACCGACCGTGCACTATAATATGGGTGGCATTCCGACCAACTATTGGGGCGAGGTTCTGAACCCCACAGCCGATAACCCAACGGCTGTTGTACCGGGCCTGATGGCCGTGGGTGAAGCGGGTTGTGCCTCGGTCCATGGCGCGAACCGATTGGGCTCGAACTCGCTGATTGACCTTGTGGTGTTTGGCCGGGCGGCCGCGATTCGGGCCGGTGAAGTTGTCGATGCCAAAGCGTCGAACCCGGTTCTGAACCAAGCGTCGGTCGACAAGGCGTTTGACCGGTTTGATGCTGTGCGGAATGCGAGCGGCGCAATCCCTACCGCCGATCTGCGGCTTGAGATGCAGCGGACCATGCAGGAAGACGCAGCCGTATTCCGGACCGCCAAGACCATGGCCGAGGGCGTCGAAAAGATGACGGTGATCGCGGCCAAGATGGACGACCTGAAGGTCTCTGACCGCTCGTTGGTGTGGAACAGTGATCTGATGGAATCTCTGGAACTGACCAACCTGATGCCAAGCGCGCTGGCCACCATCGTTGGTGCCGAGGCACGCAAGGAATCCCGCGGTGCCCATGCGCATGAAGACTTCACCGAGCGTGACGACGAAAACTGGCGTGTCCATACCGTTTCGCGGGTTGAGGGCAACAAGGTTGACCTCAGCTATCGCCCGGTTATTGCCGATCCGCTGACCACCGAAGAAGAAGGTGGCATCAGCCTCAAGAAAATCGCGCCGAAGGCGCGGACGTTCTAAGGAGAGGAACTTTATGGTACAACTAACCCTCCCCAAGAATTCGCGCATCACGACGGGCAAAACCTGGCCGAAGCCGGAAGGCGCGACCAATGTGCGTAAGTTCCAGATCTATCGCTGGAACCCGGATGATGGAAAAAACCCCCAGCTCGACACCTATTTCGTTGATATGGACAGCTGTGGGCCGATGATTCTGGATGCGCTGATCAAGATCAAGAACGAGATCGATCCGACCCTGACCTTCCGCCGCTCGTGCCGCGAAGGCATCTGCGGTTCCTGCGCAATGAATATCGACGGGATCAACACGCTGGCCTGTATCTACGGCATGGATGAGATCAAGGGTGACGTGAAAATCTATCCGCTACCGCATATGCCGGTAGTCAAAGACCTGATCCCCGATCTGACACATTTCTATGCCCAGCACGCTTCGATCATGCCGTGGTTGGAAACCAAGACCAACCGCCCCGCAAAAGAGTGGAAGCAGTCGATCGAAGACCGCAAAAAGCTGGATGGTTTGTATGAATGTGTGATGTGCGCCAGCTGCTCGACCTCGTGCCCGAGTTACTGGTGGAACGGCGATCGCTACCTTGGGCCCGCCGCGTTGCTGCATGCCTATCGTTGGATCATCGACAGCCGCGATGAAGCCACGGGTGAGCGTCTGGACGAGCTGGAAGATCCCTTCAAGCTGTATCGCTGCCATACGATCATGAACTGTGCCAAGACCTGTCCCAAGGGGCTGAACCCGGCCAAGGCAATTGCCGAGATCAAGAAGATGATGGTCGATCGGTCCGTTTGATCACAGCCACAAAAGAAGACAAAACCCGGGGTGGCAACACTTCGGGTTATTTCGTGTTATGCGGGCATTGTAATGTCGGAGTACATCAATGACCCATAGACTACTAAAAGCCTTGTCAATTTCTGCCATCACCATTCTTTAAGCGTGTGGTGGATCGGGCAGCGACCGGGCGGACTTAGCATTCAAACAGGTAGACTGTGCAAAACAGGCCGGAATTGGGGGGGCATTTACCACTCAATACACCCTTCAGGATGGTAAGCAGACTGAGGTGTTCGTTTCCGGCAACGGCGTCAGCGAAGAACAAGCCGCTAAAGCGAATGCTTGTATGATCGCGTAATTGGCGAAAGACGAGAAAGGCTGGCAGATGCAAGTGCCAGCCTTTTATGCAGTTTTGTCATGCCGAGATTGCAAAAAGATGTGATGAAGTCAGTTGTTGGACTGCTTAACCATTCAACAGGGGAGGAGTGATGGAACCGAAACGGGATCGCTCCGATGCACGACCAAAACTCAAAAACGAACGCTGCTGAAGCTCTGGAACTGTTGGAACAAGCTTGGGCTTATTACACGCCGGAACCTGCGCCGGTGGCTGAGGTTCACGAGCCTGAATTGTTCGAATACGCAAACGCCGCCTAACGCTTGAATTTATCCTTGGATTGGGCAATGCATAAGCATGCCCATTCTGTTGTTAGTACTGGCGGCCGGAGTGTTCGCCTATTTTATCTGGCGATCACGTACGTCGTCGTTGACGCGTGATTGCCGATGGCGGCAACACCGCAAGGAAGGCGTTTGGGTTTGTGCCTATTGCGGGGCACAGCACGAAGGCGCGGATACACCGACCAGTTGCCTGAAAGGGAAATAGGACAGCAGGGCGATCTTTCGCCCTGTCTGTGGCTATGCCGCGTCGGGAAATGCTGCTTGCAGCGCGATTTCCACCATATCCCCAAAGCTGCTTTCGCGTTCGGACGACGGCAGTGCCTCACCCGTCAGCAGGTGATCGGACACGGTCAGAACCGCCAGCGCGCGGCAATTGTGACGCGCGGCGAGGATATACAATTCGGCGGCCTCCATCTCGACCCCCAGAATGCCGTGTCGCACCATCTGTTCGTTCAAATCAGGTCGTTCGTCATAAAACACGTCCGACGAATAAATCCCGCCGATATGCGTGGGTGTCCCTTTCGCAGCCGCCGCCTGAGCCGCCGCCTGTAGCAAACCCCAGTCGGCGCAGGGGGCAAAGTTAAGTTCTTTCAGAATGCCGCGTGATGGCGTGCTGAGCGTGGTCGAGGTCATCGCCAATATCACATCGCGGATATTGACGCTGTCCTGCATCCCGCCGCACGATCCGATGCGGATCAGGGTTTTGGCACCAAAATTGCGGATCAGTTCATTGGCGTAAATCGACAAGGACGGCATCCCCATGCCGCTGCCCTGAATTGAAACCGGGTGTCCTTTCCAGGTTCCGGTGAAACCCAGCATGCCCCGCACATTATTGACCAGCCTGGCATTCTGCAAAAAGGACTCTGCCGCCCATTTCGCCCGATAGGGATCACCGGGCATTAAAACGGTTTCAGCAATTTCACCTTTTTCTGCGCCAATATGAATTGTCATTTTTCACTCAATTCCTGTCAGATTTCCAAATCCGAAATATCTGCCCCGGCTTTTAACGCGTCATGAACCCATTGCGGTTTGCGGCCTCGGCCCGACCAGGTTTGTTCAGGATTGGACGGATTCTTGTATTTTGCGTTGGCTTTCGGGCTTTTAGGTAGCTTTGAGCCATTGCCAGACAGGTCTGAAAGTGAAAATCCGAACTCAGCGGCGGCCTTTTCGGCCGCTTTCAAAGCCTCTTTGCGATCACGCTTTTCCGCATTTTTAAGCGCGATTTCCACCTTGTCGCGCAATTCAAGCAGTTCTTTTCGAGACATTTTATCTAGGCTGATCGCCATTTTTTTCTCCGTTCCGCACTTCGTCATACGTGGACGCAATAGCCCACCGTAATTCCAAATCCGAAATTTATCTATCCCCTCGTGAAGGGGAATAGAAACAGAGATTTCCCAAAAAGGGTTGAATTATTCAGCCGCGATATTTTGCGGATCGACCAGAGTTACGATATCGCCCATGATTACATTCAACTCAAAGTTCTTGGGCGTATAGATTTTGGCAACGCCCATTGCCTTTAGTTTCGCTGCATCATCATCGGGAATGATCCCTCCAACCACGACAGGGACATCGTTCAGCCCGGCTTCGCGCAGGCGGGTCATGACGTCTTGCACCAATGGGATGTGGCTGCCGGACAGAATCGACAGACCGATGACATGGGCCTTGTCTTCAATGGCAGCCGTGACGATTTCCTCGGGTGTCAGGCGAATGCCTTCATAGCTGATGTCGATGCCGCAATCGCGGGCGCGGAAGGCGATTTGCTCGGCTCCGTTTGAATGGCCGTCCAATCCCGGCTTACCCACCAGGAATTTCAGGCGGCGCCCCAGTTTGTCACTGACCGCATCAACAGCAGCGCGCAGATCCTCCAGCCCTTCGGTCTTGTTCGATACCGAACCTGAGACGCCGGTTGGGCCGCGGTAGGTACCGTAGACCTTGCGCATTTCTTCAGCCCACTCGCCGGTGGTGACACCTGCCTTGGCGGCGGCGATTGACGGTTCCATCACGTTGGTGCCGGATCGCGCCGCCTCACGTAGTGCGGCCAAAGCCGCCTTGACGGCTGCGTCGTCACGATCTGCGCGCCATTCATTCAGGCGGTTGATCTGCTCTTGCTCAACGGCAGGGTCGACAACCATGATACCGCCATCTTCGGTCTCCAGTGGTGAGGGTTCGCCCTGTGTCCATTTGTTCACCCCGACCACGACGGTTTCGTTGCGTTCGATCCGGTTCAGGCGTTCGGCGTTGGAATCGACCAGACGGGATTTCATGTATTCGATCGACGCCACCGCGCCGCCCATCGATTCGAGGTTGCCCAATTCAGCCCGCGCGCCTGCTTTCAGCACTTCAACCTTAGCGTCCACGACGGGGTTGCCGTCAAACAGGTCACCATATTCCAGCAAGTCGGTTTCATAGGCCAGGATTTGCTGCATCCGCATCGACCATTGCTGATCCCACGGACGTGGCAAACCCAACGCTTCATTCCATGCGGGCAATTGCACAGCACGGGCGCGGGCCTTTTTCGACAAGGTCACGGCAAGCATTTCGATCAGGATGCGATAGACGTTGTTTTCGGGCTGCTGCTCGGTCAGGCCCAGCGAGTTGACCTGAACACCATAGCGGAACCGACGGTATTTTGAATCCTCGACGCCATAGCGTTGTTGCAGAATTTCGTCCCAAAGATCCACGAAAGCCCGCATCTTGCACATTTCGGTGACAAAGCGGATGCCCGCGTTCACAAAGAACGAAATGCGACCGCAAAGCGCCGGGAAATCCTCGGCTGGGACGCGGGGGCGCAGCTCATCCAATACGGCGATGGCCGTGGCCAGTGCATAGGCCAGCTCTTGTTCGGGTGTCGCGCCGGCTTCTTGCAAGTGATAGGAACACACATTCATCGGGTTCCATTTCGGCACGTTGGTATAGCAATACTCGGCCACGTCCGCGATCATCTTCAGCGACGGTTTTGGCGGGCAAACATAGGTGCCGCGGCTCAGGTATTCCTTGATTAGGTCGTTCTGCACGGTGCCTTGCAGCTTGGACACGTCCGCGCCCTGTTCCTCGGCCACAGCGATATAAAGCGCCAGCAACCAAGGGGCGGTGGCGTTGATCGTCATCGAGGTGTTCATCTGTTCCAACGGAATCTGATCGAACAATACCCGCATGTCGCCCAGATGGCTGATCGGAACGCCAACCTTGCCGACCTCGCCGCGCGCCAATGTGTGATCGCTGTCGTAACCGGTCTGCGTCGGCAGGTCGAAAGCCACGGAAAGACCGGTCTGTCCCTTCGCCAAATTCCCGCGATACAGCGCGTTTGAGGCCTTGGCGGTGGAATGACCGGCATAGGTTCGGATGAGCCAAGGGCGATCTTTCTGCGTCTGCGTCATAGCTGGGCCTCGTGTTGCGGGTGGGCAAGAAAATTACGTCACTGGCCTCTAAAGCGCAATTTTCGGGATATGTCAATTCGCTGCGTCGCGGCATTTCAGGTTCTTCAGATTGTAGGTGGCCCGGTTTGGTGGCAGGGTGCGTGCATGACTCAGACCGTGGAACTTCCGCTTTGGCTGTTTTTGCTGATCGTGGTGTTTGCCGCGGTCACTCTGGCCTCGCATTTTCTGTTTCCTTCGGTGCGCTGGTTTTTTCGCCGCCGGCTTGAGCGGGCAGTCAAACGCCTGAACAAACGCCTGCAGCGACCCATCCAACCGTTCAAGCTGGCGCATCGACATGACATGATTCAGCGGCTGATTTATGACCCGCAGGTCGGGCAGGCGGTTCAGAACTTTGCACGCGAGGAACGTGTTCCCGAGGCCGTGGCCTTTGAAACGGCCCGTCGTTATGCGCGCGAAATCGTTCCGTCCTTTTCAGCGGTAGCCTATTTCAGCATCGCCATCCGCCTGACTCGTATGCTGAGCAACGCGTTTTATAACGTGCGTCTTAGCTATATGGACGAAAAAGCCCTGCGCAACATTGACCCAGAGGCGACGGTTGTTTTCGTCATGAACCATCGCAGCAATATGGACTATGTGTTGGTGACCTATCTGGCGGCGCAACAATCTGCGCTGTCTTATGCGGTTGGGGAATGGGCGCGCGTCTGGCCGCTTAGCCGTTTGATCCGGGCAATGGGTGCCTACTTTATCCGCCGCAAATCGGGCAGTGAGCTTTATCGGCAGGTGCTGGCTTGCTATGTGCGGCACGCGACCGAAGCGGGCGTGACACAAGCTATGTTCCCCGAGGGCGGTCTTAGCTTGACCGGCGCACTGGGTCGGCCAAAGCTGGGGCTGCTCAAATACATCATTGATGCCACCACCCCCGACGGTAGGGACGTTGTTTTTGTACCCGTCGCGCTGAATTATGACCGCGTGCTAGAGGATACAATCCTGACCAAAGCGGCGCTGGGAAATGAACGCAGGTTTCGGGCCAGGATCGGGGTCATCGCCTGGTGGATTATCAAACAGGTCGGCCGACGGTTGGTAGGTCGTTATCAGCGATTCGGCGTGGCTTCGGTGCGGTACGGCCAGCCTGTTTCGCTGCGGGCGTTCCGGGCGGACCACAATACCAACCTGATGACCGATCTGGCGCGGGACTTGATGGTGGGCATTGGCAAAGCGATTCCGCTGGTTCCGGGGCCTGCTACGTGTTGGTTGGTGCGTGAAAAGGGCGAAATTGCCGAAACAGACGCGGTGGCGCTGATAGACCAACTGCTGCGACGCAACGGAAGTCCTGCACCATTGGAGCATAGTGCAATCGAGGCTAGTATTCAGCAATTGGTGGATCGCCGCATTCTGAAACGCGAGGGCGGGAAATTATCGTCGTCAGGTCAAAGAGTTGACCTGTTGAACTATTATGCAGCCTCGGCGCCACTGGATGCAGGGCAAGTGATTTCTGCGACTGCAAAAGAAATTTCTGCACCCGCTGGGTCATAAAATTACAAAATGAACTCAAAATGGGTTGCAATATTGCTCGATGGAAAATACTCATCGGGTAAAGCCGCCGATTCTGCGTTGCGGCAAGGATTTTAGAAAAGGAGGCCAACATGGCTCTGGACACCGATAGCGGCATCGCGTCGTACGAGGCACCGGAAAAAGACCTCTATGAGATGGGTGAAATCCCTCCGATGGGGTTTGTCCCGAAACAAATGTATGCATGGGCGATCCGCAAGGAACGCCATGGCGAGCCGGACACGGCCATGCAGCTGGAAGTGGTAGATGTCCCCAAGCTGGACAGCCACGAGGTGCTGGTTCTGGTGATGGCCGCTGGCGTCAACTACAACGGCGTCTGGGCGTCGTTGGGTAAACCGATCAGCCCGTTTGATGGTCACGGACAGCCGTTCCACATCGCCGGTTCGGATGCATCGGGCATCGTTTGGGCCGTAGGCGACAAGGTCAAGCGCTGGAAAGTGGGCGATGAAGTCGTAATCCACTGCAACCAGGATGACGGTGACGACGAAGCCTGTAACGGCGGCGATCCGATGTATTCGGACAGCCAGCGGATCTGGGGCTATGAGACGCCGGATGGGTCGTTCGCTCAGTTCACTAATGTTCAGGCACAGCAGCTGATGCCGCGCCCCAAGCACCTGACCTGGGAAGAAAGCGCCTGCTACACGCTGACGCTGGCCACCGCATACCGGATGCTGTTCGGTCACGAGCCACACGATCTGAAGCCGGGCCAGAACGTTCTGGTTTGGGGTGCGTCGGGTGGTCTGGGCTCATATGCAATCCAGTTGATCAACACTGCGGGTGCAAACGCGATCGGTGTGATCTCGGACGAAAGCAAACGTGACTTTGTAATGGGTCTGGGTGCTAAGGGTGTTCTGAACCGCAAAGACTTTAACTGCTGGGGCCAATTGCCCACAGTGAACACACCGGAATATGCCGATTGGTTCAAAGAAGCACGCAAGTTCGGCAAGGCCATCTGGGACATTACCGGCAAGGGCAACAATGTCGACATGGTGTTTGAACACCCCGGCGAAAGCACCTTCCCGGTGTCGACCTTCGTGGTGAAAAAGGGCGGAATGGTTGTGATCTGCGCCGGTACCACCGGCTATAACCTGACCTTCGACGTGCGCTATATGTGGATGCACCAGAAGCGTCTGCAGGGTTCGCACTTTGCGCATCTGAAACAAGCGGCTGCTGCGAACCAACTGATGGTCGAGCGTCGCCTGGACCCATGCATGTCCGAGGTGTTCTCGTGGAATGAGCTACCCGATGCGCACATGAAGATGATGCGCAACGAGCATAAGCCGGGCAACATGTCGGTCTTGGTTCAAGCTCCGCAGACCGGAATGCGGACACTGGAAGAGGTTTTGGACGCCCGCGGTTGAGCCGCACCAAAATCAGGTAATGGAGCCCGCGAACCGTGTTAACGGTTCGCGGGCGTCACTTTTTCAAGGGTAAGTCTATTTATTTTAAGAGGTTATAGATATTAACCCCACTGATTTGGGGGAGTAGAAAGCAGCGAATAGGCAAAAAAATACTGCACATGTTATGGTTGTGTTAACCCTTCGTTAACCGTTTCGGAGAGACCCTGATGGCGCAGAATGAGTGGATACTGGACGTGTTGTCGGACCTCAACGCCTTCGCCGTTGAGAATGGTATGATCGCGCTGGCCGAACAGCTGGACGACACCAAGCTGATCGCCGCAGCCGAGATCGCGTCCATGAAGGCTGAGGTACGGACGCCGGCGGATGGGAAAAATACTCGATATGAGCCAAGTCCTGGAGGACTTGGAAAACACCAGCACGCTCGATGAATTAAGTGGCGTCGCAATCCGATTGCGTGACCGGCTGAAAGTCGAGCACCTTATATACCACTGGGTCGACGGTGCCGGGGATCAGTACGGCTATACGACCTATCCCGATGCTTGGGCAGAGCGATATCTGGAAAAGAGTTATCACCGCATTGATCCGGTCATCCTGGGGTGCTTTCAGCGGTTCCACCCGGTCGATTGGAAAACGCTGGATTGGTCCAGCAAAGTGGCCAAGGCATTTCTGCAAGACGCACAAAGCCACGGTGTCGGCAATCAAGGCTATTCCATCCCGATCCGGGGGCCGAACGGGCAATTCGCCTTGTTTACGGTCAACCATACCTGTGATGATGAAACCTGGCAGCGTTTCATCGAGCGTCATGGTCGTGAGCTGATCCTGATCGCGCATTATTTCAACCGCAAAGCGCTGGAATTCGAAGTTGACCGACAGCCCGACTCTGCCCGCAGTCTGTCGCCACGCGAAGTCGACGCGATGACCTTGCTGGCGCTGGGGTACAGCCGGGCCCAGGTGGCCCATTCGCTGTCTATCTCTGAACATACACTACGGGTCTATATCGAAGGCGCCCGGGCGAAGCTTGGGGCGCAGAACACCACTCACGCCATCGCCACAGCGCTCAGCCGAGGATTAATAGTGGTTTAAGAGGCGCGCGCCCTCAGAACGGGAAATTAACTATGACTTTGTACCCCCTTCGTTCCTGCACAGGACGACAAGGGGAAAAAAGTCATGTTGCGCTATTTGTATGCGGATGAGCTGCACAAGTTTCCGGATCTGGCCGAAGGGATGTTCCGGGATCGCGCGGATCAGTTCAAAACCCGGTTGGGTTGGGACGTACACGTTAACGAAAAAGGGGAAGAGCGGGATCGGTATGACGAACTGAACCCGCTTTATGTCATCTGGGAAGAAGAAGACGGCAGTCATGGAGGCTCAATGCGCGTGTTGCCGACCACCGGCCCGGTCATGGTGAACGAGGTGTTCGGCCATCTGACCGGTGGCAAACCAGTCTGCAGCCCGCTGATTTGGGAGGTCACAAGGTTCTGCCTGTCGCGCACGGCCAGCCCACACACCGCAGGCGCCATCATGCTAAGCGGCGGTGAGATGATGGAAGGGTTCGGCCTGACCCATATCGCTGGGGTCTTCGATGCACGCATGATTCGGATTTACCGCCTGATCGGATCGTCCCCGGTGGTTCTGGGGACCGAAGGGCATGGGCGTGATCAGATTTCGGTCGGGCTGTGGCCCTATTCTGCCGATGATTGCAACCGCGTGGCCGAACGCGCGGGGATCCCGCGAGAGCTGTCGCGGCTGTGGTTCAAGACGGCATTCGGGATCGGACGGCAGCATCGCTTTTCTCTGTCGGCCTGATCAGGCGAAAAGCCCAATCCCTCTCTGGTGATAGCTGGCGCGGCCCTGTAGGGTCGCGCCATGTCTTTGCCCCCCGTGACCTTCTCTGACGACCAGGCCGCCGCCTATGACAGCATCTCTGAAATGCTGCGATCAGCCGGTGTAGATCTGGATGATGATGCCCTGCTGAAATTGCCAGGCAACGGCAAATCCGGTGTGATGGCGGTGATCGGCAAAGCCGGCTCGGGCAAGACCCTGTTGCTGGCCGAGCTGTACAAGGCCTTGGCCGAAACCGGTGTTCAGATTGTGTCGGGTGATTTCGAAAGCCGCAAAGCGAAGGAAAAGCGCAGCCTTGCGATCCTGGCCCCCACCAACAAGGCTGCCAGCGTGTTGCGTCTGCGCGGGGTCCCTGCAACGACCATTCACCGCATTCTCTATACCCCGGTTTATGACCCGGAATATGAACGCATCGCCGAATGGCTGGCGGGCAATGACGAACGCCCCGAGGTCCAAGGTCTGACGGACGAGGCGTTGGACCGTGCAGCGGCGTTTTATGCGAATAATAAATCGATCCCTGGTGCCTTGGCCGCCGCCGGACTGCGCGGGTCCGATTTCATCACCGGCTGGAAACGTCGGGACGAGCCTTTGGATATCGGGTTCGTCGATGAGGCCTCGATGCTGGACGACCGGCAATTCGAGGACCTGCAAGAGATTTTTCCGACCTTGTTGTTATTTGGTGACCCTGCGCAGCTGGCCCCCGTCAATCAATCGGGCAGCATGGTGTTTGACGCTTTGCCCGAGCCGCGCAAACAGATCCTGCACCGGGTCCACCGGCAAGAGGCGGACAATCCTATCCTAGACCTGGCCCACGCGCTGGCGGACCCTAAGATGGGGTTCGAGGATTTCGAACGTCTTATAGAACAAACCGCCCGTCAGGATGACCGCGTGGTCTGGGGTCAGCGGGTCGAGGTTGATCTGATGGCCCGCAGCCCGGTTCTGGTCTGGCGCAACGCCACACGTATTCGGTTGATTCAGGCGTTTCGGCAAGTTCACGGCGCGCCGGAGACCGAGCTGCTGGAAGGTGAACCAATGATCTGTGATGGCATCGAACTGCCGTTGAAACACCGCAAGAAACGTTTGGACCTTGAGGCGCGCGGGTTGATCAAAGGCGCGCAAGTCATCTATTTGGGACCGGGGCGCAAGCCGGGCTTTTCACGCCTGCACGTGATGGGCGCCGAGGACCCACAGGTCAGTGCGGCCTCGATCGTCAAGATCGAAAAACCGGATGAAGAAGAACCCTTTATCCCCTTCGCCGCCCGCATGGGTGCCACCTTTCTGCATGGCGCGGCGGTAACCATTCACAAGGCGCAGGGCTCGCAATGGGACACGGTACAGGTCTTTGCGCCGGACATTTACGCCGCCGCCCGCATGGGCAGGACCGAGGCCGGGCAGCCGCTTTGGAAGCGGCTGGCCTATGTCGCCATCACCCGCGCGCAAGAGCGGTTGATCTGGGTTGTGCGCAACCGTCTGGCCAAGCCCACCCATCCGCTGCGTGTGGATGATCTGCGCGCGGTTCCGGCGGCGTCCTTGACATTGGAGGCTGAAGATACATGACATCCATCATAGTAACCGGCGCAAGCTCGGGCATTGGGCGGGCCACGGCGGACTTGTTCTTGAACGAAGGCTGGACAGTGGGCCTGTTGGCGCGCAGTGCCGATACGTTGCACGAAATGGCCAAGGATCGCACAAACGCGATCCCATTGGTTGCGGATGTAACGGACGCGGATGCGGTCCATGCGGCCTTTGGCGCGTTTCAGGAAAAGGCTGGCCGGTTGGACGCGTTGTTCAACAATGCGGGCATCTTTGCGCCCGGCGGAACCATCGACGAGATCGCGCTGGAGGATTGGTATCAAACCGTCAACGTCAATCTGAACGGCATGTTCCTATGCGCGCGCGAGGCTTTTCGGATCATGCGCCACCAGTCGCCGCAGGGCGGGCGCATCATCAACAACGGCTCGATTGCCGCATATGTGCCGCGCCCGAACTCGGTGCACTACACGACCACGAAACATGCCATCACCGGTCTGACCCGCAGTCTGTCGCTGGACGGGCGGGACCTCGGAATTGCTTGCGGTCAGATCGACATCGGCAACGCGCGCACGCAGATGGTACAGGGACTGGTGGATGCCGCGGTTGAGGCCGGTCAGACGCCCGACCCGACCATGGCGGTTGAAGATGCAGCACGCTCGGTGCTGCATATGGCGACCCTGCCGCCCGAGGCGAATGTGCAGTTCATGACCGTGATGGCAACAACGATGCCCTATATCGGGCGCGGTTAGAGGTTAGTTTTCACGCAGCAATCGGAACGCAGTCGACGCCCCCCAGCCCGCTGCAATCGCAATGACCAGTGACATCAGCCCGTACCACACAGGTTGCTGTCGGGACATGTTGTACAAAAACCGCTCCAGCCCCACTTTGCGCACGTCGATGGTTGTCTCAAATTCCGAGATCACCTCTTTGCCGCGGGTCAGGAAGATGCGCGCAGCATAGTCGCCTTCGGTCAGGTCGGCAGGCATTGCAATTGAGGTGCGGAACAGGGTTTGCTCATCCACGGCCACTGTGTTTTCGCGAATGGAATACAGCCCCTCATCCTCGCGAATGCGCACCACCGCATCTGCAAAATCCTGCGCGCCTCGGATATGCATGGCCGCCCCGACCGATCGGATGGCGCGTTCGATTGAAATCCGGTATCTCAGGTCCTCGGTGTCCAAAAGGATATTATCCAGCGGCCCGCTTGTGGCGACGGCGTAGAAACTTGGCGCAAGGTCGACCAGAACGCTGTCAGTGTTGACCCAGATGCCCAGTTTGCGTTCCTTGCGCCGGACTGTCACTGGGCTGGACGGCCCGGCCACAGTCACGATCACCTCAAGCGGTGGGCCGGCGGGGATCGGTGCTTCTCGTTTGACGGCACCGAAGATCAGGATTTCAGAACCATCGAATGTCGCGGTAATGGCGACCCGGTCCTGGCTGAGACCCAGCACCACCTGCTCTTCTTGCGCAAGAGCTGGCGAGCAGCAGAAAACCAGCAGGGCAATCAAGCGTTTCAGCATGATCAGTGCCCTCCTTCGCTGCCAATGGAATACAGCTCGGATGGTTCGATCAATAAGTCCAGTGCCAGCTTGCCGCAGACCACCAGAACCAGGGCTGCCAGCAAAACGCGCAACTGCTCGGCGGGCATCTTCGCGCCAATCACCGTGCCAATCTGCGCGCCCACGACACCGCCGACCAGCAGCAGAACGGCCAGAACAACATCAACCGTATAGTTCGTGGTTGCGTGCAACATGGTGGTAAAGCCGGTCACGAAGATGATCTGAAACAAGGATGTTCCAACCACCACCTTGGTGGGCATGCCCAGTAGATAGATCATTGCAGGCACCATAATAAAGCCGCCGCCGACGCCCATGATGGCCGCCAGTACACCGACGCAAAGCCCGACCAGAATTGGGGGAATGACCGAGATATACAGGCCCGAAGTGCGAAAGCGCATTTTGAACGGCATCGCATGAACCCAGCCACGCTGGCGCCGTTTTGCTGGTGCGCCGCCGCCCTTTTTGGCCTTGCGCAGTGCCCGCAAGCTTTCAATGAACATCAGGCCACCAACGACGCCAAGGAAGACGACGTAGCATAGCGTGACAAGCAGATCGACCTGGCCCAGGCTTTTGAGATAGTTGAACACCACCACCCCAAGGGCCGCACCCATTAAGCCCCCGATCAATAAGACCGTGCCCATTTTCAGATCTACGGTCTTTCGTCGAAAATGCGCTAATACACCGGAAAAGGACGAGGCGACGATCTGATTGGCTTCGGTTGCGACGGCGACAGCGGGGGGGATGCCGATGAAGAACAGCAGCGGCGTCATCAAAAACCCGCCGCCTACACCGAACATGCCCGACAGGATGCCAACCATCCCACCCAGCCCCAGCAGCAAAAAGGCGTTGACGGAGACTTCGGCGATTGGAAGGTAGATCTGCATGTGTATTTACCGGATGAGGTCAGACGCGTCACACAAAGTGATCCGGCCCGTCTCATACCACAGGGATGAGGCTTTAATACTGCGCGCGCAATGCGGCCGTATGGCGAATACCAACCTGCCGATCGCGCGGGCTGCGTGACCGACAAGCCGATCTGGCTGAATTGAAAAACGGACCCCGGAACCGAGACGTTTTTGAGCGTTTGCCACCGTGACAGGAACGAATCCGATCTTGGCTATCACAGGAAACAAACACATACCCCCTTAGAGCGGTTGCGGCATGCAAAATCAACTCTGCATGCCGCTCTGCAGCGAACAGGACTGAAATGAGTCTTAAACTGGACTTATCAGCGCTCTTTCACATAGGGTTCGCCACCGGCGCGTGGCGGGACGGCTTTGCCTACGAACCCGGCCAGAATAACCACCGTCAGGATATAGGGCAGGGCGTCCATGGCCTGGACCGGGATAACCACGCCGCCCAGGTCGATGTTCTGGAAACGCAGCGCAATCGCCTGTAACAGACCGAACAGCAGGCAAGCCCACATCGCATGCCAAGGCCGCCATTTCGCAAAGATCAGCGCGGCCAAAGCGATGAACCCGCGACCGGCGGTCATTTCTTTGACGAACCCGGCCTGCAGGGCAGTGGCCAGATAGGCCCCGGCGATCCCACACAGCACGCCGCAGATGGCAACGGCCGCAAATCTCAGGCCGACAACCGAGACACCGGCGGTATCCACCGCAGCCGGATTTTCACCCACCGCGCGCAGGCGCAAGCCGAACCGGGTGCGATACAGAATCCACCATGTCAATGGCACCATCAGAAACGCCACATAGACCAATATCGAATGACCCGAGAGTAGTTCGGAATACACCATGTGAAACGAATTGGTGTCAGACATCAGTTCAGAAACCGGTTTCCCCGACAGTTCAGCATCTTCGGGGCCGATTGCATAAGGAAACTCTGCAGATTCGAACCGTCCACCGCCAAAGAGAGAAGGCGTGCGCCCGCCCTGTTTGAACCAGCTCTGCGCAATCAGAACGGTCAGGCCCGAGGCCAGAAAGTTGATGGCAACGCCCGAGATCAGCTGATTGCCCCTGAAGGTGATCGAAGCGAGCCCGTGCAAGCCGGACAAAATCAGCGAGGATCCGATTCCCGCCAGCAGGCCCAACCAGACAGACCCGGTCACTGCCGCAATCGCCGCCGAGAAAAACGCCGCCATCAACATCTTGCCTTCCAGCCCGATGTCGAAAATACCCGCGCGTTCCGAATACAACCCGGCCAGACACGCCAGTAAAAGCGGTGTTGCCAGGCGGATCGTTGAATCAAAAACCTGAATGAGTGTTACGAAAATCTCCATCACTCGGCCCCCTTCCGCAGACCGAGGAACAGTTTCTCAAGCGGCATGCGCACCATGTTGTCCAGTGCCCCGGTAAACAGGATCACCAGCGCTTGAATAACCACGATCAGCTCACGCGGGATCGAGGTCCACAGCGCCAATTCGGCACCGCCCTGGTACAGGAACCCGAATAAAAGGGCCGCCACAAACACGCCGAACGGGTGCGATCGGCCCATCAGCGCCACGGCAATCCCGATGAAACCCGCACCTTCGGTCGAGTTGAGTACCAGCCGTTCAGCCTCTCCCATCACGTTGTTGGTCGCCATCAACCCGGCCAACGCACCCGAGATAAGCATGGCGACGATAGTGATGCGTACGGGCGAGATACCGGCATAAACAGCGCCGGTTTCGGAATGACCATAGGCGCGAATCTCATACCCCAGCCGCGTCCGCCAGATCAGCGCCCAGACCACGAAACAGGCCAGGATCGCGACAAAGAACGAGATATTGGCCGGCGCACCTTTGAACACCGCGTTTTCAGCGGTCGAGAACATCGACTGGAAGGTCGGCAGATGCACGGCCTCGGGGAAGCGTGCAGTTGCAGGATCTTGCGAGCCCTGCGGGCGCATCACATTGACCAGCATATAGTTCAGGAAGGCCGCCGCGATAAAGTTGAACATGATCGTGGTGATGACGATATGACTGCCGCGCTTGGCTTGCAGATAGGCCGGTATCGCGGCCCATGCCGCCCCAAACAGCATCGACGCCGCACAGGCGGCCAGCAGGGCAATGCTCCAATGCGGCCAGTCGATGTACAGACACACTATGGCAACGCCAAGCCCGCCCAGCATGGCTTGGCCTTCGCCGCCGATGTTGAACAGCCGCGCGTGGAACGCCACAGCTACCGCCAGCCCGGTGAACATGAAATTGGTCGCGTAATAGAGCGTATAGCCCCAGCCATAAGTCGACCCCAGCGCGCCGGTAACCATCAGATTCACCGCTTCAACCGGGTTTTCACCAATGGCCAGAATAACCAGCGCCGAAAGGATCGCGGCCAATATCAGACTGATCAGTGGGATCAGAACGACATCGGCCCATTTGGGCATTTTATCCATGCTTCACGCGGCCTCTTCCGCAACACCGGCCATCAGCAGGCCCAGTTCTTTTTCATCTGTCTCATGGGGCAGGCGTTCGCCCATAATATGTCCGTCGAACATCACCGCTATCCGATCGGACAGCGAGAAGATCTCCTCCAGCTCGACCGAGACCAGCAGGATTGCCTTCCCCTGATCGCGCAGGGCGACGATTTGTTTGTGAATGAATTCGATCGCGCCGATATCCACACCGCGTGTCGGCTGGCCGACCAGCAACAGGTCGGGGTTCCGCTCGATCTCGCGCGCGACGACGATTTTCTGCTGGTTGCCGCCTGAAAAGCTTTTGGCGGTCAGCCAGCCATTGGGCGGGCGCACATCGAACTTTTGAATCTTGCGCTCGGTATCCGCGCGCAGGGCGGCATTGTCCATGAACAGACCGCGTTTATAGGCAGGGTCGCGGTGATAGCCGAACGCCACGTTTTCCCACGCGTGGAAATCCATGATCAGGCCCTCGCGCTGACGATCCTCGGGGACGTGAGCGATGTGCTGCGCACGCCGCGCCTGACCGTCAGACCCATACCCACTAAGCGCCAGCGGTTCACCATTCAGCTTGATAGACCCTTTTCCAGGCCGCATCCCGCCCAAAACCTCAAGCAGTTCCGACTGGCCATTACCCGCAACACCGGCGATGCCGACGATCTCACCCGCGCGGACCGTCAAGTCGATACCCTTGACCCGCTCAACACCCGCTGAATCGAAGACGCGCAGGTTTTCGACCTCAAGAATGGGTTTGCCGGGTTTTGCAGGAACCTTGTCGACCTGCAGCAGAACCTTGCGGCCTACCATCAGCTCGGCCAGCTCCTCGGGGCTGGTCTCGGCGGTTTTGACTGTCGCCGTCATCTGCCCGCGCCGCATCACCGAGACTGTATCGGTGTTTTCCATGATCTCGCGCAGCTTGTGGGTGATCACGATGATCGTCTTCCCTTCGGCCCGCAGACGGTCGAGAATGCGGAACAGCTGATCGGCCTCGGCCGGGGTCAGAACGCCGGTCGGTTCGTCCAAAATCAAAATCTCGGCTTTGCGATACAAGGCTTTGAGGATTTCGACCCGTTGCTGCATCCCCACGCCGATTTCGTCAATGCGCTTGTCTGGGTCAACGAACAGCTCGTATTCTTCTTCCAGCTCTTTCAGTTCCTTGCGAGCCTTGGACAAAGACGGAGCCAGCAGCCCGCCATCTTCGGCGCCCAGAACGATGTTTTCCAGAACCGTGAAATTCTCAACCAGCTTGAAATGCTGGAACACCATCCCGATTCCCGCCGCAATCGCCGCCTGACTGTCGGGGATGTCGGTCTTGGTTCCGTTGATCCAGATCTCACCCTTATCGGCTTTGTAAAAACCGTAGAGAATGCTCATCAGCGTGGATTTGCCTGCACCGTTTTCACCGATGATCCCGTGGATCGTGCCGGGGACGACGCTGATGGAAATGTCTTTGTTGGCCTGAACCGGCCCAAAGGCTTTGGAAATCCCTTTGAGCTTAATGGCGGGGACTGTCATGTCGTGTCCTCAATTGCCGAAAAGGCCGCGAACGCTGCGGCCAAGTGGGAATGAGGCGGAGGATCAACCCCCGCCCCACGCGATATTAGAACTGCAGTGCCGGGCAGCTGTCGTTCTCGTAATAGCTGACGACGGTGACGTTTCCGTTGATGATGTCACTGCGTGCATCTGCAACGGCCGAGCTCATCTCTTCCGTAACTAGTTCAGCGTTGTATTCATCCATGGCGACGCCCACACCCTCTTCGGCCAGACCCATGGCGAAAACGCCGGTTTGCAGATCCTCGCCAGCCTTCATGGCGTCATAAACGGCCACGTCCACGCGCTTCAGCATCGAGGTCAGAACCTTGCCCGGATGCAGGTGGTTCTGGTTGCTGTCCACACCGATCGAAAGGATGCCTTCATCGGCGGCGGTCTGCAGAACGCCCACACCGGTGCCGCCCGCAGCAGCATAGATGACGTCAGCACCCTGGCTGATCTGTGCCTTGGTCAGTTCGGAGCCCTTGACCGGGTCGTTCCATGCCGATGGGGTGGTACCAGTCATGTTGGCAACGATATTGATGTCGGGGTTCACGGCTTTGGCGCCTTGCGCGTAACCGCAGCCAAAATGACGGATCAGCGGAATATCCATGCCACCGATGAAGCCAACTGTTCCGGTCTTAGATGCCATCGCAGCCATCATTCCAACCAGATAGGAACCCTCATGCTCGGCAAAGCCGATCTGACGCACGTTCGGAGCATCTAGCCAATTCACATCAACTGCAACGAATTTGGTGTCGGGATAGTCGCCCGCGACAGCCGCCAGCGGATCAGCCATTGCGAAACCCATGGTGATGATTGGGTTCAGGCCAGCTTCGGCAAAACGACGCAGGGCTTGTTCACGCTGGGCTTCAGATTGCAGTTCGATTTCGCGATAAGTCTTACCGGTCTGTTCCGCCCAACGTGATGCCCCATTATGGGCTGCTTCGTTGAACGATTTGTCAAACTTGCCACCCAAGTCGAAGATCAGGGCTGGTTCAGCCAGGGCCGCACCCGCGGTCAACGCGACGGCGGCGGCAGCGCCCATCAAGGATTTCATCAGGGTCATTTCATACTCCCGTTTGTTATTGTTGGTCGGGGTCAAGATAGCCCCGATTACTCACTGTGAGCGAGCATAACTGTTGTGATGGCGGGAATTAAGGGCGTTTGCAACCGGTGCGGTCAACTGATTCTTGACCAAATGGTCGAAAAAATTAGGAGGCGTCGGTCAGGTCAGGGCGCAGATCATGACAACGGCGTCGATTTTCTCAGCTTTTTCGCGCAGATAGTAACCCTTGCGCAGGCCGCAGGTTGTGTATCCACAGCGCTGGTACAACGCGATAGCCGGGTGATTGTCTGCCGCAACGTCCAGAAAGGCGCGGGTTGCGCCCAAAGCTTTGGCTTTTGCGTGCCAGTCCTGCATGAGGCGCAGGGCAAGACCTTGGCGCTGACGATTGGGGTGGGTGGCGATTGTCAGCAGTTCAGCTTCACCTGCAGTGACTTGAAACAGGGCAAAACAGTCAGCGTTACCAATGACATGCGTGAACCGATTGGTCAGAAGATCAGCAAATTCTGATTCCGTCCAAGGGCGCGACTGCGTGAAGGCTGCCGTATGGGTATGAGCCAATTCTTGCGGGGTCATCCGTCAAGCAGAACCGGTGGTGAGTCCTTTGACGGGGCCGCATCAGCCGGGCGCACATAGAACGGGGCAGGGGGCTGGGTCGTGGTGGACCATCTTTGCGCTGTCAGCCGGGCAAGGGCGTTGACCAGCACATCGGCGTCATCATTCAGAATCAGATTTCCAAGTGATTCTGCGTGTTCCTGCGCCATCAGTGCGGGGTCCTGACCGGGCAGCGCGACATAGACTTGCTCGCGGGGTGCGCGGATCGCGGGAATCCCATCCCCGATTTCGGCCAAAGCATCAAAACCGGTAACTCCAACAGCCGGGATACCAAGTCCCAACGCCAATCCCCGCGCCGCCGAAACCGAGATACGGATGCCGGTAAAATTCCCCGGCCCGATCCCGACTCCAATGGCGGTCAGATCGCGCCACGTGCAATCCGCCTCGGCCAGAACCTCTTCTAACAGCGGCATCAACCGTTCTGCCTGCCCGCGTGACATGGGCTCAACGCGCGAAGCGACAATCGTGTCGCCATGTAGCAAAGCGGCCGCGCAATGCGCGGCCGATGTGTCAAATGCCAAAATGATCTGGTCAGACGGCAACGGGGCGAACCTCGGTCACTTCCGGGATGTAGTGGCGCAGCAGGTTCTCAATTCCCATTTTCAGCGTCAGGGTCGAGGACGGGCAGCCCGCGCAAGCGCCTTGCATGTGCAGGTAAACAACGCCCCGGTCGAACCCGTGGAACGTGATGTCACCGCCATCCTGCGCCACCGCCGGGCGCACGCGCGTATCCAGCAGGTCCTTGATCTGATTGACCACTTCGGCATCCTCGCCGAAATGTTCTGCGTGACCTGACCCATCAACAGCATCTTCACCCAATACCGGCTGACCGGATTGAAAATGCTCCATCACAGCACCCAGGATGGCCGGTTTGATGTGATCCCACTGAACGTCATCCGATTTGGTCACGGTGACGAAATCATTGCCAAAGAACACGCCGGTGACACCAGACACTGCAAAAATCCGTTTCGCCAAGGGCGATTTTTCCCCGGCTTCCGCCGAAGGGAAGTCTGCAGTGCCCGCTTCCAGCACCGGCTGACCGGGCAGGAATTTCAGCGTTGCAGGGTTCGGCGTGGATTCGGTCTGGATGAACATGTCACGGCTCCGTTTCAGTTGTACCTGATATGCGGGTCCGGGCCGGGGAAGTCAAGATTTGGAACCATTCTAAATTTCTGCCGCCAGTTGCATCGCCGCATCCAGCCGGTCATCGCCCCAGAACAGTTCATCCCCCACTAGAAAGCTTGGCGCCCCGAAAATCCCCTTGGCCTGCGCGGTCTGAGTCTGTTGGATCAAGGCCGCCTTGATATCCGGGTCTTGACAGCCGGCCAGCGTTTCTGGGGGCAGGCTGGCTTGGGACAGGCAGTCGATCAGCACCTTGTCGTCCGAGATATTGAGGCCATCAACGAATTCGGCGGCATAGACGGCCCGAACAAAGGCAGCCCGTTGAGGGTGGGTTTCAATCGTCATTACTAGCCGCGCAGCTTTCAGGCCATTCTGGGGAAAGGGGTCAGGCCGGGCAAATCGCAACCCCCGCTGGGCCGACAACCGTTCCATATCGCGCCACATATAACGACCTTTGGCGGGATAGATGTTGAACGGCGAATTGTCCCAGCCCTGCGCGGCGAAAATCGGACCAAGCAAAAAGGGATGCCATTCAACTGACACCCCGTTCTGCGCAGCCAGATCCTCGATTCGCATCGCACTTAGGTAAGAGTATGTGGATGCGAATTCGAACCAGAACTGGATGCTGCGCTGCATGGGTGCCCTTTTAGGTGATTTCTTCCAGCTTTTCCTTGCTCAGATCACCAGGAACGATGGTGATCGGAATTGGCAGGTTGCCCGAATTCTTTGTCAGTTGCGTCACCAGCGGCCCGGGGCCTTTCTTTTCAACGCCTGCGCCTAGCACCAGCACCCCGATCTCGGGGTCTGATTGCACATGTTCGATGATCTCGGCGACCGGCTCACCTTCGCGGATGGCCAGTTCGGGGTCGATGTTTTGCTTGTCGCGCATCCACTTGGCGAACACCTCGTAATGGGCGTGAATACGCTCGCGTGCTTCCTCGCGCATAACCTCGGCCACGCCGATCCAATGGTTGAACTCATCCGGCGGAATGACCGATAGGATTGTAACGCCACCGCCGGTGTGGGCTGCGCGCATAGCGGCAAAACGCATCGCGTTCAGGCATTCGCGACTGTCATCCAGAACGACCAAGAATTTGCGCATGAAGTGTCCTCGTATATTTCAGGCGATCATGCCCGACCATTTGCGTGCTGGCAATAAGCGGCTGGTTAGCGGGTGCTTAGTGCCCAGTCCCAATACAGCTCGCGCGCACGGCGGGCTATGGGGCCGATTTGATATTGCGTATCCTCCAGCGCGGTGACCGGGGTGATCTTGTTCATGTTGCCGGTCATAAAGACCTCATCCGCCTTGTGGAAATCGTCAAAGCCAAGGATGGCTTCGTGAACGACCGTCCCGTCGGCGCGCAGGTTTTCAATGTGACGCGCGCGGGTGATGCCAGCCAGGAAGGTGCCGTTGGGGGTTGGGGTAAACACCTCTCCGTCACGGACCATGAAGATGTTGGCGGTTGCAGTTTCGGCCACGTGGCCCAGAGCGTCTGCGACCAGCGCATTCGAGAACCCCTTGGCACGAACCTCTTGCAGCATGCGGGCATTGTTGGGGTACAGGCACCCGGCCTTGGCATTCACCACCGACGATTCCAGAACCGGACGGCGGAATTTTGTGGTACCCAGCGTGACCGAGGCGGTCTCGGGCGCCATCGGGATCTCTTCTAGGCAGATGGCAAAACCAGTGCTGTTTTCCTGTGGGACAATCGCGGTCGCATCGCCGTCGATGCCCCAATACATCGGGCGAATATAGACGGCTGAGTCCGGTCCGTAAGAAGCCAACCCCTCGCGGATGATCTCGACCATCTGCTGGGTTGAGACGAACGGGGTCAGCATCAGTGCCTCGGCTGAGCGATTCACGCGGGCACAATGTGCCTCAAGATCCGGGGCCATGCCGTCGAAATAGCGCGCACCGTCGAAGACTGACGATCCCAGCCAAGCACCGTGATCGGCCGCGCGCATGATCGGGGCATCCCCGTCATGCCATTGACTTTCGAAATAGGTGCGGATGTTCTTGCCGACTGCCATGACGCCCTCCCATGCTTTGCGCAAACCTAGGAAGGCGCTGCGGTAACGTCCAGCGCAATCAGCCTTGTTTTGAGCTGACCATGCCCACAATTTCGTAAGTCTGCTGCAGGATCGGCGCGGCAATCGCGCGGGCCTTTTCCGCACCTTTTCCCAGAATACGGTCAATCTCGGCTTCTTCGCCCATCAGGCGGGCCATTTCGGACGAAATCGGTGCCAGTTTTTCCACCGCCAGTTCTGCAAGCATCGGTTTGAATTCACCGAACTGTTTACCGCCAACATCGGCCAGCACCTGATCGACCGTCTGATCGCTGAGCGCGGCATAGATGTTCACCAGATTGCGCGCCTCGGGGCGGTCTTCCAGACCATCGATCTCGGATGGCAGCGCATCCGGGTCGGTCTTGGCTTTGCGAATCTTCTTGGCGATCGTGTCGGCGTCGTCCGTCATGTTGATGCGGCTCATGTCCGAGGGGTCGGACTTGGACATCTTTTTGGACCCGTCGCGCAGGCTCATGACACGGGTCGCGGCCCCTTCGATCACAGGTTCGGTGATCGGAAAGAAATCGACGCCGTAATCATGGTTAAACTTGATCGCGATATCGCGCGTCAGCTCAAGATGCTGTTTCTGGTCGTCGCCAACCGGCACATGCGTTGCGTGATAGGTCAGGATGTCGGCGGCCATCAGCGACGGATAGGCGAACAGACCCAACGAGGCGTTTTGCTGGTTCTTTCCGGCCTTGTCCTTCCATTGAGTCATCCGCTGCATCCAGCCCATGCGGGCGACGCAGTTAAAGATCCACGCCAATTGCGCATGCTCAGGCACCTGGCTTTGGTTGAACAGGATCGATTTATCCGGGTCGAGACCGGCAGCGATGAAACCAGCGCAAAGTTCGCGCGTCGAATGGGCCAGTTCCTTGGGGTCCTGCCAGACGGTGATCGCGTGCAGATCGACCATGCAATAGATGGTCTCCATGTCCGGCTGCTGCATATCCACAAACCGCTTGAGCGCACCCAGATAGTTGCCAAGATGCAGGTTTCCCGACGGCTGGATGCCGGAAAACACGCGCGGTGTGAACTGGGTCTCGGTCATCGAAGGGAACTCCCGTCTGGAAAAATCAGCCCCCGTCGCTTACCCATGAGGCCAAGGGACGTCAACCGCCGCGAAAGGCCAGCCCAATGAGCAGTGAGAATTATACACCCGCCGTGAACCCTTTGCCGCCCGTTGTGGTGGCCTTGGTGCTGTTCATTATGGGGGTGGAACTGGCCTTTACCCTGGGAACACGCGGGCTGATCGGCGGTCCGTCGGCGGTGGGATGGCGGCTGGATGCGCTGCAGAGCTATTCGTTTTCGCCTGATATCTTTGATTGGATGGTCGAGAACGGGCGCTGGCCGTTCGAACATGTCATGCGTTTCGTGACCTACCCCTTCGTGTCGGGCTCTTTCACGCAGGCCGTTTTTGTCTGCGTCTTCCTGTTGGCCATGGGCAAGATGGTGGCCGAGGTCTTTGGCGGGTTTCAGATGTTGGTGATCTTCGTGCTGTCTGGCGTGGGCGGGGCACTGGCCTATGCACTGCTGCTGGACCCCCAATACCCGCTGGTCGGAGGGTTCCCGCCTGTCTATGGCCTGATCGGCGCATTCACGTGGTTGCTGTGGCGCAAACTGTCATTGGTTGGCGAAAACCAGCACCGCGCCTTTGGTTTGATCGCGGCCCTGATGGGGATTCAACTGGTGTTCGGCCTGCTGTTCGGCGGTACGTCCGACTGGGTGGCTGATTTGGGCGGGTTTGCCACAGGCTTTGGCCTTTCGTTCCTGCTTGCCCCGGGTGGCTGGGCGCGGATCGTGCGGCGCATTCGCCGCGACTGATCACGACCGACGCAAGGCTTTGCGGAACTCTGACACCTCGAAGGCGCCAAACAGGTGGCCTAGGAAGAAATAGGTGGCCGCGGCAATCTTGATCAGGATGATCAGCGCCAGATAACGCCAGCCGGACAGCTCGAACGCCCAGCCGAACAGGTGAATGGCGGCGTATAGAACGACACCCATCCCCAGCGACGCGGCCACGATGCGCCATGCCCGGTGTTTGAAGCGGTCGTCGAACCGCGCCTCTTCACCCATGCGTCGCGCGCCGAGGATCAGCAGACCGACCATAGCCCACCCGGCAGCCGACGCCGCAATGGCCGGTGCGATCCAACCCACCAGCGGATAGAGACCAAAGGCCAGCCCGGCATTCACGACCATTGCAACCACGGCATAGCGGAACGGGGACCGCGTATCCTCACGTGCGAAATACAGCGGTTGCAACAGCTTTTGCAGCATAAAGGCAGGCAGGCCGAATCCGTAAATTGCCACTGCCAGCGCTGTGGCGGCGGTGTCCTCGGCGCTGAATTGGCCACGTTCGAACAGGACCGAGACCATCGGGTTTGGCAGTATCACAAACGCCACGGTCGACGGTATGGTCAGCAACAGCGTGAACTCACCTGCGCGGGAAAACGCGTTGCGGGCGCCGTCCTTGTCCCCGGCGCGCAGGCGGCGGGACAGATCGGGCAGTAGCACGATGCCGACGGCGATACCCACCACGCCCAGCGGCAGTTGATACAACCGGTCAGCCGCGAACAGCCAACTGATCGCCTTTTCGGTTTTCGAGGCTACCAATTGCCCCACCACCAGATTGATCTGAGTGACGCCCATTGCCAGTGCCGCCGGAACGGCGATGCGCACCATGCGGCGCATCTCGGGGCTGAGCTTCGGCAGACCGGGCCGGATGCGAATGCCTGCACGCTCGGTCGCCACCCAGACTAGCGCCAGCTGTGCGACCCCGGCCACGGGAATGACGGCGATCAGCCAACGGATCACCTCGCCTCCAGCGGCTGCCCCGGCGATCAGGGCCGTGCAGGCAAAGATGTTCAGCAATACGGGTGCGGCGGCGGCGGCGGCAAAGCGACCCGTGGCGTTCAAAACACCCGAGAACAGCGCCGCCAGCGACATGAACAGGATATAAGGGAACACCACATATCCATAGGCTACGGCCAGATCGAACCGTTCATCACCGTGAAACCCTTCGGCCGTGATCCAGACCAGCGCGGGCATGAACACCATTGCCAGCCCGACCAGCGCCAGCACCGCCACGGCCAACAGATTGAAGGCGTCCTGCGCAAAGCCTTGGGCGTTTTCCTCTCCTTCCAGCCGCTTGGAAAACATCGGCACAAAGGCCGCGTTGAACGCGCCTTCGGCAAAGAAACGGCGGAACATGTTTGGCAGACGGAAGGCCGCGACAAAAGCATCCATCACCGGACCTGGACCGATATAAGCCGTCAGCAGTATTTCCCGCAAAAAGCCCAGAATCCGGCTGGCCAGCGTCCAGAACCCGACCGTGAACAGGCCTGAAAACAACCGGATCTGCTTCATGAGGCCGCGCGCTCGGCGCCTTCGGTGATGGCTTTGCGCAGTTTGGTTTCAAGCGTGCGCTGTTTGCCTTCCGCATGGTATTTTAGACCAAACATATCCTTGACGTAAAAGGTGTCGACCACCTGTTCGCCATAGGTCGCGATCACTGCGTTGGCGATATAGACATTGGCCGCGGCCAACGTTCGGGTCAGGTCATAGAGCAGACCCGGACGGTCGCGGGTATCGACCTCGATGATAGTGTAAATCTCGGACCCATCATTATCAAAGGTGATATGGGTCGGCACGTTGAAGGCGCGTTCGCGTTTCTTGATCTTGTCGCGCGATTTCAGCGCATCGCGGGCAACAACCTCACCCTTGAGCGTCTTTCGGATCATCTGGGCCAGGCGTGGCAGGCGGCTGGCCTCGAACGGGTGGCCTTCGGTGTCCTGAATCCAGAAGGCATCGGTTACATAACCGTCTTTGGTGGTGTAGCTGCGCGCATCCACCACGTTGGCCCCGACCAGCGCCAGAGCACCCGCAATTCGCGCAAAGATACCGGGGTGATCGCCCATTGCGAAACAGGCCCGTGTGGCGTCCCGGTCTTCGTCCGGTTGCATGCGGATTTCTACCTCACCCGGATCACCGCTGTGTTCCAGCGCCCGCAGCATCTCGGCAAACTCGACTTGGGTGTGCAGGTTCAGGCCCTGCCAGTACGGCGCATAGTGCCGCCCGGTTTCGACCTTTAGGTCCGCCTTGGACCAATTCGACAACGCGGCACGCAGGGCTTTTTTGGCCTCGGTCCCGCGATTGGCGCGGTTGAGGTCCTCCATCCCGGTTTCAAGCGCGCGCTTGGTTTCGGCGTGCAGGGCGCGCAAAAGGGTGGCTTTCCAGTTGTTCCACGTGTTCGGCCCGACCCCGCGAATATCGCAGACTGTCAGAACCGTCAGCAGGTCCAGCCGTTTGACCGTTTTCACCGCTTTGGCAAAATCGCGCACAGTGCGCGGGTCTGAGATGTCGCGCTTTTGCGCCATGTCCGACATCAACAAGTGATACCGCACCAGCCATTCCACGGTTTCCGAGTCCGCCTTGTTCAGCCCAAGCCGGGGCGCAACCTTACGGGCGATTTGCGCGCCGAGGATCGAGTGATCTTCGGGTCGTCCCTTGGCGATGTCATGCAACAACAACGCAACATACAGCACCTTGCGGTTCACACCGCCTTTCAGAATGGACGACACCAGCGGCAGCGGTTCAATTAGTTCTCCGCGTTCGATCTGGGCGAGGTTGACGATACATTGGATGGTGTGCTCGTCCACCGTATAGCTGTGATACATGTTGAACTGCATCATCGCCACGATGGGCTCGAACTCGGGCAGAAAGGCGGACAGCACCCCCAGTTCGTTCATCCGCCGCAGCGCGCGTTCGGGGTTGCCGTGTTTCAGCATCAGATCAAGGAAGATGCGCCGCGCCTCGCGGTTTTCGCGCATATCTTCGTCGATCAGGTCCAGGTTCGCGGTCACCAACCGCATCGCGTCTGGGTGGATCAGCATGCCGGTGCGCAAACCTTCTTCGAACAGACGCAGCAGGTTCACTTTGTCGGCAAGGAATTTCTCGGGATCGGCCACGTCCAGACGACCATGCACCACCCTATAGCCCGCCTTGACTCGCGGTCGGCGACGGAAGATGCGTTCAAGCAGGGCCTCACCTTTCATATGCGAGGCTTCCAGCTTGGTCAGGAAAATACGCGTCAATTCCCCGACATAAGTGGCCTCGCGGAAATAGCGCTGCATGAACACTTCGACCGCGCGGCGCCCGGCCCGGTCTTCATAACCCATCCGGTCGGCCACCTCGACTTGCAGGTCAAAGGTCAGTTGTTCGGTCGGGCGTCTGGTGATCAGATGCAGATGCGAACGGACGGCCCACAGGAAATCCTCGGCCTTTACGAATGTTTTAAACTCTTCGGGCGTAAACAGGCCCAGAGGCACCAGTTCAGCCACATCCTGAACGCCATAGATGTATTTCGCGATCCAGTAGAGCGATTGCAGATCGCGCAGCCCGCCTTTGCCTTCTTTGACATTGGGCTCGACCATATAGCGCTCACCCTGTTTTTGGTGACGCTCATCGCGTTCCTGCAATTTGGCTTCGATGAACTCTCGCTCGCTGCCTTTGAACAGGTCAGCCTTCAGGCGGTTGTCCAGCTCGGCGGCCAGTTTGCTGTCCCCCGCCAGATAGCGCTGTTCCAGCATCGAGGTTCGGATGGTGAAATCCTCGGCCCCAAGCCGCAGGCAATCCTTGATCGTGCGGGACGCATGGCCAACCTTCAGCCGCAAATCCCACAGGATATACAGCATGGATTCAATCACGCTCTCGGCCCAGGCGGTGATTTTGTAGGGCGTCAGGAACAGCAGGTCGACATCAGAGGACGGTGCCATTTCCCCGCGCCCATACCCGCCCACCGCCAGCACAGCGATCCTTTCCCCCTGTGTCGGGGTGGCCAGAGGGTGCAGATCCTCGCTGGATACCTTCATGGCGGTACAGACCAGCCCATCGGTCAGATAGGTGTAGGAATGGGTCAGCGGCCGTGCATCAAACGGGCGTTCGGCAAAGGCATCGGCAATGGCCTGGCGCCCGCCTTTCTGGGCATCACGCAAGATGCGAACGGTCTCATTGCGCCGCGCTGCGTTGTCCGAGGTCTTGTCAAAGGCCTCCGACAGCTGTGCCATGACGGCGGCGCTGTCGAAAATTTCATCCGCCGGGCAGATCAGCTCACCCCTGGGGGTGAGCTTCAAACCCGTTTGCTCAGAAACCGGCGCCTGTGAAGCTTTGTGGGGCAGGGTCAATCACTACTACCTGTTTATTTTGGATCGTGGCGACAGCCAGACCGCGTTCATTCGTACCGTTCGGCCGCAGGCGGAAGATACCGCCAACCCCCTGGAAACCGGCGTTTTGCGTCAGCGCCGAAGCGGTCAGAGCGTTGGATTTACCCTGGCTGACAAGTGCGGCGATTGCGGCGATGCCGTCATAGGCCAATCCACTGATCGGGTGCGGGGCCTCGCCATAGGTATTGTTATACCGTTGTCGGTATGCCTGCGCCTTCGATGGGTCCGGGAGCGCAAACCAGCCACCTTGTACGCCTGGCAGGTCCAGTGTTTGCGGCGGGATGTCCCAGCGTGTCAGTCCGATAAACTGCGTGCTTGTTGTGGAAACGCCCGCCTCAGGCAGTAGCTGAGTGAAAAGCGGCAGCGCGCCGGCTGTGGTTGCCGTTAAGAACAGCGAATCCGCGCCAGACGCATCTACTGTTGCTTTGACTGAGGGAACCGAGTTGATGACGCCCTGCTGCGAACGGTCATACCCCACCGATCCTGCATTGTTCACGCGGCTGCCGGCAAGCGCGTTGGCAATGGCGGTTTGACCCAACTGGCCCGCAGCATCGTTGCTGTGAACGATGACCATGTTTGATTTGCCTTGCGACCCAGCAAAACTGACAAGGCGGTTGGCTGTATTGTCGAAAGTTGGTCCAAGCACGAAAACATTGCCGCCTGCAATGCTGGTGTTGTTCGAGAAGGACAACACGTTGACGTTGCTGCTCAGCGCCGCAATGCCTGCAGAGTTTGCAGCCTGCGCATAGACCGGACCGAGTATGATTTTCGCCCCGTCCGCCACCGCCTGTTGCGCAACCGCAGCGGCCGTATTTGAACTGCCCCGCGTGTCATAAACGCGCAGATCAATCTGAACATTCTGCAGATCTGACATGGCCAGTCGGGCGGCGTTTTCCAGGCTACGTGCCAGCGCCGCATCACCGGCCTGCCCCGATCCCGCGGGAACCAGTAGGGCAACAGGCACGGGGTCTGACGTGTCGATCGACGGACCTCCGCCGATGGTGCTGACGTCACAGGCGGCCAGAAATGCGGCGGTTGCCAGTACGGCGGCGGTGCGCGCCAGTTTGCGAACGGGCTTGCAAACGGTAAACATCTGAATGAAAACTCCCTGTCCCGGCGGCTTGAGATGCCGCCAATCTATTGGGTCGCGATAATAAACGTCACGCTGTGAGGGTCCAGCTTTGAATTTCCAAAAAGTCAGATTGGGCACCGGCCTGTATTTTGTTGCCACTCCGATTGGAACAGCGCGCGATATCACGCTCAGGGCGCTGGACGTGCTGGCCTCGGCCGATGTGATTGCCGCCGAAGACACTCGCAGCCTGCGGCGGTTAATGGAGATTCATGGCGTCCCGCTCGAAGGGCGGCGCATTCTGGCTTATCACGACCACAGCGGCGCGGGGGCACGTGGCAAAATTCTGGATGCTCTGGCCGAAGGGAAATCGGTTGCTTATGCGTCCGAGGCCGGAATGCCGCTGATTGCCGATCCGGGTTATGATCTGGGGCGGCAGGCGGCCGAGGCCGGGCATATGGTGACCTGCGCGCCGGGGCCGTCGGCGGCATTGATGGCCCTGACGCTGGCGGGGTTGCCGACGGACGCGTTCTTTTTCGCGGGTTTCTTGCCCAACGCAACCGGCGCGCGCCGGACGCGGATCGAGGCGTTGCGCGACATTCCCGGCACGCTGGTGTTTTACGAATCACCCAAGCGCGTGGCGGCTTGCTTGTCGGATTTGGCCGAGGTGTTGGGTGGAGATCGCCAGGCCGCGATGTGCCGTGAGTTGACGAAAAAGTTCGAAGAGATCCGGCGCGGCTCATTGGGTGAACTGGCTACTGCCCTGCAAGGACAGACGGTCAAAGGTGAAATTGTTCTTCTGGTCGACAGGGGTCATTCGGAATCTGTTAACGAATCCGACATAGAAGAGGCTTTGACACGCGCCTTGGAAACCCATTCGGTGCGTGATGCGGCGGATCTGGTGTCGCAGATGTACAAACTACCGCGCCGTCCGATTTATCAAAAGGCGTTGAAATTGGGAAAGGGATGACATGACCTCGCGATCTGTCCGAAGTTCGGTTTCCTACCATGCCGGACAGGCGGCAGAGTTGCAGGTCGCAGCCGACTATGAACGTAGGGGTTTCAAAATCGCGCATCATCGCTGGCGCGGCGCAGGCGGTGAGATCGATCTGATCGCCCGGGGCAGTGACGGGCTTGTGTTCATCGAAGTCAAGAAAAGCACCAGTTTCGACATGGCCGCGGCGCGGATTAGCCAGCGGCAGATTGACCGGATTTTTACTTCAGCAGCGCAATTTCTGGAAACGGAACCGGGCGGGCAGCTGACAAATGTTCGGTTTGATGCGGCGTTGGTGGATGCCACGGGGGCTGTTCAAATCATCGAAAACGCGTTTGGTCAGGCCTGACACCCATTGAACCCTCGGCCCCTCTGGGCCATGTATCTGGCGTGAAACTGAGGGACACGCCATGAAAATCGCCTTTCAGATGGACCCGATCGGGGCCGTGGATATCAACGCAGACAGCTCATTCCGTCTGGCCGAAGAAGCACAGGCGCGCGGGCATATGCTGTTTTTCTACAGCCCGGACCAGTTGGCCTATCAAGAGGGGCGGATCACCGCGCGCGGTCAGGACATGAAAGTGCAGCGTGTGGCAGGCAACCCGGCCGAGCTGGGCCCGGAACGCGAGGTGGATTTGGCCGAGTTCGACGTGATCTGGCTGCGCCAGGACCCTCCGTTCGATATGCATTATATCACCTCGACTCATCTGCTGGATCGTCTCAAAGGGCAGGTGTTGGTGGTCAATGATCCGTTTTGGGTGCGGAATTACCCCGAAAAGCTGCTGGTTCTGGATTTCCCTAACCTGACCCCGCCAACCACGATCGCGCGTGATCTGCAAACCATCAAAGCGTTCAAGGAAAAGCACGGCGATGTCATTCTGAAGCCGCTCTATGGCAACGGTGGCGCGGGCGTGTTCCGGCTGGATGCGAATGACCGCAACCTGACCTCTCTGCACGAGCTGTTTACAGGCTTCTCGCGCGAGCCGTTGATCGTGCAGAAATTCCTGCCCGATGTCAGCAACGGCGACAAGCGCGTGATCCTTGTGGATGGCGAAGCCGTGGGCGCGATCAATCGTGTTCCGGCGAAGGGTGAGACGCGGTCAAACATGCATGTGGGGGGGCGGCCCGAAAAGATCGGCTTGTCCGAGCGTGACCGGGAGATTTGCGCGGCGATTGGCCCGTTGCTGAAAGAAAAAGGCCAGATTTTCGTAGGGATCGACGTGATCGGAGACTATCTGACCGAAATCAACGTGACCTCGCCCACCGGCATTCAGGAGCTTGAGCGCTTCGACGATGTGAACATCGCCGAAAAAATCTGGCAGGCCATTGAAGCCAAGCTTTAAGAGGCAACCTTGGCGCTGATGCGAAAGCTCAGCGCCTCGGCCACGTGAGGGCGCCGGACATCTGGTGTGCCATCGAGATCTGCAATCGTGCGCGCGACCCGTAAAATACGGTGAAAGGCGCGCGCCGACAGGCCGAACCGTTCAGCGGCCTTCAACAGCAACTCTTTGCCTTCGGCATCCGGCGCGGCAATTTCTTCCAGTATCGAACCTTCAACATCGGCATTCTGCCGCGTAGCGGGCGTGTCCTGGAACCGTTCGGCCTGAATGGCGCGGGCCTGGTCGACGCGCGCTGCAACTGTCGCCGAACTGTCGCCGGAAGGTGGCAGGTCCAGATCGGTGAACCCGACTGGGGGCACCTCGATCCGCAGATCAAACCGATCCATCAGCGGGCCTGATATGCGGCCCAGATAGTCCTCTCCGCAGACAGGCGCGCGAGAACAGGCGCGGGCGGGATCGGTCAGATATCCACATTTGCAGGGGTTGGCTGCAGCCACCAGCATGAACCGGCAGGGGTATTTCACATGGGCATTTGCGCGCGCGACCATAACCTCGCCAGTCTCGATAGGTTGGCGCAGGGTTTCCAGCACGGTGCGCGGGAATTCGGGAAATTCGTCCAAGAACAGAACGCCATTATGAGCCAAGGAAATCTCGCCCGGCTTGGCGCCCTTGCCACCCCCAACGATCGCCGCCATAGAGGCGGTATGGTGGGGTTCGCGAAAGGGACGGCTGCGGCTGATGCCGCCTTCGTCCAGCAACCCGCACAGAGATTGGATCATCGAAGTTTCCAGTGCCTCGGTCGGGGTCAGAGGCGGCAGAATACCGGGCAGGCGCGCGGCGAGCATGGATTTACCCGATCCGGGTGTGCCGATCATGATCAGGTGGTGGCGGCCTGCGGCGGCGATCTCCAGCGCGCGCTTGGCCCGTTCCTGCCCTTTTACATCGCGTAGATCGCGGGCGCTGGGCGCCAAGTTCACTTCGCCGGGTTGGGCCGCTGGCAAGGGCGACTGGCCCGAAAAATGGCGTACGACATCGCCGAGTGATCCCGCGCCGATGACCTGTGTGGCATCCACCCAAGCCGCCTCGGCGCTGGAGGCTCGGGGGCACAGCAACGCGCGATCCTCTGCTGCGGCAGTCATGGCGGCAGGCAGCGCACCGACGACCGGAACCAGCGAGCCGTCCAGAGACAACTCGCCCAGCGAAACCGCGCCTTCGGCGGCGTCGGGCGGGATGATTTCCAACGCCGAAAGCAGCGCGACGGCGATGGGCAGGTCGAAATGGCTGCCTTCTTTGGGCAGGTCAGCGGGGGACAGGTTGATGGTGATCCGTTTCGACGGCAGCGCGATGGCCATCGAACTCAGCGCGCTGCGGACGCGGTCGCGGGCCTCGGACACGGCCTTGTCGGGCAGGCCTACGATGGAAAAAGCGGGCAGGCCCGGCGAGACGGCGCATTGCACCTCGACCGGGCGGGCATCAACCCCTTGGAAAGCGACGGTATGAGAACGGGCGACCATGAACGACCTGTTTGGTTAACAGGTCGTTGCTGCCATGGATGCGGTTTACGAATGGTTAACGGTGTCGGTCATTGCTAAGAATTTTGGCCAGGCACCGGGGTCCGCAACCGTTTTGTCGCGGCAGAATTGGTTACAGAATCCCCAGCGCTGACCGTCCAGTTCCAGAAAATGGGTGACCGCTTTGCCGGAATAAGGACAGATATCGTTGATCGATGGTCCGTTATCTACAGATTGGGCATCGGTTTGCGCGCCGATGGGCCATGCCTGTGACGGCAGGTCGAATGCGTAGGGGAACGGATCATAGGTCACGGTCAATCCCATTGCGCGCCATTGTCGGACCGAAGGGTCGGATAGCAAATCCAGGCAATATTCCCGATTAGCCACGGACACAGGTAAACCATAGCCAATGATCCGCGCGGCCACGGGGGTGTAAAATACATCCACCAGAGAATACCTGCCGAAAAGCGGCCCGGAGTCTGCACCGGATATAGTGCGGGCATGTGCCCAGAGGGTTTCGATCCGGTCCAGATCAACCAGCGTTTCAGGCGATGGATCAAATCCCTGCCAGCAGTGCAACAGTTGCATCGAACATTCCGCGCGCAACGCGGCGAACCCGGCAGTCATTTCGGCGCACAGCCACCGGGCCGTTGCGCGGGCGGCTACGTCTTCGGGCCACATCCCGGCCTCTGGATGCCGTTCGGCCAAAGTCTCGGCCATGGCAAGGCTTTCGCCCACTATGGTCCCATCCGGCAGGCGCAGGGCAGGGACAAGGCGCGCCGGAGCCAGTGGCTTCATATCCTCGGTCATGGTGCCGGAATAGAGACCGATCATGTGGTTTCGGTAGGGCAGGCCGAACTTTTCCAGCATCAGCCAACCGCGCAAGGACCAGCTGGAAAACAGGCGGTCTCCGATAAATAATTCATAGGTCATACGACTACGATGGCGCGCCGCGATCGTTCAGTAAATCAGTGATTTGTGCGGGGTGTGATCACGGACAGTGATTGATCTGCCCAACAGACCACCGATCGCCGTGATGAGTAATGTCGGTGACCGAGAGGTTGTCGATGCGATGGCTGAACGCCTCTTGTGCGTCAACGCCAAGGGCGCGCTGCACCTGGGTTAGGATCACGCCGAAATGGGCCACGATGATCAGGTCGTGGCCCGTGTAATCGGCAATCAACTGGTCGATCACGGCATCGACGCGGGCGCGAACCTCGTTCCAGCTTTCACCTTTGGGCGGGCGCACGTCGCCGGGATTGTCCCAATACGCAAAGGCCAGATCGGGGTTTTCGGCCTCAATCTCTTTGAAATTGCGCAATTCCCATGTGCCGAAGTGAATCTCGCGCAGGTCTCTATGATGCGGCAGGCGCTGGCGTTTACCCTGAATGGCCGATGCCGTATCGGTGGCCCGCAGCAAGTCAGATGATACCACCAGCGCCTTGTCTGGCAGATGGTCGTGCAACCGCGCGATAGCGGCGTGATCGCTGAGGTCGGCAGGCAGATCGGACCACCCGACCATGGTTTTCGCATGGGTCGGCCCGTGACGAACAAGATGCAGCCGGGTCACGGCAATTGTCCTTTCAGCACCAGCGGAAGCCCAGCTGTGACCTGCACGACCAGATCGGCCTGCGCGGCCAGCGCGATGTTCAACCGTCCCTGGGCTTCGCGGAAGCGGCGGGACAGAGAGTTGTCCGGGACGATGCCATGGCCGACTTCGTTCGAGACGATGATAACCGGCGCCCGGCACGATTGCAGGGCCTGCAACAGCACAGATTGGGCTTGTTCCAGATCGTTTTCAGCCAACAGATGATTGGTCAGCCACATGGTGGCGCAGTCGATCAGACAGATATGATCGGGGGTCAAATCGGACAGGGCCGGGCCAAGATCAAATGGGGCCTCGATCGTCGACCATCCTGCACCGCGTTGGGCGATATGGCGCTGAACCTTGTCGCGCATCTCATCATCAAACACTTGTGATGTGGCGAGATAAGCGCGGGTTTTTCCTGATAAAACAACAATTTGCTCGGCAAAGGCAGATTTACCAGAGGCCGCGCCACCCAATACAAAGGTTAAATCCGGATACACTATTATTACCTTTCTGGTGATCCACCCGGTTTTGTTCTGCGTATCGACCCTAGGTCGGTAAGGCAAGCCCGGCCCGCGCCTGTGAAAAGGGGAGATTTCCATGGCACTGGATAATGGAACCGATTTTTCGATGTCCCGGCAGGCAATGAAAGCCGAATTGCTGGACGCAGAAACTGAATTAAAGCTGGCTTATGCGTGGCGTGACGACCGTGACGAACAAGCGTTGCATCGGTTGATCACGGCCTATATGCGGCTGGCGATTTCGATGGCGGCCAAGTTCAAGCGATACGGCGCGCCGATGAATGATCTGATTCAAGAGGCCGGATTGGGCCTTATGAAAGCGGCTGACAAATTTGATCCCGACCGAGGTGTGCGCTTTTCAACCTATGCGGTCTGGTGGATCAAGGCGAGCATTCAGGACTACGTGATGCGCAACTGGTCGATGGTGCGCACTGGGTCGACCTCATCGCAGAAATCTCTGTTTTTCAACATGCGGCGGGTTCAGGCGCGTTTGGAACGCGAGGCCGCAACCGAAGGGATGGATCTGGACCGTCATCAGTTGCACCAGATGATTGCAGCTGAAATCGGCGTGCCCTTGCGTGATGTTGAGATGATGGAAGGGCGCCTTTCGGGCTCGGATTTCTCACTGAACGCGGTGCAATCGACCGATGAAGACGGTCGGGAGTGGATCGATGCGCTAGAGGATGAACGCGAGCAAGCTGCCGAGACGGTTGAAAACAGCCACGATACCGAACAGCTGCGCGAATGGTTGGTGACGGCGATGCAGGCGTTGAACGACCGCGAACGCTTTATCGTGCGCGAACGCAAGCTGCGCGATCCTGCCCGCACGCTGGAAAGTCTGGGGCAAGAGCTTGGCCTGTCCAAGGAACGCGTGCGTCAGCTTGAGGCTGCGGCTTTTGTGAAAATGCGTAAGAACCTTGAAGCCCAGTCGCGCGAGGTGCAACACTTCATCGCATGAGACAGCTTGCGATTCTTGTTTGTACACTGATGGTTATGGCCGCGCCCGGCCAGGCCGAGGATTTGATCCCCAATGATATTCTGGCCGCGATGACCTCGGCGGATGTAGTCATTTTGGGCGAGATACACGACAACCCGCAACACCATGTCATTCAGGCCGAAGCATTGAAGGCCATCACCCCCTCGGCTGTTGTGTGGGAGATGGTAACCGAAGAAGGTGCGCAGCGACTGGCGGATAAGGCTGTGTCCAACCCCGAAGAGCTTGCGCGCATTCTGGAATGGCTTGAATCGGGCTGGCCGCCGCTCAGCATGTATTACCCGGTGTTTCAGGCATCAGACGCGCCGGTTTATGGGGCGATGGTTCCACGGGCCGCAGCCCGAGCCGCGATGGAGCGAGGTGCGGCCACCGCTTTGGGCGCGGATGCGGCACGTTACGGGTTGACCGTGCCTTTGCCAGCCGACGAACAGGCCGCGCGCGAAGCCGATCAACTGGCCGCCCATTGCGATGCGATCCCCGAAAGCGCCTTGCCGCAACTGGTGGCCATTCAGCGCTTGCGCGATGCGGTGCTGACGCGCGCCATCTTGCGCGCCACCGATGAAACTGGCGGCCCGGTGGCGGTGATTACCGGGAATGGCCATGCCCGTAAAGATCGGGGCATTCCCACCTTTTTGTACCGATTGCGCCCGGGGCTGAAGGTCTTTGTGCTGGGTCAATCCGAAGATGGCGTGGTTAATGGCACATTCGACGCAGTGATCGACAGCCCCAGCGTTGAACGTGAAGACCCATGTCTGGCGTTTCAAAAGCAGAATTAACCGCTGGAACTGTCAGGCCCCCTTGCCTAATGTCGGGGCCGACCGGGACAGGAAGGGCTCAACATGCTGGCATCGAAACGCATTCTGCTGATTATCGGCGGTGGGATCGCGGCCTATAAGTCGCTGGACCTGATCCGGCGCCTACAAGAACGCGGCGCGGCCGTGACGCCCGTGTTGACGCGCGCGGCTGAGGAATTCGTGACACCCCTGTCCGTGGCGGCTCTGGCCGGAGAGAAAGCCTATCGCGATCTGTTCGATCTAACAGATGAGGCCGAGATGGGGCATATCCAATTGTCGCGCTCGGCGGATTTGATCGTTGTGGCCCCCGCGACGGCGGATTTGATGGGGAAGATGGCTACCGGGCTGGCGAACGATCTGGCCTCGACCCTGTTGATGGCGACCGACACGCCGGTTCTGTGTGCCCCTGCGATGAATGTGCGCATGTGGGACCATCCGGCGACGCAGCGCAATTTGAAGCAATTACAGGCCGACGGCGTCCGTTTTGTCGGCCCGAACGAGGGTGATATGGCTTGCGGCGAATACGGCCCCGGCCGCATGTCAGAACCGCTTGAGATCGTCGCAGCGATTGAGGCGGAACTGGGTCAGGGCCCGCTTAGCGGTAAGCGTGTGCTTGTGACCTCGGGGCCGACGCATGAACCGATTGACCCGGTGCGTTATATTGCCAATCGCTCGTCTGGGGCGCAGGGTACGGCGGTGGCCCGGGCGCTTGCTGCACTGGGCGCTGACGTGGTCTTTGTTACCGGCCCAGCGGATGTTCCGCCGCCCCCAGGGGTGCAGGTCGTGCAGGTCGAAACCGCGCTGCAAATGTCGGACGCCGTCAATGCCGCACTGCCGGTGGATGCAGGCGTGTTCGCTGCAGCTGTCGCGGATTGGCGGGTCGCCAGTGCCTCGGACAAAAAGCTGAAGAAAAGCCGCGATGGGATGCCAGCGCTGGAGTTTGCCGAAAATCCCGACATCCTAAAACGCGTATCGCATATGAAAACCGGTCGCCCGGCGCTGGTTGTGGGATTTGCCGCCGAGACGGACAATGTGATCGAACATGCCACCGCCAAACGGGGGCGTAAGGGCTGTGACTGGATCGTGGCAAATGATGTCAGCCCGGCAACCGGGATCATGGGCGGGTCCGAGAATGCGGTGATCCTGATCTCGGATGATGGGGCTGAGGAATGGCCGCGCATGGGCAAAGATGCAGTGGCCGAGCGTTTGGCGACCAAGATCGCCGACGCTTTGACGAGCTAGACAAGAGGAACGGTGATGGTTGCAATTCGTGTGATCCGCGAACAGGGCGCTGACCCCTCAGTACCCTTGCCGTCTTATGAAACCGTGGGGGCGGCTGGTGCGGATGTGCGGGCAAACCTGCCCGGCGGTGCGTCAATCACGCTTGAACCGGGCCAACGCGCCCTGGTGCCCACTGGTCTAAGGATCGAAATTCCGCAGGGGTTCGAAGTTCAGGTGCGCCCCCGTTCGGGTCTGGCGCTGAAACACGGGATCACTCTGCCCAATACGCCCGGTACGATCGACAGCGACTATCGCGGCCCATTGGGTGTGATCGTCCTGAACGCAGGTCAAGAGGCGTTCGAGATCACTCATGGCGAACGCATCGCGCAACTGGTCGTAGCCCCGGTCGTGCAAGCCGCGTTCGAAGCGGTTGATATGCTCAGCGACACGGCGCGCGGGGCGGGTGGTTTCGGCTCGACCGGGCGCGGCTGATGCTTCTGGTCGGGATTTTAGCGGCTGGTCTGTGGGGCATCGGTTATCTGGCTGGTGTATCGAGAACGGCCCGCACGACTTCGGTGGCCGTGCTGCTTCTGGGTGTGATTACGGCTCAATTGCTGCTGCCTGATGGGCATCCGTTGCGTCAGGCGACCGGCGGTTCTGCGGCGATGTGGCTGATACTGGCGGGTACGGTGTTGCTGGTACTGGTTTACGGACGTGTTCTGAAAGCGTTGCGAAACCGCGCCGCGCCAGCCTCAGCCAAGGAGCCCGCAATGCCATCCGACCAGTTTTCTGAGACCGAACTTGAGCGCTATGCCCGCCATATCGTCCTGCGTGAGCTGGGCGGGCCGGGACAGAAAAAGATGAAACAGGCGCGGGTTCTGGTCATCGGTGCTGGCGGTCTTGGGGCACCTGCGTTGCAATATCTGGCTGCCGCCGGAGTGGGGACTATCGGCGTGATTGATGATGACGAGGTTGAAAACGCCAATCTTCAACGGCAGGTTATCCATCGCGACGCAGATATCGGCATGCCCAAGGTCTTTTCGGCCCAACAGGCGATGCTGGCGCAGAACCCCAATGTGGTTGTTCTGCCATATCACCGCCGCCTGACGGATGAAATCGCCACTGAACTGTTTGCCGATTTTGACCTGATCCTTGATGGCACCGATAACTTTGACACCCGTTATTTGGCAAACCGCACTGCTGTCGCGCTGGGCAAGCCCCTGATCTCGGGCGCGCTGTCACAATGGGAAGGCCAGCTCAGCGTCTTCGACCCGGCCAATGGTGCGCCCTGCTATCAATGTATCTTCCCCCAGGCTCCGGCCCCCGGTCTGGCCCCCTCCTGCGCCGAGGCTGGTGTGATTGGCCCGTTGCCCGGCGTGGTAGGCTCGATGATGGCGGTCGAGGCGATCAAGGTAATCACTGGGGCGGGGCAAGCCCTGCGCTGTGAGATGCTGATCTACGACGCGCTATTTGGTGAAAGTCGTAAAATCACCCTATCACGCCGGGAAGATTGCCCCATTTGCGCAGGTTCCGAAAACTAGATGCAACCGCCGCGCGCGTCAGCGCGCGGTCCGGCCCAACGCCGCCAAGGCGCATCTTTGATGCGCGCTGCGGGGGCGGGAGCCCCTGAAACCGCGCCCTGTTTCTGGCGCGCGAAACTGGATTGTCGCGGAATTTGATACGCCACCTCTGGACCATTCCAGCCCGCCTCCCTAGCTTGACCAGCAAAGGAGATTTGCATGACCAACCCGATCCTGTCCAACTGGACCACGCCGTTTGAAATCGCTCCGTTCAACGCAATCTCAGACGACGATTTCGCCCCCGCGCTCGAGCAGGCCATGCAGGCGCATAACGCCGAGATCGACGCGATTGCCGATAACCCCGATGCGCCCACCTTTGCCAATACGGTCGAAGCGCTGGAAGCTGCTGGAGAGCAGATGGACAAGGTGTTGTCGGTCTTTTTTACGGTCGCAGGGGCAGACAGCAACCCGGCACGAGAGGAGCTGCAACGAGACTTCTCGCCCAAACTTGCGGCGCATTTCTCGGGCATTTCTTCGAATAAGGCTCTTTTTCAACGGCTGGCCGATCTGTGGTCTCGCAAGGAGGATCTGAACCTAACGGATGAACAGGCCCGCGTTCTCATGCTGACCCATCGCGGTTTTGTCCGCGCGGGTGGGGCGCTTGAGGGCGAACAGGACGCCCGGATGCAGGACATCAAGGCACGGCTGGCCTCGTTGGGAACGTCTTTCACGCAAAACCTTCTGGCCGACGAACGTGATTGGTATATGGAGCTATCCGAAAACGATCTTGAGGGGTTGCCTGCATTCGTGGTGGATACCGCCCGCGCTGCGGGGCAGGAAAAGGGAGTAAAGGGTCCGGTGGTCACCCTGTCGCGCTCGCTGATTGTGCCGTTCTTGCAATTCTCGCCCCGGCGCGACCTGCGGGAAAAGGCCTATCGGGCCTGGGCGGCGCGTGGTGCCAATGGCGGTGAGACCGACAATCGCAATATCTCAGCTGAAATCCTGCAACTGCGCGAAGAACGCGCCAAGCTGCTGGGCTATGACAGCTTCGCCGGTTTCAAGCTGGAAACTGAAATGGCCCGCACGCCTGACAAGGTGCGCGACCTGCTGATGCAAGTTTGGGGCCCCGCCAAGTCACGCGCCGATGCCGATGCTGAAATCCTGACGCAGATGATGCAGGAGGACGGCGTCAACGGCCCGCTGGAAGCGTGGGACTGGCGCTATTATGCCGAGAAACGCCGCAAGGCCGAGCATGATCTGGATGAGGCCGCGTTGAAGCCTTACCTGCAGTTGGATCGGATGATCGAGGCTGCCTTTGCCTGCGCAAACCGCTTGTTCGGGCTTGAATTCGCACCGTTGGATGTGCCGCTTTATCACTCCGATTGCCGCGCGTGGGAAGTCACGCGCAACGGGCAACATATAGCCGTATTCATAGGCGACTACTTCGCACGGGGGTCTAAACGGTCAGGGGCATGGTGCAGTGCGATGCGGTCGCAGGCCAAGTTCCCCAAAGTGCAGGCGCCGGTCGTGATCAACGTCTGCAACTTTGCCAAGGGCGATCCTGCGTTGTTGTCTTACGACGATGCCCGGACCCTATTCCACGAGTTCGGTCACGCGCTGCATCAGATGCTGTCCGATGTGACCTACGAAAGCATTTCGGGCACCAGCGTGGCGCGGGACTTTGTAGAGTTGCCCAGCCAGCTATATGAACACTGGCTGGAAGTGCCCGAGGTTCTGGCCGAATTTGCCACTCACGCCGAAACCGGCGAAGCGATGCCACAGGAGATGTTGGAAAAAGTGCTTAAGGCCGCCAATTTCGATCAGGGGTTTCAGACGGTGGAATATGTTGCCTCGGCGCTGGTCGATCTGGCGTTCCACGATGGTAATGCCCCGGCTGATCCAATGGCGAAACAGGCTGAGGTTTTGTCCCAGATCGGCATGCCGCAAGCCATTGGGATGCGCCACGCCACCCCGCATTTCGCGCATGTCTTTGCGGGCGATGGCTATAGCGCGGGCTATTACAGCTATATGTGGTCCGAGGTCATGGACGCCGATGCCTTTGCCGCGTTTGAAGAGGCCGGAGGGGCCTTTGACCCCGAACGCGCTAAAGCGTTGGAAGAAAACATCCTGTCCACCGGCGGCTCACGCGAGGCCGAAGAGCTGTACCTAGCCTTCCGCGGTCGGTTGCCGGGGGTTGAGGCCTTGCTGAAAGGGCGTGGCCTGATCGCGGCCTAGTACCCCAGAGACCGGTCAACGAGGTGCAGGAAGGGTTTGCCTTCCTCACCCCGGCGGATGTTCTCGCAGATCACCTGCGCCGCTGTTTCGGGCCGGGTTTCCGATGCGATATGCGGGGTCACCGTCACGTTCGGATGCGCCCAATAGGGGTGATCTGCAGGCAGCGGCTCAACCCGAAACACGTCCAGCGTCGCGTGACCGACCTGACCCGTATTCAGTGCCGCCAGCAGGGCATCGTCGTCGATCAACGGGCCCCGACCGGGGTTGATAATGCAAGCACCCTTTGGCAGCAGGGCCAGAGTGTCGGCGTTCAATATATTCACGGTGGCGGGTGTGTCGGGCAGCAGCAGAACCACGATCTCGGCCCGCGACAAGGCTGTACGCAGCCCGTCAGGACCATGCAGGCAAGTGATACCGGGAATATCCTTGGCTGTGCGGCTCCAGCCAGTGACATCGAAATTCAGCGCCGCCAGCGCACGCGCTGCCGCTTCGCCCAACGCGCCAAGGCCCAGAACACAGACCTGACGTCCGGTTGCCAGCGGGGGCGGTGCAGGGGTCCAGACACCATCCTGCACGGTGATGTGTCGATCCATGCCGAGGTGATGGCGCAGCACGTGGCCCACCACCCATTCGGTCATGCCTTGTGTCAGGCCATGATCCACCATCCGCGCCAGCGGCACGGTCAGGGTCGCATTCCCCGCGATTTTTTCTACCCCGGCCCACAGGCTAAGCACGGCCTTCAGCCGGGTGTATGGGGTGAAATCCAGTAACCCACCGCTTGGGGCATAGACAATATAGTCGACTTGATCCGGCTCAAACTCGGTTGCCAGGTGAAAGTCTACCCCGGCTTCGGTCAGGCCTTTGGTCAATAGAGGCTTATAGATCGGCCATTGCGCTGGGCGCGCGGAAAACAGGACGTTCACGGGCATAAGGGGCCTTTCGGATCAGCGGGGGCGGTGGATATGGGCGCTTTGGACGATGCCGAAGGCGGCCATCAGAACCAGCATGGCGGAACCGCCATAGCTGACCATCGGCAACGGCACTCCCACCACCGGGGCAAGGCCCATCACCATCGACATGTTGACAGCAAAGAACAGGAAGAAATTCAGTGCGATGCCCAGCGTCACCAGTGATGAGAATCGATCTTTTGTCGAGAGCGCGGTGATTAGGCAGAACACCAGGATCAGGCCATACAGAGTCAGTAGGGTGATGCCACCGACAAAGCCGAACTCTTCGGCCAGCGTGGTAAAGATGAAGTCGGTGTGTTTTTCGGGTAAAAAGTTCAGACGCGACTGCGTACCCTGCATGAACCCGCGCCCGTTCCATCCCCCCGATCCCAAAGCGATCTTGGACTGGGTGATGTGATACCCTGCGCCCAGCGGATCGGTAGACGGGTCCAGAAACGTGTCGATCCGTCGGAACTGATAATCCTTGAGCAACTGCCACTCGGTCCCGCGGCTGTTGAACACGGTGGCAATCAGGCCGACCACAGCGGCGATGACGGCGGCGAAATAGGCCCAGTGGACTCCAGCCAAAAACATCAGCCCGCCACCTGCCGCCAACAGCAGGATTGAGGTGCCCAGATCGGGCTGTTTCAGAACCATGAACGTGGGGATCAGGATCAACGCCACCGGGATCAGCACCCACAGCGGGCGTGACGTTTTATGAGACGGTAGCCAGTCGTAATAGGCGGCCAAAACCATAACCAGCGCAACTTTCATAACCTCGGACGGCTGCAGTCGCATGAATCCCAGGTCGATCCAGCGCTGCGCGCCCATGCCGATGGTGCCAAAAAGCTCAACGAAAACAAGCAATACGATTGACCCGAGATAGGCCACGACAGACATGTTTCGCCAGAACCAGATCGGTACCAGCGCGATGATGAACATCGCTGTCAGACCCAGCCCAAAGCGTTCCATCTGCGGTTCCGCCCAGGGCATCCACGATCCACCCGCAACCGAATACAGCATCAGGAATCCGGCACTTGCTGTGCTGATCAGCAACAGGGTCAGTGGCCAGTTCATATACAGGAATTTGCGGAACCCCGACGGTGTGGATTTGACGGCATATTCAAGATAGCTCATGCGCGGTCCTTCTCGGTCGGACGCGCTTTGGGGCGGCGATCGCCCTCAAGCCGTTTTTGCTGTTCCTTGATGCGGTCGCGATCGCCAGCCGGATAGGCCTCGAGCGGCGGTGTGCCGTTGTACAGCGCTTGCAACATGATGTCCCGTGCGACCGGGGCCGCTGCCTTGGAGCCACCGCCGCCATGTTCCACCACCACGGCCACGGCGAATTTCGGATTGTCATAGGGTGCAAAGCTGACGAACAGCGCGTGGTCGCGGCGTTCCCATGGCAGGTCTTCGTTGCGGATCACACCGGCTGCGCGCTCCGCCTTGGTGATGTTGCGCACCTGGCTGGTGCCGGTTTTACCGGCCATGCGGAATTCATCCGCGATGATACGGCTGCGATAGGCGGTGCCGCGCCGGTTGTTCGAGACCGTGAACATGGCATGACGCACCTGTTCCAGATTATTGCGGTTCACCGCCAGCGGTTCTCCCGCGCCGGAAGGTTGTTCAATCCCGTTCACCGAGCGTACCAGCCGCGGCGACACCGCGCGACCGGTTGCAATCCGCGCCGTCATGACTGCCAATTGCAGCGGTGAGGCCAGCATAAAGCCTTGACCGATCGAGGCATTCGCCGTGTCGCCGACCAGCCATTCCTCGCCATGAACACGCTGCTTCCACGCCTGGTTAGGTGCCAACCCGGCGGCGACGGCAGACATCGGTATGTCGTGCTTTACGCCCAGACCAAAAATGCGCGCCATTTCCGAAATCTTGTCGATACCGGTGCGCAGAGCCACGTCATAATAATAGACGTCGCAGCTGCGTTTCAGCGAGGTTTCCAAATCAACCGTGCCGTGCCCGCCGCGTTTCCAGCAGTGGAAGCGGCGGCTGCCCACCTTTAGGTGGCCGGGACAATAGACTGTGTTCGATGGCCCGATCACCCCGGCCTCAAGCGCGGCCATGGCGGTGATCATCTTGAAGGTCGAGCCCGGCGGATAGGTGCCCTGAACCGTCTTGTTGGCCAGCGGGCGGTAATTGTCCTGTGTCAGCGTCCGATAGTCTGCGACCGAGATACCGCGCACGAACAGATTCGGATCAAAACTGGGGGCTGAACTGATGGCACGGATATCGCCGGTTTCGCAATCGATCACCACGGCGGCGGCACTTTCCCCGGCCAGACGTGCTTGCGCGTATTGCTGTAGATCCGCATCGACAGAAAGCTGCAAGTCGGCCCCGGTCTCACCTTCTTGCCGGTCCAGTTCACGCATCACGCGGCCGGTGGCGTTGACCTCGACCCGTTTCGCCCCGGCTTTGCCGCGCAGGGCAATCTCTTGCTTGGCCTCTAGCCCGACCTTGCCGATCTGGAACCGCGGAATTCGTAGGACCGGCTCTGGGTCTTCGATCTGGCTCAGGTCATAATCGCTGACCGGGCCGACATAGCCGACCACATGGGCAAAATCCTCATAGCGCGGGTACTGCCTTGTCTGTCCCACTTCGGGGATCACACCGGGCAGGGCGGGTGCGTTGACGGCAACCTTCGAGATATCCTCCCACGTGACCTGATCGGCCAGCGTGACCGGCAGGAACGGGGCCGAGCGGCGCATTTCGGTCTTGGCGCGTTCAATCTCATCTGCCGTCAGGGGGATCAGCTCTGAAAGCTTGGCGATAACCTGATCGACGTCACCGGCATCTTCGCGCACCATGACGATACGGTATGAGGGCGAGTTCTGGCCGATGATCTCGCCGTTCCGGTCGTAGATCCGTCCACGGGTTGGCGGGATCAGGCGGATATTGATCCGGTTTTCCTCGGCCAGCAGGCGGTATTCATCGGCCTGATCCACCTGCATATAGCGCATCCGGGCGGCGAGCCCGCCGATGAAGGCGGCTTGTAGCCCACCCAAAAGCAATGCTCGACGAGGCAGGCGTTTATAGGCAAGGCCCGGGGCTTTGGGTTTGCGCTGTTTCATCCCCGTGCCCCTACGGCATTGGTATTGGCCACGGTTGCGCGCCGCACGCCAAGCGCGTTCTGGCTAAGCAGAACGATCAAAGGATAAACCGCAATTGTCAGAACCACTTGTATCACTACAGGCCCCAATGCCGCTTGTTGTACAGACACAATAGCAAGAATGACACGGTTCAGCATGAAAACTCCCGTGATCGCCACCGCAACGGTGGACCATTCGCTAACAAAACCTGAATCCCGCATTCCAAATGCAGCCGAGCGCAGATAAGCCGAGCCCAACACTACGAGCGCGGCCAACAAGCCGGGCGGGCGTTGTAACAACAGATCAGCCATCAGCATGACGAAGGCGATCAGCAGGGTCGGTACAAATTCGGGCCGCCGCAATACCCAGGCAAAAGTCAGTGCGATCAAAAAGTCGGGAAATGGCCAGCGGTCCGGTTTCGTGTCCAGTGGCAGCAAGTGCAGAAATAGCACAAGGGCGGCCAGTATAAGATACAGCCCACGCTTGGACCAAAGCTGTGAGGTTGCGTTATCCATCGCCGACCTCGGACGGGGTCAGGGCGGCCTCGGGGTTTCGTGGACCGACGATATCACCCGTATCGCGGATCTGAGGCGCTGATTGATAGCGCAGCACCCGCAGAAATTCGAGCCGTTCAAAATCTGCTGACAGGCGCACCCGCAGGCGACCGCCGGGATCAGCAGTGATCTGACCGATCAGCAAACCGCCGGGAAACACGCCACCATCGCCCGAGGTTACGACCCGGTCGCCGGGGCGGACCAGCTCTCGGTTCTCCAGAAACTCGACCGCCGGTGCGGACGTGTTGTCGCCGGTGATCAGGGCGGTCTGGCCAGAGGGCTGGATTGTGGCAGGGATCGCGCTGGAGGCATCGGTCATCAGGATCACCCGTGCCGTGTCCGGCCCCACGCCGGAAATGCGCCCGACCACACCAATCCCATCCATTGTGGCCCAGCCATCGGTGATGCCGTCGCGTTCCCCCACATTCAGCAGAACCGACTGCCGGAAGGGTGACCCGCTATCGGCCATCACGACCCCGGTGATATAGGTCAGACGGGGATCGAGACGCACGTTGTTCAAATCCAACAGCCGGGCGTTTTCCTGTTCAAGCTGAAGTGCTGCTTCTTTCCAGGCGCGCATCAGGCGCAGCTCGCTGCGCAGCTCCTGGTTCTGTTCGCTCAGGCGTTGGTAACTTTGGAAATCGCGGACCAGGTTGACCACGGCGGTGACCGGGACCATTGCCCACTCCATCGAGGGCACCACCCGGTCCACGACCTGCGCGCGGAACCGTTCCACGCGCGGGCTGTCGATCCGCCAGACCAGAAAGATGGCAAGCAGGCACAGCACCACAATCCCCAACAGCAGACGGCGCAGGGGGGTGGTGTATTCGTCGCGCTGTGATCGGTCCTTTGCCACAGGTTACCTTCCCGTGCTGCTCTTGCCCGAGTGTTGTCCCTTAAAGGGTGCGCGCCTTAGCTTTCGTAGTCAATCGCGTGGCGCAGCTGTTTTTCATATTCCAACGCCTTGCCGGTGCCCAAAGCCACACAATTCAGGCTTTCATCTGCAATCGACACGGCCAGCCCGGTTTGTTCGCGCAGGGCCAGATCCAGATCGCCCAGCAGCGCGCCACCTCCGGTCAGCATGACGCCTCGGTCCACGATGTCCGCAGCCAGATCGGGCGGAGTGGTTTCCAGCGCGGTCATGACGGCTTCGCAGATCGCCTGAACTGGCTCCGACAATGCCTCGGCCACTTGCGCCTGGCTGATTTCGATTTCCTTCGGCACGCCGTTCAGCAGGTCGCGGCCACGGATATGCATCGACTGACCGCGGCCGTCATCGGGCATACGGGCGGTGCCAATGGTGGTCTTGATCCGCTCGGCGGTCGATTCACCCACCAGCAGGTTCTGCTGGCGGCGCAGATACGAGATGATGGCTTCATCCATCCGGTCTCCGCCCACACGGACTGAACGGGCATAGACGATGTCGCCCAGCGACAGAACGGCCACCTCGGTGGTGCCGCCGCCGATATCAACGACCATGTTGCCGGTCGGGTCAGTAATTGGCATGCCAGCACCGATCGCGGCAGCAATAGGTTCCGCAATCAATCCGGCGCGACGCGCACCTGCGGACAGAACCGACTGACGGATCGCACGCTTTTCAACCGGAGTTGCGCCGTGTGGAACGCAGACTATGATTTTGGGTTTCGAAAAGGTCGAGCGCTTATGCACCTTGCGGATGAAATGTTTGATCATCTCTTCGGCGGTGTCGAAATCGGCAATGACGCCTTCACGCATCGGGCGGATGGCTTCAATCGAACCCGGCGTCCGGCCCAACATCAGCTTGGCATCCTCGCCCACGGCCAGCACTTTTTTCACACCGTCTTTCACGTGGTAGGCGACAACGGACGGTTCCGACAGGATCACGCCGCGTCCTTTGACATAAACCAGCGTGTTCGCTGTCCCAAGGTCGATGGCCATGTCCGCTGTGAACAGGCCGCCTAGATTGCCAAAGATCCCCATGATTCCCCTGATCCTGTATGTCGGTTTTCTACTGCCCGCGACTCGACGGTTCCGGGACGGATGACTTATAGGGTGCCAATACGCCCGGTTAAAGGGCTGATTCCGCGACAATCAGCACCTTTCCGCCTTATTGAGAGGGACTTTAGAAGGCAATATGCTCTCTTATCAACACATTTACCACGCCGGGAATCTGGCTGATGTGCAAAAGCACGCATTATTGGCATGGGTGCTGAATTATTTGACCCGCAAAGACAAGCCGCTGACATACCTTGAAACCCACTCTGGACGGGGGCTGTATAAGCTGGATGCGGTTGAGGCACTGCGCACGGGCGAGGCGGCGGCGGGAATCGGGCGAGCCCAAAAGGCCGACTGGTTCGATGCGGATCATCCACTGAGCCGGGCAATTGCGGCGGTTCAGCAGCGACAGGGGAGCGTGGCCTATCCCGGTTCTCCGATGATCGCGGCCAGTTTGCTGCGCGATCAGGACAGTTTGCACTTTGCGGAGCTACACCCGCAGGAACACGCGGCTTTGGCTATGGCGATGTCACCCTATGGAGCCAAAGTGTATCAGCAGGATGGGTACGAATTGGCGCAATCCCTGCTGCCGCCGACGCCGCGGCGCGGGATGTTGCTGATCGACCCAAGCTACGAGGTGAAATCGGAATATGATCGTCTGCCCGGCATCATCGCCAAACTGCATCGCAAGTGGAATGTTGGCGTGATTGCCCTGTGGTATCCGCTTCTAACGGATGACCGTCACCGGGCCATGGTTTCGGCGCTGCAGGCGCAGAATCTGCCCAAGGCGTTTTGCCACGAGGTTCGGTTTGATCCGGTGCGAGAAGGGCACCGCATGGTCGGTTCAGGTATGTTTATCGTCAATGCACCTTTCGGTCTGGAAAACGAAGCCGCCAGGTTGACTAAGTTGTTCAAGGCGCTCTGAACACAGTCTACAGTCAATTCCAGAATGCTCCCGCCTCGTTTGCCCGCATCAAAGATGCAGCCAACCGAGTTGGGCCCGGCAGCGCGCCTTTGGCGCGCTGCCGGGCCCAAAACCCAAGAAGGTTCGGCGAAGCCGGGCCGCCGCGGATGCGGGAGCCTTTGACCTTTGTCTCTAGGTCAGATCTTTGTAGCTGATCTCGCGCGCGTCGGCACCGGGGCCGGTTTTTTCACGGCGTACGATCAGGCGGTTCAAGGCGTGAAGATAGGCTTTGGCCGAAGCCACAACCGTATCCGTGTTGGCCGATTGACCCGTTGCAATCATGCCGTCTTCTTCCAGACGGACTGACACCGTGGCCTGGGCATCAGTGCCCGCGGTTACTGCATGCACTTGATACAGCTGAAGATGGGCTTTGTTCGGAAAGATCGCGCGGATAGCCTTGAAGGTCGCATCCACCGGACCGTCGCCGTGTTCGGTTGCGATGATGTCTTTGCCGTCCACTTCCAACTCAACCGTCGACTCCGCTTGCCCGCCGGTTCCGCAGGTCACTTTCATCGACACCAATTGCAGATGATCGTCTTCATCGTCCAGCGTCATCAGTGCAATAAGATCGTCGTCAAACACCTCTTTCTTGCGGTCAGCCAAATCCTTGAACCGCACGAAGATATCCTTGAGCTGGTTGTCACCAACCTCATAGCCCAGCGTTTCCAGCTTGTCGCGCAACGCCGCACGGCCCGAGTGTTTTCCCAAAGGCAAGGACGTGCCCGAGAGGCCGATATCTTCGGGGCGCATGATCTCAAAGTTTTCGCGGTTCTTCAGCATGCCATCCTGGTGGATACCACTTTCATGGGCAAAGGCGTTCTTGCCAACGATGGCCTTGTTGAACTGCACGTTGAAGCCCGACACCGTCGCAACGCGGCGAGAGATATGCATGATCTTGGTCGTATCAATGCCGGTGTTCCACGGCATAATGTCGTTGCGGGTGCGCAGCGCCATGACGACCTCTTCCAACGCCGTATTGCCTGCGCGTTCGCCAAGGCCATTGATCGTGCATTCAATCTGACGTGCCCCGCCCGCGACAGCGGCCAGCGAGTTCGCCGTCGCCATGCCAAGATCGTTGTGGCAGTGGGTGGCAAATACCACCTCATCTGCACCCGGCACCGTCTCGATCAGGCGCTTGATCAGGTCAGCCGATTCCATCGGGGCCGTATAGCCCACAGTGTCTGGGATGTTGATCGTCGTGGCGCCGGCCTTGATCGCAATCTCGATCACGCGGCACAGATAGTCCCACTCGGTCCGCGTTGCATCCATCGGCGACCATTGCACGTTTTCACACAGGTTGCGAGCGTGGCTGACAGTCTCGTGGATTTTCTCGGCCATTTCGTCCTGTGTCAGGTTCGGAATGGCGCGGTGCAGTGGTGAGGTGCCGATAAACGTGTGAATTCGGTTCTTTCCGGCGTGCTTGACGGCTTCCCAACAGCGGTCGATATCCGCGAAATTGGCACGCGCCAGGCCGCAGATGCGGCTGTTTTTGGATCGCTCGGCGATCTCGGAAACCGCTTTGAAATCGCCCTCGGACGCGATGGGGAAACCGGCCTCGATGATGTCGACGCCCATTTCATCCAGCAGTTCTGCGATTTCCAGCTTTTCGTCATGGGTCATGGTTGCGCCGGGGCTTTGCTCGCCGTCGCGCAAAGTGGTGTCAAAGATCAAGACGCGGTCTTGGTCGGTCACGTTGGTCATGGGATTCTCTTTCTTCTTCTGTCCTAAAGCCTATGGCGCGCGGGCGTCCTCCTCTGAGCGGGCGCGCCGGATGGCACGCTCAGAGGCGGATTAGGATCAGTAGGCCACGCAGAGACGCACCGCGCAGGGCGGTGTCGGCAAAAGGGATATCTGCGCGGTTGATCATGGGGCGGAATTTATACAGAGCCCGCCCAGAATGAAAAGACCCATTTGCGCCTTAACTGCTGTTGCAGGGGTTTCTTTCAAGAGTGGCGTATTGATCCGCGTAACAGGACGTCTAGGTGGTTAGTGATGAAAACAGCGTTGATCATAGGCGCGTCAGGAGGAATCGGTCAGGCGGTATGTCACCGACTGAGGCGGCAGGGCGTGGCGGTGACCACCTTGTCGCGGTCTACGGACGGGTTTGATTTAACCGATCCCGCCGGTATTGAGAGCGTATTGGGCAAGTTGTCCGGCCCCTTCGATTTGATCCTTGTCGCCTCGGGCGCGTTAGAGATCAACGGGGCGGCCCCGGAAAAAACAATGCGCGCGGTCACAGCACAGACAATGATGGGCCAGTTTGCGTTGAACGCCGTCGGACCTGCACTGATTCTGGGCCATGCATCACGCCTGCTGCCGCGGGATCGCCGGGCGATTTTTGCTGTGCTATCGGCGCGCGTCGGGTCCATCGGGGACAATAGGCTGGGCGGTTGGGTCAGCTATCGCGCAGCAAAAGCCGCGGTGAACCAGATCGTACATACGGGGGCGATCGAACTGCATCGTACCCACCAGCAAGCGATCTGCGTTGCCCTCCATCCTGGCACCGTGAAAACTGAATTCACCCGAAAATACCTGGGACGTCATCCCGCTGTTGCACCGGATGAAGCCGCCGAGAACCTGTTGACCGTGATGGCGCATTTAACTCCAGCCGAAACTGGAGGGTTTTTCGATTGGGCCGGAGACCCCGTGCCGTGGTGATAGTTCAACCGTCCGAATCGGTGGTGTCTGTTGTATCCGTCTCAGGGGTTGTGCTGTTCGATGTCGCCAATGCACCGTTTTCCCAAACACCGGTTTCCTCTTCGCCGTTGGCATAGCGCACTGTGCCGTTGCCGTGCCGTTTGGCGTCGACAAAGCTGCCCTCGTAAACATCGCCGCTTGGGTATGTGGCGATCCCGTCACCGGTGATCTTGCCTTCGGTCCATTGTCCAGAATAGCTGAACCCATTGGCCATGACGATTTCACCTTGCCCGTGGCGTTTGCCTGCGTTGAACTCGCCGGAATAGGTGGTGCCATCGGGATACGTGGACAAGCCCTTGCCCTGACGCAGACCATCGGCCCAATCCCCGTCATAGCTGGACCCGTCAGCAGAAGTCAGAATGCCCTTGCCACTCGGTTTGGCGTTTTTGAACTGTCCTTTGTAGACCGTGCCGTTGGGATAGGTGGAAATACCCTGACCTTCAATCACGCCAGCGATCCAATCGCCGTCATAGGTCGAGCCGTCGGGGTAGGTGATCAGGCCCTTGCCCTCGGCCAAATCAGCCTTGAAATCGCCGACATGGACCGAGCCATCCGGATAGGTCATCTCACCTAAACCCTCAAGCAGCCCGTCGGTCCATTCGCCGGTGTATGCAAATCCGTCAGTGCCGGTATAGGCCCCCTGACCATGGCGCAGATCGTTGGCATAGTCGCCTTCGTAGACGTCGCCATTGGCATAAATCATCTTGCCCTTGCCTTGCCGCCGACCCTCGATCAGTTCGCCTTCGTAGACGTCACCGTTGACAAGGGTCATACGCCCGGAGCCTGTTATGCGGTCTTCGACCCAATCGCCGACGTAAGTCATCCCGTCGGGCAGGGTCAGGCTGCCTTGACCGTGGCGCTGACCATCCTTGACTTCGCCCTCGTAGATACCGCCTTCGGCATAGGTAATCTTGCCACTGCCCTGTTTGACACCATCAACCCAGTCCCCGTCATAGCTAAAGCCGCTGGGGTCCGTCATCACGCCCTTGCCGTGATAACGCGCGTTTTTGAAATTGCCCTCGTAGCGCGCGCCATTGGCATAGATCGCGATGCCAGCGCCATTGAGTGACCCGTCGGCCCATTCACCGTCGTAGCTGCCGCCGTCGGCATAGATGATCTTGCCGCGCCCTTCGGGTTGCCCTTTGACAAACATGCCTTCGTAGATCGAGCCGTTGACATAACGGGCAATCCCCTTGCCCTGAATTTCACCCTCGGCCCATTCGCCGCTATATTCGAACCCGTTAGGCAGGCGATACGTGCCGGTCCCGTGGCGCAGGCCGTTTTCGAACGTGCCTTCATAGACGCCGCCAACTTCATCGTCCGTGGTAATTACCTGACCGTTCTGCGCGGCGGCGCCAGCAGCGATCAGAGCGATTGCTGATGCGGCAATGGAAATGCGAAAAGCGTTCATAATCTGTCCTGCCTGCCCAGTGTTCATCCTTTTGCGCAAAACTAAGGTACCGGTGGGGGCAGAGCAACGGGTTTTGCCGCATTTGCCTTTTACTTGCGCAATGATCTGCTAAATGGCTGTAAGACTGACGAGGGCAAGAGGGCACAATGGCCGACCGTTTCCGTATCACTCTGGCGCAACTCAATCCCACTGTGGGGGATATCGACGGTAACGCTGCCAAGGCGTTGGCCGCGTGGAAGCAGGGGCGCGAGGTCGGGGCCGATCTGGTGGCGTTCCCCGAGATGTTCATCACCGGCTACAACACGCAGGACCTCGTGATGAAGCCTGCATTCCACCGGGCGGCGATGGAGGCGGTCGTGGATCTGGCCAAACAATGCGCCGATGGCCCTGCGGTGGCGATTGGCGGACCTTGGGCAGAAGATGGCAATCTTTTCAATGCGTACCTGATCCTCAAGAACGGGCGGATCAGCAGCAAGTCGTTGAAACATCATTTGCCCAATGAAACTGTATTCGACGAAGTTCGCCTGTACGATGCCGGGCCTTTGGGCGGGCCTTATGCGGTTGGCAACACCCGCATCGGCAGCCCGATCTGCGAAGACAGCTGGCATCCGGACGTGGCCGAAACGCTTGAGGAAACCGGGGCCGAGTTTCTGCTGATCCCCAATGGTTCGCCGTATTTTCGCAACAAATACGACGTGCGCCTGAACCATATGGTGGCCCGCGTGGTCGAGACTGGGCTGCCGCTGATCTATCTGAACATGGTTGGCGGTCAGGACGATCAGGTATTCGACGGGGCCACGTTTGGCCTGAACCCGGGCGGAGAGCTGGCGTTTCGGATGCCTGTCTTTGACGAGGCCGTGACGCAGATCGATCTGGAGCGTGGCGATGATGGCTGGCGCATCGTGCCCGCTGAAATCGTGCCGCAGCCCGACGAATGGGAGCAGGACTATCGCACCATGGTGCAATCCTTGCGCGATTATATGGGCAAGACCGGGTTCAAAAAAGCGCTGCTGGGTTTGTCGGGCGGCGTTGATTCTGCCTTGGTCGCGGCTATCGCAGTGGATGCCATTGGCGCTGAGAATGTTCGCTGTGTGATGCTGCCTTCGGAATACACCAGTCAGGCGTCATTGGACGATGCCGAAGCCGTCGCCAAGGCGATGGGCGTTCACTATGACTATGTGCCGATCTCGGACAGCAGGGCAGCCGTGACCGAGACCTTGGCCCCGCTGTTTACTGGGTGTGATGCGGATTTGACCGAAGAGAACATTCAATCCCGCTTGCGCGGTTTGCTGTTGATGGCGATCTCGAACAAGTTTGGTGAGATGCTTCTGACCACAGGCAACAAATCCGAGGTCGCGGTGGGATATGCCACCATCTACGGCGACATGAACGGCGGCTATAACCCGATCAAGGATTTGTACAAAACCCGTGTGTTCGAGACCTGCCGCTGGCGCAATGCAAACCACCGCGACTGGATGATGGGGCCCGCAGGTGTGGTGATCCGCCCTTCGGTCATCGACAAACCGCCCAGTGCCGAGCTGCGTGAGGACCAAAAGGACAGCGACAGCCTGCCCGACTATCCGGTTTTGGATGCCATTCTGGATATTCTGGTCGATCGTGAGGGCTCGATCGCCGATTGTGTCGCTGCCGGATTTGACGAGGCTGATGCGCGGCGGGTCGAGCATCTGATCTATATCAGCGAATACAAACGCTTTCAGTCCGCCCCCGGAACTCGGTTGACACATCGGGCTTTCTGGCTGGATCGCCGCTATCCGATTGTGAATCGCTGGCGGGACAAAGGCTGAACTGCTCTGGAACCAATTAAGGAAAAAATGATTGTCTCCTTCGCTAGGCTAGTTTGCCCAGAGAGGTGAGCATTGTTTCAAATTTTCCGATAACACTCTAATTTTCCAGCCTCTCTTGGAATGGATGGCTTGAAATTGAGACATTTTTTTGCCACATTTTAGCTTAATTCACGCCCCATCTGGGGCGGTGTGACCTTATTTCGAAAGTATCGAATTGTGGCGCACTTGGTATTGGATGTCTGAGTTAACGATTTGGTGTTATTATGTATGAGGGATATGACAAACCGCTTCACCCGCCGTTGAGGTACAAATCAATGGAGTCCGAGGCGCGGGTTCTGGACGAAGCTAAGTTGGATTCTGCCATCGCGGATCTTCTTCGCGAGGATGAGCCCGAAGACCCCGAGCCTGAGGTGAAATCCACAAAAGCGCCGGCCGTCTTTCCTGAACTGCCTCAACAGGCCGAGATGGATGAAGAGGTCGAGACGAAAGACAGCGGGTTGGGGGCGACCCTGCGCCAGAAATTGGCAGAGTTGCGCGGCGCGGCTTAATTTCTAGGTGAATACGGACGGAATGGCGCGTGTTTTCTCGCGCCTATTGGCGTGTTCGCCACAACTTTTGAAAATCATCACCCCTGCGGCACAAGGCACGTTGCCTGCGCGCTCGCTCTGGGCCTTCATGGCGGTTCGAGCCATGAAATAAGAGCGGTTGATGCCCGGCCCCAAGCCAACCCCCGTCGAACCTGATTTGCACTTGCCCAAAACCGTGGATGTGGTTGTCATTGGCAGCGGCATAATCGGCGCGTCCACCGCGTTGGAACTGTCTGAACGCGGTGCTTCGGTGCTGCTGTGTGAAAAGGGGCAGATCGCGGGCGAGCAAAGCTCGCGCAACTGGGGATGGGTGCGTCTGGGTATGCGCGACCCGCGGGAAATCCCGTTGATGGTCGAGGCGCTGCACCTTTGGCAAGGGCTGGATCAGCGGACCGGCCGCAAGACAGGTTATACCCGTGCAGGCATCCTGTTTGGCGCCTCGGGCAAACGCAGCAGCGGAAATCTGGAACGCTGGCTACGCCATGTCGACGGGTTGCAAACCGGTGCCAGATTGGTGGCCGGGGGTGAGTTGGACGCGATGCTGCCTGATACTGCAGCGGATTTTGATTGCGCCCTTTTTATGCCGCAGGACGGTCGGGCCGAGCCGCAATGGGCCGCACCCGCCATCGCCGAGGCGGCGCGGGACCGTGGGGCGGTGCTGATGACCAATTGCGCAGTGCGCAGTGTCGATCTTAGGGATGGCCGCGTTTCTGGTGTGTTCACCGAGCGTGGTCGGGTGGCATGTAACTATGTGGTTCTGGCCGGTGGTGCGTGGTCACGTCTGTTTGCCAGGAATGCCGGGATTGATCTGCCGCAACTGAAGGTACTGAACACGGTTCTGCGCACGTCACCTGTCGAGGGTCCTGAAACAGCGCTTTGGGCGGATGAATTCGCAATGCGAAAGCGTGCCGATGGCGGCTATAGCATCGCGTCCGGTCGTGAGAATACGGTTGATATCGTGCCCGATAGCTTTCGTCTGGGTCGACAGTTCCTGCCTGCCTTTAAACAGGAATGGCGGTCTTTGCGCTTTCGATTGTCGGGCCGCTGGCGCACTGAGGCGCAGCAGGATCAGACCTGGCTGCCAACCGATGTGACGCCGTTCGAAAAATGCCGTGTGCTGGACCCCGAGCCGTCGTCAAAAGTGTTGCGCAAGGCATGGGCCAAAGCACGCAATGCGTTTCCGGCGCTTGAACAGGCCGAGATTGTACAAAGCTGGGCGGGCATGATCGATGTAACACCGGATGCGGTGCCGGTAATCTCGGGGGTGGATGAGATGGCGGGAATGTATATTGCAACCGGTTTTTCCGGTCACGGGTTTGGTATTGGCCCCGCAGCAGGTCGTCTGATGGCTGACCTGGTCGCCGAAACCACGCCTTGCGTCGATCCGGCCGCTTTTCGCCTGTCCCGTTTCACGGATGGCTCAATAGTGCGGCCGGACCCTGGATACTAGGGCTTAGCCCATCATCTGATAGCTGACCGGGACAAAGCGGAACCCGTCACCGCGCGTTTCGACAAAGCCGGCCGCCGGGAACGGCATGTGATAGCCGATCATAGGCACCTTGTCGGCGGCCAGCATGCCCAGCACATTGCGCCGGGATGCAGTGGCTGCCGCCTTGTCCATGTCAAAGCGCACCTCCCATTCCGGGTGGGCAAAAGACCAGACATAGTGATTGGCCAAATCAGCGGTCAGCACCAGACGTTGCCCGTTGCTTTCCAAGTGGTAAACTGTGTGACCCGGAGTATGCCCATAGGCTGCGACTGCGGTGATGCCCGATGCAACCTCGCCCCCGTCTTCGACAAAGGTCATCTTTTCGGCCAGCGGTGTCACTTTGGCTGCGACCAGATCGCCGACGCGGTTGCCTGCGTCTTGCGCGGCCCAGAAATCATACTCAGGCGATGCAGTGACATAGCGCGCATTCGGGAAGGTCGGCGCGTCGTTCGTGGTCATGCCGCCGATATGGTCGGGATGCATATGGGTGATCACAACGGTATTGATCTGATCTGGCGTCACGCCCGCATCCGCCAGCGCGGCCTGAATGCCGCCCTGACCTAGGCCAGTGTCGAACAGAACCAGCTCAGACCCGGTATTGACCAGTGTTGGGGTAAAAAAGAACTGCGCCACCTCGGGCGAGATGAAGTTGTCGGCTGAGACCTTGGCGAAATCCTCGTCCGAAGCGCCGCCGCCAAAGATATCCTTGGCGCCGTCACGGGGCAGGCTACCGTCCAACAATGTGGTGACGGTGAAGTCGCCCAACTTAAAGGATTTGGCGATGGTTGAATTGGTCTTGGTCTCGGTCCCGGCGGCCAGAACCGGGGCGGCGGCGGATGCGAATGGCAATGCTGCTGCGGCTCCTAGGGCCGCGCGGCGAGTCAATTTGATGGTCATTTTCGATCTCCCTGTCAGAATATCAGGATGTTAGGTAGGGCGGAGAGGGTCACTTGCCACTCTATACACTCAAGACATGGGCTGTGTGGTTGAACATTACGTGTTAAATTTTGTTCATGGCGCGATCTGTAAACAAAACCGTCCCCACAGGGCAAAGCGTTGAGAGTTTCCTTTCGGCGGTACAGCCAACGCGAAAAGCCGAGGAGGCACGGGTACTGGATGCAGTATTCCGTAACGCGACGGGATTTGCACCTGTTATGTGGGGGGCGTCGATGATCGGGTACGGGCGATACCATTACCGATATAAATCCGGGCGCGAGGGTGATTTTCTGGCCACCGGGTTTTCCCCACGTAAATCTGCGCTGTCGATCTATATCATGCCCGGTTATGCGGATTTCGGGGATATTCTGACGGGCCTGGGCAAGCACAAACTGGGCAAATCCTGCCTTTATGTGAACAAGCTGGCGGATATTGATCTGGATGTGCTCTTCGAGCTGATCCGCGCCGGGTTGAAAGACTTGGATCGGCACTGGCCGGTGCAACCGACCTGAAACCCCTGCTGGACAAAAACGCGCCTTTGTGACATGAGCCGCGCCAACAGGAGAACTCCATGACCACCACCCGTTTTGCCCCGTCGCCCACCGGTTATATCCATGTGGGCAACCTGCGCACCGCCTTGATGAACTATCTGATCGCCCGCAAGGCAGGCGGTACATTTATTCTGCGTATCGACGACACCGATCCCGAGCGGTCGAAAGAAGAATATGTCGACGCCATCAAGCAGGATCTGGAATGGTTGGGTCTGCATTGGGACCGGGTCGAGCGCCAGTCCGAACGGCTGGACCGTTATGCCGAAGCTGCGGACAAACTGCGTGAGATGGGCCGGTTTTATGAGGCGTTTGAAACGCCGACCGAGCTGGACCTGAAGCGCAAGAAACAGCTGAACATGGGCAAGCCGCCAGTTTATGACCGCGCCGCGCTGAACCTTTCTGAGGCTGAGAAAGACGCGTTGCGGGCCGAGCGTGGTAATGGTGTCTGGCGGTTCAAGCTGGATCATGAGCGGATCGAATGGACCGATGGTATTCTGGGCGACATCTCAATCGATGCGGCCTCGGTGTCTGACCCGGTGCTGATCCGGGGGGATGGTCAGGTTCTGTATACGATTGCGTCGGTGGTGGACGACACCGAAATGGGCGTTACTGACGTTGTGCGCGGCTCGGACCACGTGACCAACACCGCGACGCAGATTCAGATCATCGAGGCACTGGGCGGCACTTGCCCGCGCTTTGCGCACCACTCCCTACTGACCGGCCCGCAGGGTGAAGCTTTGTCCAAGCGCCTGGGCACGCTAGCCCTGCGCGATTTGCGTGAACAGGGTGTGCAACCAATGGCTCTGCTGAGCCTGATGGCGCGTCTGGGCTCGTCCGATCCGGTTGAGTTGCGTTCGGACATGGCTGAACTGATCGAAGGATTCGATGTAACCCGTTTCGGGGCTGCACCAACAAAGTTCGACGTGCAGGACCTGTTCCCGCTGACGGCGAAGCACCTGCAATCGCTGCCGCTGGCCGATGTGGCCGACGCCGTTGCCGACGCAGGCGTTCCAGCCGACTTGGCCGAGCCGTTCTGGTTGATGGCGCGCGAAAACATCACCACCCTGGCCGATCTGAAAGGCTGGTGGGAGCTGTGCCGCGACGGGGCTGAACCCTTGATCGCGGATGAGGACCGTGAGTTTATCGCCGAAGCCGTTGCGCTGCTACCCGAAGGGCCTTTCGATGGTGAAACATGGGGCGCATGGACCAAGGCGGTGAAAGAAGCCACCGGCCGCAAGGGCAAGGGCCTTTTCATGCCGCTGCGCAAGGCGCTGACCGGCATGGAGCGGGGCCCGGAAATGGCGACCTTGCTGCCGTTGCTGCAGGTGATCCGCGCGCGCGGATGAATGTACCTGATCCGGTATTAATCAGCCTAGAACACGAATGAGGCAGGCAAACCGCCTGCCTTTTTTTGTTGGCCGGTCTGCAGCACTTGTGCCGAAACCTGTTGCAAACGATCATCCACCAATTCGGTCTCTGCCGGTTTTAGTTGCTGATGGCGCGGATACCGAGGTTCTGCGCGATCATTCAGGATTGGCGCGTCCCAACCATCGGTGGTTGTAAAAAACCGATCCACTCCATCGGGTCCGAAGGCACGCAGATAACCCTGCACAACCACGTCAATATAACTTAGCAGCAGCGGGTGGTGGTTGCTGGGTGCGGTATGACGGTCATGCGGCACCGCATAGACGGCAATTTCAACGTCATGGGTCAGGGGGTGTGTCACCGCCTGCGTGGCAGGCACCCGATCATAAGCCCATTCCCGTTCATCCAGCGCCGCCCAGTCGTTTTTCGGCACATGAGCTATCATCCCCTCAATCTCACAATCCGGGTCCGGCACTGCTGTCAGAAAGGCCACCGGGCGCAGATCGGTATGGCGCCAGGCGCGCCGCCATCCCTTTAACCGGGCCGGGTGCGGATCGGGGAAATCATGGGTCGAAAGGTTCACAAGGCTGCCATAGCCAAAGAAATAAGGGTCCGCCATGCGCCTACATGTCCTTCTAAGCGATTGATGTATGTCAAACCGCTTTTTTGCCAGACATGCAATAAGGTCCCACCTTGAAATTTGGGAGGCCAACATGCGGATTACCAAACGGACAAACATAGCAGTGCGCCTTTTGATGTATTGTGCGGCGCATCAGGATCGATTGGTGACAAAGGCCGAGATTGCGGATGTGTGCAATATCTCGGAAAACCATCTGGCACAGGTGATCAATCAATTGAGCCAGCTAAATTACCTGAGCACCCAGCGCGGTCGCAATGGCGGTATGTCTCTGGCGCGCCCAGCTGACGAAATTCGCGTCGGGTCGGTTTTTCGCCATGTCGAGGGCGCTTTACCGATCGCCGAGTGTTTTGCCGATGCCGACAATACTTGTCCACTGACCGATGCGTGTCGGTTGCGGGTGGCGCTTAGCGACGCTGCCGAGGTTTTCTATGCCTCGCTGGACGAGATCACGCTGGATGCGCTGGTCTGTGACAACGAACAGCTGTTGCAAATCCTGCAACCGGTGGCCTGCGTGCGCTGATCCTAGTCAGCGGCGCGCAGAATGCTGGCCGGGCGTACCGCCAGTGGGCGCAGGGCAAAGACCAGACCTGCGCCCAGTGTCACAAGGATTCCAGCCAGCACGATACCCAGGGCTGAACTCCAGATGACCGTGAACCCGGTGTCAAAGATGTATGTGGCCACAGCCCAACCCCCTAATATCCCGGTCAGCAGGGCGACACATCCGGCGGCCGCGCCCAGCAAGATCGAACGCAGCGCAAAGCTGAGCAAGATGCGCCGCCGGTCTGCGCCCAATGTCTTGAGGATCGCAGATTCGCAGCGGCGCGCGGTTTCGCCTGCTGCGGCGGCCCCGATCAGGACCAAGAAACCGGTCAGCAAAGACACACCCGCTCCATAGGAGGTCGCCGCCGCCAGCCCGGCCAGCAGGCCTGAGACACGATCAATCGCGTCCCGCACCCGGATCGCTGTGATGTTCGGATATTGCCCGGCCAGGTCGCGCAGAATGGCAGCCTCGGCCTGTTCTTCGGCATAGACGGTGGCGATAAAGCTGTGTGGGGCTCCGGCCAGCGCCGAAGGGTTCATCGACATGATAAAGCCGATGCCGGCGGTTGAAAAATCGACCTCGCGTAGTGAGGTGATTTCGGCAGTGATGTCCCGGCCAAGGATATTTACGGTCAACTCGTCGCCTAGGGACAGGCCCATTTCCTCGGCCTCTTCTGCCGCGAAACTGACCTGCGGTGAACCGGAATAGTCATCCGGCCACCATTCGCCTGCCGTGACGCGGGTGTTTTGTGGCCGAGCGGCGGAATAGGTCACGCCCCGATCACCGTCTAGAACCCAGTGGTCGCCAGCTACCTCACGGGCAGGGCGGCCGTTGATCTGGGTGATGATCCCCCGCAGCATCGGTGCGCTTTCAACACGGGTGACAGCCGGGTCAGCGTTCAGCCGTTCGGTAAAACCGGGCATCTGGTCTTTTTGAATGTCGACGAAGAAATAGGATGGCGCCACGTCCGGCAAATTGCCTGCGATTGCATTGCGCAAGGTTCCGTCAATCTGGCCAACGGCGGCTAGTACCGAAAGCCCCAGCCCCAAGGACAGCACGACCGACGCAGCCCCTTCGCGCGGGTCCGAGATGGCCGATAAGGCCCATCGCAGGGCCGGGCGACCACGTGCTGGTTTGGCACCGAAACGGGCAAACTTGCGGATTGCCAAAGCCGACAGAGACAGCACAAGCAGCGCGCCGACCAGCCCTCCGCTGGTCCAGAGTGTCAGACGTGCCGAACCGCTGAACCAGGATGCTGATGCGACCAGCAGGACCAGCCCGATGCCAGTCGCCAGGATGAATACCGGGCGCGGGAAGGCGTGGGCCGAAGACAACGCATCGCGGAACAGGGTCGCGGCCCGCACTTCTTCGGTGCGGGCCAGGGGCCAGAGGGTGAACAGGAAGGCCGTCAGAACCCCGTATAGCGCGGCCTCGGCCAGCGGACGCGTATAAAGCGAGAAGACCGCCGGGACAGGTAATTGGCTTTCGATCAGCGGGGCCAGTAGCAGGGGAAGTAGCCCACCCAAAGTTATGCCTATAAGGATGCCAATACCGGACAATACACCGATCTGGATCATGTAGGTTTGCAAAATCGTCGCGCGATCCGCCCCTAAAGTGCGCAGCGTGGCGATGGTTTCGGTCTTTTGCCCCAGATAGGCCCGGACGGCGGCAGAGACGCCAATACCGCCAACCGCCAGACCCGACAGTCCCACAAGAACCAGAAAGGCGCTGAGGCGGGCGACGAATTCCGCGATCCCCGGAGCGCCATTGCGGGCATCGGTCCAGCGCATACCGGTACTGTCGAAACTTTGCTGTGCTGTGGTGGACAAGGCCGCAAGGTCAGTATCGGGTGGCAAAGCCAGCCGGTATTTGGTGGAAAACAACGTCCCCGGCGCCAAAAGGCCCGACGCCTGTAAATCTTCGGTTCGTACCAAAGTACGCGGTCCCAATCCGAACCCGTCGGCAGCCCCGTCCGGCTCGTGAATCAGGGCGGCGGTCAGGGCAAACTCTTGCGTACCAAGGGCAAAGCGGTCTCCGACGGACAGACCTAACCGATCCATCAGCACCGGATCCATGACCGCTCCGGGCAGGTTTTGATCACCATCCAGAGCGGTGGATAGCGTTTGGTCAGGGTCCAGCACGGGTGTGCCCAACAACGGATAAGCCGCATCCACCGATTTCACCTGGGTCAGCGCGCGCTGGGCTTCCTCGCCTTGCTGGACTACGGCCATAGAGCGGAAGTCGACCACTTCAGACACAGCCGTTGCGGTCTGTTCCATCCAGTCACGCTCATCCTCATTGGCGAAGCGGTAGGTGAATTCCAATTGGGCATCGCCACCCAGAAGCGCAGCGCCTTCCTGGGCAAGTCCGGTCTGGATGGCCTGACGCACCGATCCAACGGCGGCGATGGCGGCAACACCCAGCGCAAGACAGGCCAGAAACACCCGAAAACCGCGCAGGCCGCCGCGCAGCTCGCGCCGGGCCAGACGGCCAGCCAGCCGCAGGCTCATTCCGCGGCCTCTTGCTGAACGTCTTCGGCAATCGTTCCGTCTCGCAACCGCACGACCCTGTCGCATTTGCGCGCCAGACTGTGGCTGTGCGTGACCAGAACCAGTGTTGCGCCGTGTTTGTCACGCAGACCAAACAGAAGATCGACAATGGCGGCACCAGTTGCATCGTCCAGATTTCCCGTGGGTTCATCCGCCAGCAATATCTGCGGTCGCGGGGCCGATGCCCGGGCTAGCGCCACCCGTTGTTGTTCACCCCCCGACAATTGCGCCGGGTAATGATCGCGCCGATGGGACAGGCCGACCGCTTCCAGTTCGGCCTCGGCGCTGTCGAACGCATCCCTGTGGCCGGCCAGTTCCAGCGGCGTGGCCACGTTTTCCAGCGCGGTCATGGTCGGGATAAGGTGGAAGTTCTGAAACACCACCCCCATCGTGTCCCGCCGAAAACGGGCCAAGGCGTCTTCGTCCATTTCTGTCAGATCGTTGCCAAGGGCGGTGATCTTGCCCGCCGTCGCCAGTTCCAGCCCGCCCATCAGCATCAACAACGAGGATTTGCCCGACCCGGAGGGCCCCACCAGACCCAGTGTCTCACCTTTGGCCACGGTCAGGGAGATGTCATGCAGGATATTGACCCGCCCGGCATTGCCATCCAGCGACAAAGCGGCATTTTGGAGCGAAAGAACAGGTGTCGTCATAGGTCTTTCCAAATGAAGGCGGTCAAATGGGATATGGAGCGGTTCCGATGGTGCGCAAGGCTTTGTTGTCGGTGATATTTGTCTGCTGCGGTTTTGCAACCACAGCTGAACAGGTCGTAATCGCAGCCTTAGGCGATTCCCTGACACAAGGCTATGGGTTGCCGGAAGAGGACGGGTTTGTACCGCAGTTGGACCGGTGGTTGAGGGCACAAGGCGCGGATGTACGCCTGATCAACGCCGGTGTATCCGGCGATACCACAGCCGGAGGCGCCGCGCGCGTGGGCTGGACTTTGACGCCGGACGTGGATGGTATGATCGTGGCGCTGGGCGGTAATGATCTGCTGCGGGGGATCGATCCGGCAGTGTCGCGCAGTAATCTTGAGGCAATTGTAAAAGTGGCAGACAGCTCGGAGGTCGATATCCTGCTGGTCGGCATGCAAGCGCCGGGGAATTATGGGGCGGATTACAAAGAAGCGTTTGACGCGATCTATCCCGACTTGGCGACTGCGTATGAAACGGGTTATGTGCCCAGTTTCTTTGCTGGGCTGACAGCCGGGGGCGATCCGGGCGCCGCCCGCAACTACATGCAATCAGATGGCATTCATCCGAACGCCGCAGGTGTGACCTTGATCGTTGAGAACCTAGGTCCTTACGTGTTGGAGCTTGTGAACGCCACGCGGCAGTGATCAGACGACAGTGACCACGGTGCCGATGGGCACACGTTCATACAGATCGACCACATGTGAATTCAGCATGCGAATACAGCCGTTGGATGCTGCCCGCCCAATGGTTTGCGGCTGCGTGGTGCCGTGAATGCGGAAATAGGTATCGACACCGTTCTGGAACAAATACAGCGCCCGCGCCCCCAATGGATTGTCGCCTCCACCAGGTTGGACATAGTCATTGTCCTTGAACTTGGCATAGGTGACGGGTTCGCGTTCGATCATCTCATCAGTCGGGCGCCAGGTCGGCCACTCCTTCTTGACGTCGATCGTGGCGGTGCCGGTGAATTCCAACCCCGCTTTACCCACCCCGCACCCATAGCGGACCGCCTTGCGCGGTTCGGTAACGTAGTAGAGGTAGAAGGACCGGGGAACGACAAGCAACTGACCCGGCAAAAACTCTTTCTTGATCCGTACGTATTGCGGCGTGGGATCGTATTCGACAGCTTTTTGCTTTGCGATTGCAACACCGGGCAAAAGGCTGGTGGCAGCAGTTGCTGTCAGGAAAGTACGGCGCGTGAACATGGCAGCTCTCTTCAACAAAACACAAAATTCTTGACCCTAATGTCGGAATGATAGCCGATCTGGTCAATCGCCGGAGAGAAGTAACCTGTTTGTGATGTATTCGCCGGGACACACTTGCGGATGATGGTCAAACGCAAAAGTGGTCGTCCAGTAAGGAAAAGGGCAGAGAAATGCTCTGCCCTTTCATTGACTTACGCCAACTGAATGTCGTCGGCGCTTTCGCGGCCGTCACGACCCGAGCGCAGCTCGTACGTGACTTTCTGATTGTCGGCCAGGCCGGTCAGACCCGAACGCTCGACAGCTGAGATGTGTACGAAGATGTCTTTGCCGCCATCTTCGGGTGCGATAAAGCCATAGCCTTTGGTGGTGTTGAACCATTTTACGGTGCCTGCGGGCATATCCGTTGTCTCCTGTTTAGTGCTGCCCACGGTGTTGCGGCAGCCCGGCGTCGTTGTCTGTATCGATAGACTGAGCGCCGTAGAAGGAGACAGTAGGTCGAAATAGAAAAACGTGTGCCCGTCAGATATGGCATTTGCACAAGCGCAGGGCAAGAGAGTGCTGAAGGCGATATCCTTCAGTAGGCAATTGGCCGTTCGGTTAAGGGCGAGTCAAATCTTGTAAATCTTGCTTTCCTCAGGAAACATTGTTCGGATCGCCTTCAGACTTTGGTCTGACAGAACAACGGGTCGTTGATCACTTGCGGCCTTTCCAACCCCATCCGATTGATTAACGTGTGGAAGCGCCTTTTGTTTGTTCTTGGCGCTGGAAAGTGGCTTAAGTCTGCGAGACCGCCAAGCCTCGGACAAAGCTGGGAATCTACGATTTTCCAGCTTGCTGGTTAGCCACCTGTTCAGTTTCTCAGTGTTTTCAAGCTGAAACACGTTTTTGACGTGGTTGACACCTGCGCGGTCGATGGCATGTGCTTCTAGGCTGAGCGGGGAAAGATTCTGGGTCGAAATCCATTTGGGCGCAAGTTCCTGCCAGGCAGGGTTCATGCCAACTTTGCCGAATTGAATCCATTCTTCAAAGTCGATTGTCGAGTTTTCATTCCAATCGGATTGATAGTTGTAGAGACAATCAGCATCAGGTCGAAAAAACCGATAATATGACCAGAGCATATCAACCGGATTACGGATGGTCATGAAATAGGTCAGCTTTGGGTGATCCGGGTACAACTCTGCCAGCTTTGCTTTGACATAGGGCGCCGTATCATGCGGGTGAAAATGCTCGACCGTTTTGGCCACATCGACAGCAAAATCACCGTCATCCTTTGAAAGAAAAGGGCCCAGATGTCTGCGGATTGATGTGGAACCACAGCGTGGCTTGGATATGAAAACAAGCCCCTTTGAGAAAAGCACTCTCACAAATATTGTCCTTTTGTTACTCGTCTGCTGCGGCTGCGATGTGACCAACAGTTGCAACCTGACCCACTTTTTTCCAATTGCCAAGCTGGTCTGACCTGGGTGATGCATCGTCGAACATCCAGTCAGGGTGCTTTGATCTGCGGTCTTCAGTTGGAAATCGGTAGTTCTTCGACAGTCATTCGGTATTGTTTGGACGCAACAAAACACCGTGGCAGGTGTTCGATCACGTCGTCGATCGGATCGTAAACAAGATCGGCTGCAGCTTTGAGTTCTGCCGGAATGTCCTTTGGCACACGCTCGCGCCGTTCAGGGGGCCTGAAGTCCAATCCAGTAAAGCGCGAGATGGTTTCCTGATATTCCCAAAGCGCGTCATAGTGAACGCACAGAACAGGCACGTCTTCATATGTCACCCATTCCTTGATCTGCCGCGCCTGCTGCAGCACATCGCGCTGAAACAGTTCGTCATAGGTACCGGTGGCATGCAGGTGATGAAAATGCAGGTCGATCCAATCTGCACCGTATCTGTCCAGCGCGGAATAGACGGAAAACGCGGAATCCTTAGCAGACCCAAAACAAAAAACGACCCGAGTGTTCTCGGGCCATGAAGAGAGGGGCTGAGGGTAATCGTGTGTCTTGTACACGCACGGCGCGTGAAATGTAGCGTCGTCCAGCCGGGCGATGAAGTTCGATTTTTTCGCAGCTTCCCTATCAACGTCTCTTAGCGAATCCGCAAGGGCCAGAAAGGTCATTGTGCTACCTGACCGGCCATTGCTGGCGACGATGACGCAATTTTCCGGCGCGTTTTGCGGGATGCGCTTCAAACGCCGGGGGGCCAGCCTTTTGCGTACGCTGCGCATCCATTTGTCTATACGTGCTTCGATGAAACCGTTCATCGCGCAAACTTTTTGTGCTTCAACCGCTTGGGCTCCAGCGCATCTGGTCCCAAACGACGCTTCTTGTCCTCTTCGTAATCTTCGAAGTTGCCCTCGAACCATTCCACATGGGCATCACCTTCGAAGGCCAGTATATGCGTACAGATACGGTCCAGGAAGAAACGGTCGTGGCTGATGACCACCGCGCAGCCGGCGAAATCGACCAGGGCGTCTTCCAGCGCGCGCAGGGTTTCGACATCCAGATCGTTGGTCGGTTCGTCGAGCAGCAGGACGTTGCCACCCTCTTTCAACAGACGGGCCATGTGGACGCGGTTTCGCTCACCCCCGGACAGCAGCGAGACTTTCTTCTGCTGGTCGCCGCCCTTGAAGTTGAAGGACGAGCAATAGGCGCGGGAATTGACCTGCGCGTCGCCCAACTGGATGATCTCGGCACCGCCGGTGATCGCCTCCCACACGGTGTCGTTGTCTTTCAGGTCGTCGCGGGACTGGTCGACATAAGACAGCTCAACCGTGTCGCCTAGCGTGATGGTGCCGCTGTCGGGCTGTTCCTGACCGGTGAGCATCTTGAACAGGGTCGATTTACCGGCGCCGTTGGGGCCGATGACGCCGACAATGCCGCCGGGGGGCAGCGCAAAGTCCAGACCTTCGATCAGTTGCTTGTCGCCCATGTGTTTCGACAGGCTTTCGACCTCGATAACCTTGCCACCAAGGCGCTGGCCGTTGGGTATGACGATCTGGGCGCGGGTAAGCTTTTCGCGTTCGGACTGTTCGGCCAGCTCGTTATAGGCGTTGATCCGCGCCTTGGATTTGGCCTGACGGGCCTTCTGACCCTGGCGCATCCATTCCAGCTCGCGCTGCAGCGTCTTCTGCTTGGACTTGTCTTCGCGCGCTTCTTGCTCCAACCGCTTGGCTTTTTGTTCCAGCCATGCGGAATAGTTGCCCTCGTACGGAATGCCGCGGCCGCGGTCGAGCTCGAGGATCCATCCCGTAATATCATCCAAGAAATAGCGGTCGTGGGTGACGATCAGGATGGTGCCCTTGTAGTCGATCAGGTGCTGTTGCAGCCAGGCGATAGTTTCGGCGTCCAGGTGGTTGGTCGGTTCGTCGAGCAGCAGCATGTCGGGCGCTTCCAGCAGCAGTTTGCAGAGCGCCACGCGGCGTTTCTCACCACCGGAAAGGTTGGCGATGTTGGCGTCGTCCGGCGGGCAGCGCAGCGCCTCCATCGAGACGTCGATCTGGCTGTCGAGGTCCCAGAGGTTTTCCGCATCGATCGCGTCCTGCAGAGTGGTCATTTCCTCCATCAACTCGTCCGAATAGTTCTCAGCGATCTCCATGGCGATCTCGTTGAAGCGGTCGACCTTGGCCTTTTTCGCGGCCACGCCCAGCATGACATTTTCGCGGACTGAAAGCGATTCATCCAGCTGGGGTTCCTGCGGCAGATAACCGACCTTGGCGCCCTCAGCCGCCCATGCCTCACCCGAGAAATCGGTGTCGAGGCCGGCCATGATCTTCATCAGCGTCGATTTACCCGCACCGTTGACGCCGACAACACCGATTTTCACGCCAGGCAGAAAGCTCAGGTGGATGTTTTCAAAGCACTTCTTGCCACCGGGATAGGTCTTTGAGACACCCTGCATGTGGTAGACATATTGATAGGCGGCCATGTCGCGTCCTCTGGGTCGGGGAAATTGGGTTGAAACGCTAGATATCTAAGCGGGGCGGGCGGGGCAAGCTGGTGGTTTTGTGAATTTCTAATGGCGTCGAATTTAGTTAGATCTATTCGCTGAGTGGGAGCTAAAATGTCGAATTTGGCGGAATTGATAGCTGGCTGGGCCAAGCCGGGTTGTGTCGATTGGATTGGATTGCGACCTGAGCGCTGCAAAGAAATGCGCGCGGTTGATAATATTATGATTTCAGCAGACGGCCTAGAGGGCGACCGGGGTCGCGCTGGCAAAAGGGCTGTGACTCTGATCCAGCAAGAACATCTGGCGGCGATTGGTTCCTACTTGGGGCAAGGGCCGATTGCCGCCGACATCCTACGGCGCAACTTGGTGGTTTCGGGGATCAATCTGGCGGCGCTCAAGGGGCGGGAGGTGCAGGTGGGGGAGGCTATTCTGCGATTCACTGTCATCTGCGCGCCGTGCAGCCGGATGGAGGAGGCGCTGGGCAAGGGCGGCTATTCCGCCGTGCGTGGGCACGGGGGATGGTGCGCCGAGGTCATCAGGTCCGGAGGGGTCCGGCTGGGCGATCTGGTGCAACCGGTTGATTGACAAGCCGCTTCAGTTCTGAACATCAGCAAAGGATGTTGCGAAGCGATATTCCATATGCACGGCCTGGCCAGGTCGTTGGTCTGTTCGGCGGGTCTTTTGATCCGCCGCATCAGGGACATGTGCATGTCTCGCTTGAAGCGATGAAGGCGTTTGGGCTGGATCGGGTTTGGTGGCTGGTGTCTCCGGGCAATCCGTTAAAGGCGCGTGGACCTGCCCCGCTACAGCGGCGCATCAAGGCGGCGCGGGACGTCATGCAGCACCCCAAGGTCGAGGTGACGGATATCGAGGCGCTGACCGGGACGCGGGCGACGGCGGATACGCTGGCGGCCTTGCAAAAACTTTATCCGCAGGTGCGGTTTGTCTGGCTGATGGGCGCGGACAATCTGGCGCAGTTTCATCACTGGAAGGATTGGCGGCTGATTATGGACAGCGTGCCGGTGGGGGTTGTCGCACGGCCGGGGGATCGGATCTCGGCACGGATGTCGCCTGCGGCGCGGCTTTACGCTCGATATCGCATTGACGGCCAAGCGCGGCATTTGCTGGGGCGTGCGCAGGCACCGGCGTGGTGTTTCGTGAATGTACCGATGGTCGATGTCAGCTCGACCGAGATTCGCACACGCGGTGGCTGGGATGGAGGGGTGTTGCCTGAATAGCCCCCATGCGGGCATAATCACATTCAGTGGTTGTTTGCCTGTGATCTCTGGGATTTTAATTGACCCATGGTTGATCGTATTTCGCGTCGTTTGTTTCTTGCGGGCCTTGGGGCCTCTATTGCGTCGGGCTCAGCGTTGGCCGACGCGCCTGTTCAATCCTTGCGACCGCAACTGCGGGGGGACCTGCCCAGCGGGGCAGAGCGCCTTATCCAGTCCGCCGGGTTGCGCGGGGAGGTTGTGTTTGCAGTCTCTGATGCAGAGACCGGTATGCAGGTTGAGGCGTTTGGCGGCGATCAGGGCCTGCCGCCCGCCAGTGTCGCCAAAGCACTGACCGCGCTTTATGCGCTGGATGTTCTGGGCGCGGATTATCGGTTTGAAACCGCGTTGATGGCGGATGGGCCGATTAAGAATGGCGTGTTGGATGGTGACCTGATCCTTGTTGGTGGCGGCGACCCGTTGCTGGACACAGATGATCTGGCCACGATGGCCGCCAATCTGCGCGAGGCCGGAATCACCGAGGTGCGCGGGGCGTTCATGGTCTATGACGGAGCGTTGCCCTATGTGTTCAGCATTGACCCCGGGCAGCCGGATCATCTGGGTTATAGCCCTGCCATCAGCGGCATCTCACTCAATTTCAATCGCGTCCATTTCGAATGGAAGCGCGCTGGTGCCAGTTATGACGTGAGTATGGATGCGCGCACCGCCCGATATACTCCGTCTGTGGATATGGCGTCGATGCAGGTCGAAAAGCGCAGTTTGCCGATATACACCTATCAGCCAAGTGCGCGGCAGGATCGCTGGACCGTTGCCCGCGGTGCGCTGGGCAATGGTGGCGCGCGTTGGCTGCCCGTTCGCAAACCTGCGCTTTATGCGGGGGATGTTTTCCGTACTCTGGCGCGAGCAAATGGCATTGTGCTGGGGCGCGTACAGATCACGCGGCAAACCCCGCAGGGCACTGTTTTGGTGGTGCATCAGAGTGATCCGCTGGAAAGTATTCTGCGCGGTATGCTCAAATATTCGACCAACATAACGGCCGAATTGGTCGGTATGACGGCTTCGAAAGCCCGCGGAGCAAATATGCAAAGCCTCGCCGATTCCGCCGCTGAAATGAATCGCTGGGCGGCCGAGACCTATGGTGTGACCGGAATTGCGATGGTGGATCATTCGGGGCTTGGCGATGCGTCGCGCGTGGCACCCGCGGATTTGGTTACCGCGCTGGTGGTGGCGCGCAAAGATGGCGCGCTGCGGCCCTTGCTCAAAAAATTTACCCTGGCGGACCGTCAGGGACGGCCGGTCAAGGATCACCCGATCAAAGTAGACGCAAAGACCGGGACGCTGAATTTCGTGTCGGGATTGGGCGGCTTCATAACTGCACCGGATGGCTCCGAATTGGCCTTTGCCATCTTTACCGCTGACGTTGATCACCGCGCGACCATTCCCCGTGCGCTGCGCGAGCGTCCGGAAGGCGCGCGCAGCTGGAACAACAGGTCGCGCAAGCTGCAACGCGCGTTGATCGAACGTTGGGGAACGTTACAGGGCAGCTAGGATCAGGTCGTGTGGCGCGCCCGTGCGCCACGCTCGATCGCTGCGGCGTGCAGACGGTCAATGCTCAACTCGTAGCGGATTTCTTCCAGCAGGCGCAGTTCGGTTTCCGCAAGCGACCCGTCCGCAGCGGCCACATCGCAAGCCAGCGCATAGGCCGTTTCATTCAGCCGCTCGGGAAGGTTATCGCGGATCAGGCCGAAAAGTGCATCCAGCCCGTCCTCTTGCTCGAACAGGTCGAACACCGTCTGAGATACACGGCGCGTGCGGTCGATATCGTATTCGGCAAAGACAGGTAACATGTTGACGGCGCCTTCGATCTTGACCAGCTCGGCCGTGCGAATGGTTTCATCCGATGCAGAGACCGCGACCATGATCGCAACCAGGCAATCCTGTGGGGACATCGGGTGGGGTACTTGTTCGGTCATGGTGTCGTCCTGATTGGGCTTTTGCGCTCGCACGATAGGAGGGCTAGCGGGCAGGTTCAACGGATTTTGCCCCTGACCGATCAGAGAATGGGCAACGGGCCGCGTGTTTTGGTCTGGCGCAGCACAAAATTGCTGCGCGTGTCGCGGACAAGGCCGGATTTCAGCAGCCGTTGCATGATGAAATGTTCAAGGTCCTCGGGCGTCTTGGCATAAACCTTTAGGATAAAGTCGTGGTCCCCGGTGATTGAGGCGCATTCGACGATTTGCGGCTCGGTTTCGACCAATCGCAGGAATGAGTTGATGCTGTCCTCTTGATGATCGCGCAATGCGACGTGAACATAGGCAATGGCGTCCAGCCCGACCGATTTGGCCCGCACTTGCGCAATGTAGCCTGATACCACCCCGGATGCCTCAAGATCGCGTACGCGCCGCCAACATTGCGAGGCGGAAAGACCGGTTCGGTCGGCAAGTTCTTGCATAGACAGGCGGCCATTGGTCTGCAGCTCTTGCAGGATGGCGATATCAGCGGGTTGGAGGGTTTGTTTCACAAATTGTCACCTTTCGATATATGTTTGCCAAAATAATCAGAAACCATCGATTGTCCAAATCAAAACCTTCAAGTCGCGTGGCTATACTTTTCCTGCGGAGGGAATGCAGATGCCAAAGTCGACCAAATACATCGCCAAAGTGGCCGATGAACGCGGCCATATCGCCTATACAGAAGAAGAGGACGCCGTTTGGGCTGACCTCTATGCTGCGCAAGCAGAGAACGTGCAGCGTTATATGGCGCGAGACTATCTTGAAGGGTTGGAAAGGCTGGACTTGCCAAAGACCCGCGTGCCTTCTTGCGCGGATATCTCGGAACGGCTGTTGGACATGACCGGCTGGCGGGTTCAGCCTGTGCCAGCGCTTATCGGGTTCAAGACATTCTTTGGCATGCTGGCAGATAAGGTGTTTCCCGCTGCGTCCTTTATTCGGTCACGCGAGGATTTCGATTACATTGAGGAACCCGATATTTTTCATGAAATTTTCGGTCATACCCCGCTGCTGAGCGATCCACGCTTTGCGGCGTTCAGCCATGCCATCGGCAAGGCAGGCGTGCAGGCTGATGACAAGGACTATGCCTGGCTGATCCGACTGTATTGGTTTTCGATCGAATTTGGGTTGCGTCGACAGGATGGTGTGATCAAGGCGTTGGGGTCGGGGTTGGCGTCCTCGCCGACAGAGCTTGTCTATGCCGTCGAAAGCGACATTCCTGATCGGGATCCGTTCGATGCGCTGACGATCCTGCGCACGCCTTATCGGATCGATATGCATCAGATGGGCTATTTCGTGCTAAACTCACCCGAGGAACTTTTTGCCGCCGCCGACCGCGATTTGCTGGCAGACGTGCGACAGGCACAATTCCTGGGATTGTTGCCAAACAAGTTCCCGGAAAAAGCAACCGCAGCGGAGTGAACGGATCATGACACTAACAGGAGAAACCTGCAGCCTATCGGACCGAACCTGTGTGCCCTGTTCAGGTGGCGTTCCAGCTTTGACGCGGGATGAGGCGAACACGCACATGGCGGAGCTTTCGCCCGATTGGAATCTGGACGCTGATTCGAAAGAACTGAGCCGTCACTACAAGTTCAAAGGGTTCGCCAAGGCGACCTATCTAGCCAATCTTTGCGCGTGGCTCGCCGATCAGCAGGGGCACCACCCGGATGTCACCTTTGGCTGGGGTTATGTGGATGTCAGGCTGACCACGCATGAAATTGGTGGTCTAAGCGAGAATGATTTCATCTGGGCGGCCAAACTGGACCAGTTGACCATATAGATCAGCCTTCCATACAGGAAAAAACCAGCGCTTTATTGACTCATGCTGCACCGGCACAATAGGAGGGTCCGGTCGGTTGCATGGGGTGACCGGCGCTGTTTTCCCCGATGGAGCTTGTCTAAAAATGTCTGAACTGCGTGAAACCGCGATTGCGTCCAAGGCCTGGCCTTTCGAAGAGGCGCGCCGGGTGCTCAAACGCTATCAGAAAGCGGCTCCGGAAAAGGGATACGTGCTGTTTCAGACCGGCTATGGCCCGTCGGGTCTGCCGCATATCGGTACATTTGGCGAGGTTGCACGGACCTCGATGGTCCGTCACGCCTTTGAACAAATCAGTGACATCCCGACTAAGCTGATCTGTTTCTCGGACGACATGGACGGTTTCCGCAAGGTGCCGACCAACGTGCCGATGCAGGAAGAGCTGAAAGAAGACCTGCATCTGCCGCTGACCAAGGTGCGCGATCCGTTTGGCACCCATGCCGGGTTTGCCCAGCACAACAATGCGATGCTGTGCGATTTCCTGGACAGTTTCGGGTTTGAGTACGAGTTCGCCTCGGCCACGGATTACTACACCAGCGGTCGGTTTGATGAGATGCTGTTGATCGCGTTGGAGCGCTTCGACAAAATTCAAGAGATCATGCTGCCGACGCTTGGGCCGGAACGGCGCGAGACCTATTCGTGCTTCCTGCCGATCAGCCCGAAAACCGGGCACGTGCTGCAAGTGCCGACGCTGGAGCGCAATGTCGCTAAGGGCACGATCGTCTATCAGGAACCTGACGGCGAGAAGGTCGAAATCCCGGTCACTGGCGGTAACGTCAAGATGCAGTGGAAGCCGGATTGGGCGATGCGCTGGGCTGCGCTGGGTGTGGACTATGAGATGTCGGGCAAGGACCTGATCGACTCGGTCACGCAGTCGTCCAAGATTTGCCGGGCGCTGGGCCAAAAGCCACCCGAGGCGCTGAGCTATGAGCTGTTCAACGACGAGCAGGGCCAGAAGATTTCCAAATCGAAGGGCAATGGCTTGTCGATGGAGGAATGGCTGACCTATGCCGCGCCTGAAAGCCTGTCGTATTTCATGTATCAAAAGCCCAAGACGGCAAAGCGGCTGTATTTTGACGTAATCCCGAAGGCAGTGGATGAGTATCATCAACAGCTGCGAGCCTATCCGGGGCAGGAGCTGAAGGCCCAGTTGAACAACCCTGTTTGGCATATCCATGGCGGCAATGTTCCTGCATCCACGCTGATGGTGCCTTTTGCGATGTTGTTGAACCTCGCGTCCGTTTCGGGGGCTGAGGATAAAGAGGCGTTGTGGGGGTTCATTCGCCGCTATGCGCCTGAGGCGACGGCTGAAACGCATCCGGATCTGGATCAGGCGGCTGGCTTTGCTGTGCGCTATTTCAACGATTTCGTCAAACCAACACGTCAGCACCGCGCCCCGACGGATCAGGAACGCGAAGCGTTGGAGGCACTGAAAACTGCGTTGGAAGCTTATGACGGCCCCATTGAGGATGAAGCGCTGCAATCGGTGGTTTATTCGATCGGGCGAGAGCGGTTCGATCCCATGCGGGGTTGGTTTACTGCGCTGTATGAAGTGTTGTTGGGTGCCTCGCAGGGCCCACGTTTTGGCGGCTTTATCGCGCTGTACGGCGTGCCGGAAACGATCGCGCTGATCGATAAGGCGTTGGCGGGTGAGCTGGTCTGATTTGACCTGATACCGCGTGGGGCTACTCTTTCAACAGGAGGTGGCCCCATGCGTCGAATACTGCTTGCACTATCCCTCAGCGCCGGTTTGGCCTCGGGCGCGTTTGCCCAAAGCGCCGAGATCGAGAAAAACATCGCGGCGCAGATTAAGGCGTTTGAGGCTGATGATTTTGCCACCGCCTTTACCTTTGCCAGCCCCAATATCCAGCAACTGTTTCAAACGCCCGAGAATTTCGGCGTCATGGTTAGGCGCGGCTATCCGATGGTCTGGCGTCCGGCGGAGGTTCGTTTTCTGGAATTGCGCGAGGTGGCCGGGGCGCTGTGGCAAAAAGTCATGATCACTGATGACGCTGGTAGGGTGCATATCCTGGACTATCAGATGGTGCAGATGGACAACGGTTGGAAGATCAATGGCGTGCAACTGCTGGGCAATTCTGATCCGGCAGCTTGATGCAACACCACCGTCACGGTGATATGAGCGGCGGTTAATCCCTTTTCGGTACTCAGGCTTTTGCGTTCGGGGCGTGTGTCTCCGGGCACTGGGTTTATGCGCGCTGATGCGGCGCGATTGGGAAAGGGATTTCTATGAACAAGGCAATCACCGACGGTATCGTGTTCACGCCGCCTGCTTTCGCAAATGGTTTGAATGTGTGGTCCAGCGGCGACGGGACGCCCGGCTCGCCTACCTATGACGGATCGGGCACCGGCGCATTTGTTCCGGCGGATGCGGATTTTGCGGGCTGTCTGGAAATCCTGAAAGTCAGCACCACCCAGCGCCTGCGTTACATGGGGCAGACGCCGTTGTTGCCGGGCTGTTACCTGCAAATCAAGGCTCGGGTCAAAGCCATCAGCGGCCCGCTGCCCGAGGTACGTATCGCCGGATGGGCTGGCGGTACCGGGGATGTTCAGGTTACCGGTGTGGTCGAGCAAGGCCCGGCCACGCAGCTTTCGGGCTATGGCACTGTGCACGAGATCACGGCCATTGTCGGCACCGGTCAACGCCCTGGCGTGGATATGCCATGGGGTGTACAAGCCCTTTACGGGCATTTCGGTCTGGATATCGACGGCGCAAATGGGGCGGTTATCCGCGTTGATGATATCGAGATTTCGGATGTCACCGGTGTGTTCCTTCGCAATCTCATCAGTCTGGTCGATGTCCGCGATTTCGGCGCGGTCGGGGATGGCGTGACGGATGACTCAGCTGCGTTTGAGGCCGCGGATCAGGCTGCGAATGGTCGTCGTATTTTCGTGCCCGAGGGGACCTATCTGCTGGCGCAAAACACGTCGGTGGCATCCGAGATCGAATTTGAAGGCACCGTAACAATGCCGGATGACAAGATGCTGCTGCTGACCAAGAATTTTGATCTGCCGACCTATATCAATGCGTTTGGTGATGAAATGCGGGCCTTTAAAAAGGCGTTTCAGGCGTTGTTGAACAATTCTGACCATGAATCGTTGGATATGGGTGGGCGCAAGGTATCGGTAACCGAGCCCATCGATATGGCCGCTGCTGTTCCGAACCGGCAAACCGGATTCTCGACGCGCCGTGTGATCCGCAACGGACAGTTTGACGTCAAAAGCAGTACGGCCTGGGATACCGAAACCTTTACATCGGTCGCGACCTACAACCCGAACGATCCCACCCGGTTGGTGAACGTGGCGAATGTGGCCAACATTCCGGTTGGTTGTCTGGTACAGGGGAGCGGGGTCGGTCGCGAGATTTACGTGCGTTCGAAGAACGACGGCGCGGGTGAAATCACGCTCAGCGCGCCGCTCTACGATGCGTCTGGTACGCAGACATTCACGTTCCTGTCTTTCAAGTACCTGCTGGATTTCAGTGGTTTCAGCACGCTGCGCAAATTTGGAATGGAACAGATCGAATTCCAATGTAACGGCCGCAGCAGCGCGATCCGTCTGGCCCCGTCAGGCAGCACCTTTGCATTGGCGAACTGTTTTGTCAGCCGCCCCAAAGATCGCGGGATCACGTCTATCGGTACTGGTTGTCAGGGCATGTTGATCGATACGTGTCAATTCCTGTCCACCGAAGAATCCTTTAACGTCCCAGACCGTTCGTCGATCGCGCTAAACGCGACGGCCAACGACGTCAAACTGCGCCACAACCGGGCCGTACGGTTCCGCCATTTTGCGGTTCTGGGTGGCACCAACAACATGATCCTCGGCAATCACTTTTTTCAGGGCGACAGCATTCCACAAGGTGTACGCAGCCCTGGATTGGTCATGATCGGCACTTACAACAGCTCGACAATCTCGGGGAACTATATCGACAATTGCTCGATCCTGTGGACCAACGAACGTGACGCAGATCCGGTTTACACAACCGGGTTTTCCTTCAGCTCGATGGCCATTACCGACAATATTTTCTATTCCAGCGAGGCCCCGCCCTGGTTCACTTACCTCATTGTTCGTCCCCATGGTGCAGGACACTTCCTGAACGGTGTGATCGTGACCGGAAATAAGTTCCGCGCAACAAGCGGTGGTATCACGCGGGTGGAACGGGTGGATACCTCATTTGCCAGTATGAACAACTATGCGCATCGCAATGTGATGTTTGAAAACAATACCTTTCACGGCGTTGACCAAAAAGTTGCGAACCCATTGCGGGTCAAGCATACGCAAGGAACCGCAGCGCAAGCCTGGTCCGTTCAGACAGCCGGAGAGCTGCCTTTCGGGGGCTATGCGCGTAGTTGCGACGCGGTTACGGCATTGGGAGCTTTGAGAAATACATTCGGCGCGGTGACCTATGCCACCCCCTATGTGCAGTTAGAACAAGGTGCGTCGAGAAACGCGATCAACCTGCGCTGGCCCGAGGCGGTCCGCGGAGAAGTCTCGACCCGCATTCGTATGGAAAGCTGACAACTGGGATGGCCACACTTTTGCAGGGTGGCCATTTCACCGGTATCAAAACTCTTCCCAAAGCGCGATTTTCAAACCAGTATCGTTGCGGGCATCGTTGCGTTCAAGGCCCAGCACCCAGGTGGGCCCTTTGTCGCGCGCACGGATCATGACCGAGGGCCTGGCCCTCCAAAATAACGAGTGTCCAGAGGTATAAGCCGTTTCCACCTGTATCAGAGGATTGAGCAATCGATCTGACGAAAGGCCCGCCGTGATATCCAGTTTGCGATAAACCGCGTCATGTGTGCGAATTTCCAGGGCCGTGTCGACCGCAACCCAACCGTTGCCCCAACCGGTTTGAAACCCTTTGCCATAGGACAGGGTCAGTTTGTACATCGCCCAGGCGTCAAGTTGCTTGTGGTGGGCACCGGCCCCGAACTCGGCCGCGAAATGCCCCCATTTGTTGAAATTGGCCACGGGAACCCGGGCAAACAACAGGGCGTGGCCGTAGAAATCCCGGCTTTGTTCGAAATCTACCCCGATTGTGAGGTTCGGCCTGTATCCGAATTCAGCATAAAGCGCCGTTTTGTAATCATAGCTGCCGTCACGGTCTTTGAATGCAGTGACCGAGGCCGCGGTGAACGCTGCGTCCTTCTCACGCAGCCATGCGCCGGACCAAGCCGGGGCTGCGGCAAGCAGCAATACCAAAAAAGCGAGAACCCGGAACATGCACGCAGTTTCCGCAAGCATGGTTAACGGTTGGTTAGTGTTTTGTTTATTTTCTGGAAACCAATCCAAGGCGACGTGTCGTTTAAGGAAACACAAGACCTTTCCAAATCCTGTGTTAAGCTTGCAAAAGAAAAGGGAGATTCCAGATGCCGAAGATTTCCAAGACCGCGAGCGTCCAGACTGTCATCACCACTTTTGAGATGACACCGGGTACCTGCCACGATCTGTTGGATGCGTTGACCGACGCCTACGCCGAGTTTATCTCGAAACAGCCGGGATTTGTTTCCGCAGGGCTGCATGTGAACGATGCGCAGACGCGGATTGCCAACTATTCCCAATGGAACCGTCGTGAGGATTTTCTGGCAATGTTGCGAACGCCGGAAATGCGCGATCGCAATCGCAAGATCAACGAGATGTGTAAAAGCTTTGAGCCGGTGATGTATGACGTGGCCGAAACTTTTGGCAGTTCCTGACTTGTATCAAAACCTTAATCGATAAAATCAGGTATGGTGGCTGAAGAAAGTAGAGGCTCACCATGTATCACAACATTCTTGTTCCAATTTCATTTGATGCCGATCGGGATATCTCCGGCCCGCTGAAACTGGCCGAGATTTTGGCAACACCAGATGCTCAGGTGACACTGCTGCATGTGGTCGAGCATATTCCGAACTACGCGATTTCCTACATGCCGCCGGAATATCTGACCGCGGCCCGCAAGGCGGTCCAGGGCGAGCTGGATGAGTTGGCGGCCAAGCTGTCCAATGCGACGGGTGTGGTGATCGAAGGGCATTCTGGGCGCACCATTCTGGACTGGGCGGAATCCCACAAGCCTGACCTGATCATCATGGCCTCACACCGGCCTGGCATGCAGGATCTTTTGTTGGGCTCAACCACAAACCACGTGGTCCGTCACGCCGCCTGTGCGGTTCACGTGGTGCGTTGATCAGGCCGCAAATCGTTGGGGGCAAGGCGCCAGGCCTTGCCGAACCCTCCGTTCAGAACGGCGTCTGAAATGGCGAAACGCACAAAGCTGAAATCGGTGAAATCGACATAGAGTTTCGATTTGGGTCGCAAGGTCAGATATCGCGACCGCAAGCTGGCATGTTCGGCGCTTTCACGGGCAACGAACGTGGCTGTGGCATGCAATGTCAATCGGGGATGGGTCAGCGGGTCGCCGGTGTTGCCGGGTTCTCCGATTAGCAACGCGCAAACCGGATTGGCACGCAAGGCGGCTGTATGATCCGCCAATGTCGAAATCAGGGTCATAGGGCTGCCCGCGTCATCCGTGGCCAGGGCGATGCGCGACACCGAAGGCACCCCTAAGTCCGGTCGCAAAGTGGCAAGCGCACCATAGGTTGCGCCCTCGATCAGATCACGAGTCAAACATCGGGCGGTCTCATCGACCGGGTGAAATGGGCTGGATTGGCTCATGATGTGCGTGGTTCTAGCTGTTTGAAACACGCAAAAGATACCCCCTATGCCCTCCCTGTGCGAGGGCTTGTTTCCGGGTCAATTGGGGTCTCGGTTTCGCCACAAATCGAGGGTAACAGAGGGACATGCAGTTTAGAAAACCCACCCCTGAAACGGAATCTTCTGTCCCCAAGGTTTCGCGGCGTCAAAAACGGGCAGAGGCGCAGCGGAAACGCGCATTATCCCCGGTTCGAATTTTCCTCATGGTCCTGATGCTGCCGGTGACGATTATGGGTATCGTCGTGGGGGTCTATCTGCGGACGTCTGAGTATAGGCACGAAGAAGCTTTGCTGCATCTGATTGCCCTGGCCGGGTGCGGCGCGATTGAAACCATTGTGCCGGGGCCATTCGTTGAGGGCGGTCCTGGGTATCACCCGCGCAATGACCCCGATGGCGATGGTGTGGCCTGCGGAACGCAAAGGTCGATTTCCGGGCAGAGCGCAGTGCCGCAACCGGCTGAAACGCCCAGATCGCGGACAGTCGGCAACGCCAAATTCCTGCGGCCCTGACCCCAAATCTAACAGAATCCCCGTGACTGTGGTACACTCCGCCGGACGCGTCGTTTTGGCCGTCATTGGGGGATTTCGCCCAGATAGTGAGGAAAATCATGTTTGCACGTATTACTCAGTTCAAGATGAAGCCCGGAATGCGGGATGCGGCCGAGGCAAAGATGAACGAGCTTAAAGATCAGATTATGGGCATGGAAGGCATGCACAGCTTTACCAATGTCATGAACGAGGACGGTACCGGTTTTGTTGTGGCCGTGGTTCAAAGCGAAGAAACCTCGAACGCCAACGCCCCCAAAGTGGCGGCGCTTTGGGGACATTTTGCCGAATTCCTAGAAGGCCCGCCATCACCGGCCGGGTTCGACGTGGTTGTCCATTGGGATAAAGGATAGGTCCGCGTATTCAGGGCCAAATTTCTCAACTCTAGTACCAGACTTTTTCAGGAGGAATGTTCAATGAGCTTTTCGAAATGCGCAGCTATGGCTTTGATCGCAACCCTGTTTTCCGGTGCGGCCATTGCCGACACATCCAAAGATTTCCTGACGGCGACCAAGGTGTCCCAGATTAAGGATATGGGCGCACAGCAAATGGACGGGGCGTCGATAGAAAAGATCGTCTCGGGGAAAACTCTCAAAAGTTCCAATTGGACCTGGACGTTTGAAAAAGATGGAAAACAATCTTCGACGGCAAATGACGGGTCATGGACAGACCAAGGCACGTGGTCGGTCAAAGGCAATGAACTCTGCCGGGAATCTGATACCTCTGGTAAGGGTGAACTCTGTTCGAAGGTCTATTTTATGGGCCGTGACCTGAGATTCACTGACGGCAAACGCAATTTGCATGATTGGTGGGTCAGCTACTAAACACATGGCAAGAAAGTAAGCGAGAGGATTGACCATCTCGCTTGCTTTCAGTCGTTCTTGCAAGCCAAGATCCAACCATGACCCGAGATGAATTCAACAGCTTTTGCGCCAGCCTCAAAGCCACCAGCCACGTGGTGCAATGGGGCAATGCGGATGTGTGGAAGGTGGGCGGCAAGGTCTTTGCGATCTGCGGCTGGAACGATGGGATGGACGCGTTTACCTTCAAGGCCACCGATCTGGCTTTTGAGGTTCTTGGTGATGAGCCCGGTATCCGCCCAGCGCCTTATCTGGCCTCGCGGGGGATGAAGTGGCTGCAGGTCTATGAGGAACGCGGGATGAGCGATACTTCCCTGCGCGAGCATATCGTGACGTCCTATGATCTGGTTGTGGCCAAGCTGACCAAGAAGGCGCGAGCCGAATTGGGTGTTTAACCCTTCATCGCGTGCAGCAATTCCAGTAGACGTTTTCGGTCGTCATCATCGGCGTAATCTCCGATCGCCAGACGCTGGGCGATGTTCAAGCGCAAGCGTTCGTGCTGGGTACGCACTTCTTCTCCGGCGGTTTCGGCTAGCGTTTTCATGATCACCGCCACGGCCTGTTGCCGCTTGGTGGTGGGGTTGGCGATGTAATCGACCAGGCTTTGCTGCCCGGAATCGAGGATGTTTTCGGCCAGATCGCGCAGCTGCTCGCCATTGGGCAGCAGTGGGGCAGGGGCATCTTCTGGTGGCAGGATTTCCGGCACGCTGCGCGGAGACTCGGCCAATGCGTTAGCGCCGTCAACAAAGGCCTCGGTGATCATACGGGTGATCTTGATCGCGCGCGGGTCCTTGAACAGGGCCGAGGCGATGGCCACGCCGTAATCGGTATAGACCCACGGATTGACCCGCCGTCCGCCACGGCCCTTGGGTTTTGAGATCACATTCTGTGATTGCAAATCGGCGACCTCGGCATCGGTCAGCTGAAAGCGGTAGCCCTCGAACAGGTCCTTGTTGCGCGAGACGGCCTGATTGAAGGCGCTGACGGACTTTCCGTAGAACTGCGCCAGATCCTCGGCCAGCACCACACGGGTACCGCGAACCCGGTGAATGGCGCTTTGGACCTCATGCGTGCTGGGCAGGGTGTTTGGTTTCGTCATGGCAACCGTTTGGAATCACAATTTGTGATTTCAAACGTGGAGGAGTGCGCGCTGGGCTGCAAGGGTGGAGTGTGGGAGAGTTTGATACTTCACCGAGCGAAAATATCGCAATGATTCCAGAGCCGACTTGGACCGCATCAATTAAGACGAAGCGATCTGAGAAAAGCTCGGGCATTCGTGATAACTCTCCCACATACGGTCAATCAGGCGAAAACGTGGTGAAAACCCTGCATTTTAACTTATCTTCAGCATAGACAGCTTCAACCCAAGCGGGTTTCTTTCTTTTCAGCGATTTCGCAAACGTCTCTTCGCACAGGTTCATTGCATCCTTTTCGGCGGCTTCGCGGCTTGGTGCGCTCTTGGAATAGGCCCAGGTATGAATTCCATTTGTCGCGAAAGACCGATATTCATCAAAATTAATCTGCGACCACCCGTCGAGATAGTTGTATGCATCCAAAGCGGTTTTTGACAGGGTCAACTCTTTTGATTTTATGTCAAAGCCTGTAGGTACAACGGAAAGGTATAGGACGCAGTCTTCGGGACTTTCCGCTTTGAAGCGGCATGACCGCATCGCAACGTCCTGAGCTGTTTTCAAGTTGTGATATCCCCATGCGGCACCATTGAAGTTATCCGTTTTCTTTGTTGTGTTGATTACCACTGCACCAAAGAAATCAGCTTTTTGCGAGTACCTAACATCCCTCTTTTGTGAGCCTCGCAGCTTGACATCCGAATGATAAATGAGAGTGCGCCCAGAGTAGTCCGTACGAGGTTCATCTGACCATGCAGGTGCAATAGAAGTTACAATGACAGTGAAAACCGGAATAAGAAATCGCATAGGTCGCCTTTTGCATTTAACGTAATTTTTCAGGGCGACTACCTCTATAGGTTGTTTCTTGGTGCTGCCTCAATGGTAAAAAGTGGCTTAGATATTCACCGCTTCCGCCTCTTCACATTCCCACCCCTTTGCCCCGGCCTGCCAGCCGTTGACCGACCGCGCGACTTCACGGCGTCTTCCGAGGCTTTCTCGACCGCCCATTGACGCGCCATCGGGTCGTCGGCAACGGCCAGATCGACCGCTTCCAGACGTTTGATCTCATCCCGGATGTTGGCGGCTTCTTCAAATTCCAGGTTCTCGGCGGCTTTTCGCATTTGTTCGCGCAGACCGTCCAGATGGGCCTCGAGGTTGGCGCCGTGCATCGGTTTTTCGATGGTGGCGGTGACGCGGTTCATGTCGACGTCGCCTTCGTAGAGACCGGCCAGAACGTCTTCGACGTTCTTCTTCACCGTCTCAGGCGTGATGCCGTGTTCCTCGTTGTAAGCGAGTTGCTTGGCGCGGCGGCGGTTGGTTTCATTCAGGGCGCGTTCCATGCTGCCGGTAACCTTGTCGGCATACATGATCACCCGGCCATCGGCGTTCCGCGCGGCGCGGCCAATGGTTTGAACCAGAGAGGTCTCGGACCGCAAAAATCCCTCTTTATCCGCGTCCAGAATGGCGACCAGCCCGCATTCGGGGATGTCGAGGCCTTCACGCAGCAGGTTGATGCCAACCAGCACGTCGAACGCGCCCAGACGCAGGTCGCGCAGAATCTCGATACGTTCCAGCGTGTCGATGTCCGAGTGCATGTAGCGGACCTTGATGCCCTGTTCGTGCAGGTATTCGGTCAGATCCTCTGCCATGCGTTTGGTCAGGGTCGTGACCAGAGTGCGATAGCCATCGGCGGCGACCTTGCGCACCTCGTCCAGAAGGTCGTCCACCTGCATGGATACAGGGCGGATTTCGACCTCAGGGTCCAGCAGGCCGGTGGGGCGGATCACCTGTTCGGTGAAGACGCCGCCGGTCTGTTCGATCTCCCACTTCGCCGGGGTGGCCGAGACAAACACGGATTGGGGGCGCATGGCGTCCCATTCCTCGAACTTCAGCGGTCGGTTGTCCATGCAGGAGGGCAGCCGGAACCCGTGTTCGGCCAGCGTGAACTTGCGCCGATAGTCACCCCGGTACATGCCGCCGATCTGCGGAACGCTGACGTGGGATTCGTCGGCAAAGACGATCGCGTTATCGGGGATGAATTCGAACAGGGTCGGGGGCGGCTCACCGGGTGCGCGGCCTGTGAGATAGCGCGAGTAGTTCTCGATCCCATTGCAGACGCCGGTGGCCTCAAGCATTTCCAGATCGAAATTGGTGCGCTGTTCCAGTCGCTGCGCTTCCAGCAATTTGCCCTCGCCCACCAGTTGATCAAGCCGGGTGCGGAGTTCTTTTTTGATCCCAATGATGGCCTGCTGCATGGTCGGTTTCGGCGTCACGTAGTGTGAGTTCGCATAAACGCGCACCTGCTCCATTGTGGCCGCGCGTTCGCCAGTCAGCGGGTCGAATTCGGTAATGGTCTCCAGTTCCTCGCCAAAGAACGAGAATTTCCAGGCGCGATCCTCAAGGTGGGCGGGCCAGATTTCCAAGGAATCGCCGCGTACCCGGAAAGACCCGCGCTGAAACGCTTGATCGTTGCGCCGGTATTGCTGGGCGACCAGATCGGCCATCACCTGTCGCTGGTCGTATTCGTTGCCGACCTTTAGGTCTTGCGTCATCGCTCCATAGGTTTCGACTGAACCAATACCATAGATGCAGGAAACCGAGGCGACGATGATCACATCGTCCCGCTCTAACAGTGCCCGCGTGGCCGAGTGGCGCATCCGGTCGATCTGCTCGTTAATCTGGGATTCTTTCTCGATGTAGGTGTCCGACCGCGCCACGTAGGCCTCAGGCTGATAGTAGTCATAGTAGGACACGAAATACTCGACCGAGTTCTCGGGGAAGAAGCCTTTGAATTCGCCATACAACTGCGCTGCCAGCGTCTTATTGGGTGCAAGGATGATAGCCGGGCGCTGGGTCTCCTCGATCACCTTGGCCATGGTAAAGGTCTTGCCCGTCCCCGTCGCGCCCAGCAGAACCTGATCGCGTTCACCGTCCATCACACCCCCGGCCAGCTCCTTGATGGCCGTTGGTTGGTCACCCGCTGGTGCGAACTCGGTATGCATAACGAATTCCTTGCCGCCTTCCAGCTTCAGGCGGGCGCGGACATCCTCGGCATTCATCTGGGTCTTGTCGGAATGAGCATAGGCCATAGGGGAAGATTCCTTTCGCGCCTGATTTTGATCTGTTTTTGTTCTTGTTCAAGGGGGCATTTCCAAATGCCGAAATTGCGACAATTGCGGACTTGTCCGCGCCGCCTGCCTGACGCATAAACATCCCTATCCAAATGAGTACGGAGAGGCGACATGCGCGCACGGATTTACCAGCCCGCAAGAAATGCAATGACCTCGGGAATGGCCAAGACCCGCAAGTGGGTTTTGGAATACGCCCCCGCGTCATCGCGCGAGGTTGATCCGCTGATGGGCTGGACCTCGTCCAACGACACGCAGACCCAGGTGCGCCTGAAGTTCGACACCAAGGAAGAGGCGTTGGATTACGCCAAGGACAACGGGATTGATGCGCAGGTCAGCGAACCGCATAAGCGCAAGCCCAACGTACGCGCAGGTGGGTATGGTGAAAACTTCGCCCCGGGTCGTCGGGCACCCTGGACCCATTGACCGAAACCCTTGGAATGATCGACATCCGCGAAGTGGATCCCGGAGCGCAGGACATGCGCCCGATCATTCAAGCGCATTTGGCCCATAGCTGGGATGCCACGCCCCAGACCTCGAACCACACCCTGGACGTCGATGCATTGCGAGAGCCCGGCATTCGATTCTGGGCATTGTATGAAGCGGGTAAACCGCTGGGATGCGGAGCGCTTAAAGCCTTGCCCGATGGCACCTCTGAGGTGAAATCAGTGCATGTCGTGACCGCCGCCCGTGGCCGTGGTCTGGCGCGAGTGATCATGACCTACCTGGCTGACCTTGCCCGTTCAGAAGGTGTGGCGGCCCTGGTGCTGGAAACTGGGGCGGAACATCTGACGGAATATGATGCCGCGCGCAAACTCTATGAGGCGCTGGGATATACCTATTGCGGACCGATATTTGGGTATGAGGCCGACCCGAACAGCGCCTTCATGCGCTTGGGTCTTGAACCCCGCCCGTAAAAACCGCAAGAAGGGCGCAGCGGTCCCTTAGCTCAACTGGATAGAGCAGCTGACTTCTAATCAGCAGGTTGAGGGTTCGAGTCCTTCAGGGATCGCCATTTCACCAAATCATCGAAATACCAAAGAAAGAAATCTTGAACACGTCCGTTGTCGCTGTACCAAGGTCGGTCGCAATTGTTGGAGATTACTTGGATTTCAGTGGGAAGGTGCTTTGCCATGATTTCGACCCGTGTTGCACTAGCGGGCAACGATACGTTCAAGTTCCGAGCGGTCAACTTTAGATGCGTGGCGTTTGTCCATGGGGATTTTGTGAACTGAAATCACATTGGGCACGCCAAAATCCGACGCGAATTTACGCCAATCCTGAAGGTGATCACGGCGCCCTTCGACACATAGCGTCGGTCTGGTCCCAGTGTTGATCAACGCACAGCGCGCAACACCCGGCCATTGTCTTGCCGCGACTTCAATCGCAAAGGGAAAGAGCAGGCCCGATTTCACTTCTATTTCAGACCCCACCCGACCCCACAACCACAAGCGTCCCTCTTCATCCAACGTGCCGGCGTCTCCGGTGCGATGCCAGATGACGGCGCCTTCTTTGATTTTATTTTCGCCCGAATGTGCGGGATCAAGATAGCCGTCATTCACGTGCGCCCCAGCGACCTGTATCTCGTTGTCGCAGATACGGAGTATGATTTCAGGAACCGGATACCCCACAAGTAGACCTTTCCCTTCGGCCATCTGTCGGTGATCGTGTTCTGAGATATCTGTGGCATCAAGGTGGGCAATCGGTTCAGCCTCGGTCGATCCATAGACACAAACCACGGAAAGCCCGTTTCGGGTTCGCAACGTGTCAACAAGGTCCGGAAAAACCGGACCGCCACCCGTGAAGACCGTGTTCAACTGTCCGGTATTTTGGGTTTGGGTCAGTTTTTCGCAAATTGAGGGTGGAATGAGGGCGCGAGTAACTTGCTGCTTTTGAATCCAGTCCGCCAAGTGGGTGGGCGCAAGGCGGTCAAACTTGCTCAGCCGCCAGTTTGGCATAACGGTGGTGCGCCCTGCGGCCAGGTTGATCAGGGTGAACACCGGAAAGGCCACCAAATCCCTTTCAGCCTTGTCGCTTTCTAGAAGGGGAGCAATGGCGTCGTGTTGCGCCATTAAAAACGCATGCGAGCGCGGGATGGCCTTGGGCTGGCCTGTCGTTCCGGAGGTGAATGAGATCAAGGCTGTGTCATCGGCCTGAATCTGATGATTGGGCGGCGAGCCGGGGCCTTCTTTGGGCGTCAGAAGTTGCAGCCTCCAAAGCTCTGGAATTAGAAACTTGAGCAAAGAGTACGCGCCCGCTGCGCAAAACGCCTTGGGCGAAGTGCCCCGCGCAGCGTGGCGCAAACCGGCCAGTCCCATTGCCGGTTCCGGCAGCACAACGGTTGCACCCAACGACCACAGGGCCGCCAGGCTCGCATATAGGTCTGCGTCGACGGGCATTGCCAGCAATACGCGGTCGCCTGGCCTGATACCTTTTGCGTGCCATCGGCCTGCCAGTTTCTGCATGCGAGAGTGCAGTTGCTGAAAACTGATCTGGCGGCCTTTGCCGTCCACTATGGCGGTTCTGTTCGGAAACCGTTCAACCGCAGCAGCAAAATGTGCTATCAAATCAGCCATTCAGCTTACGTCCAAGCAGAGAGTATCGCCGGAATATAGTCGCCCCTTCTGCCGCACTGCGATCAGCGGACTTATTGTCGTCGTGGATCAGGGCATGGATGGCAGTGTCGCACCCCATCTCTGCAGCCGCTTTGTGAAACCTGTGGGCCAGATGCCGCCCTGCACCCGGTTCCAGACTTGCATAGGTTTTGAGGATCGCGGAACTGGGGGTAGCCCCTTCGGCATAGTTGGGAATGCCGAACAGAAAACCCGCCAAATTGCCATCGTGGCGACGCGCAAACAGGATCAGTTCACGCTTCATCATCGGCACGACAGGCAGGTACATGGCCAGGAACTCGGACTCGGAAATCGGTTTGTAAAACGCATTTTCCGAAAACGCCTGTGCAGACAGCGCGAACACCTGGCGAAACAAGCCTTCGGGATCATTTCCATCCCACGCTTCCACCTCAAAACCATCGTTTTCAGGCGGTGCCACTGAGTCGGTATCCTCCAACCGCACACGGGCCGAGAAATACCGGCTGATTTCGCAAAAACCCGCGGATCGGAAGACTTCAGGTTCATGCGCTTTGTTGGTCGGCTCCATCAGGAACGGAGCGGATCCGTCGCTGTAGGAGACGAACCGGTAACTGTGCCAGGTGTCCCCTGACATCGGCCCAATGACCCGGTCGATGCCTGCGTTTCTGACCAGTTCTATACCCGTATCCAGAATTTCGGCACCGGCTTCGGGTGATTTGCATGAAAAGTCACCGAATGTTGCCGCTTGTACGCCCTCCCAATTGGGGCCGTTCAGGTAAACGGTCAGCTTCGCATCAGCGGTTTTGATTGTCTCTTTGGTCATGACGCGACTCCGGCAAAAAAACCTGCACCGATCGATCCCGCAACGGAGTACGCGTAATAGATCAACGGAAGGGCAAGGGCCAATACTGTTAACCTCAGCACCCGATCTTTTTCAAACCACCGCGGTCTGATCCACGGTACGGCCGTCATGCAGATTAAGGAAAGCAGCGCCAGAATTGTCAGCGGTTCGGCCCAGCGTGCAGGTTCCGGGTTCAGCGCAGTAGCAAAGTGTCTGACTAAGAATAATGTTGTGGCCACCACAAGGATCGCAAGGATTTTGCCTCGCAGCGCCAGAACGCTGAACCCCATGGCCAGCCCCATCGCACTGAGGCCATAAAACGATACGGCATTCCACCCGGTCGCATTGCCAAGCGCCAGCCATCCGAAACTGAACAACCCCAGAGACGCCACGACATCCAGATCCGGGTACTTGCTGTCGCAGGGGGTCGATACCCGTGCCCAAAGATGCGTCGCCAGTACCAAAATAGGCAGGACCGCATTTTGAAGTGCAGTGACCGCCAGCAAGAGGAAAACGGTGATGACGTAAACCCGTGTGGCATGTTTGGTAAGACCCAGCCTTGCGCCCAGGATGCTGAAACCGCCGAGCGAGGCCAGAAAAACCAAGGCTATGGTCGCCAGCTCAATCAAGGAACTGTCGAAGTGTACGCTCAGAAAAATCAGGAGGCCAAGTGGGAGGAACAGGTTGTCAAAACCCCGCCAGCTTTGGGCCTCGACCAGGGTTCCAAACGCAGCAACCATAACGCAGAGCATAAGGGTGTTCGCCGGTGGCAAGGCGGCCATGAACAGAAAACAGACGATCGCGATCAGCATCGTAACCACGAAAAAAACGACCGATCCCTCGACGCTTTTCTCACCATCCTCGACAATGAACCGCCGCGTTCCATACGCGGTTCCGGCCAGCGCGGCGGCGGCGTCTGCCAAGGTCAGAACCGCAATCGGCAAGATGTAGAACAACAGGTTGTCCCCGGCCAGCAGGAAGCAAAGCCCCACCGACAACGCGAGCAGGAAGTCACCATATGATGTTCGCTCCACCCCATGCAGGGTCGCGCCAAGACCTTTCGAATAACGAGGAAGACGCAAGACAAGCATCACAAGCATTGTGGCGGCGATCAGCATATAAACCGGCCAGCGGTCGGGAAAGATCCAGGGCAGCAGCAACGCAAAGAGCCCCGTGCTTACATGCATCAGTTTCCGCTGCACTTCGGCGTTCAGCCCTGCAGCTTTGGCCAGATGGCGGATGACCATCATCACGCCGAGCAATGCCAACACCGACCCTGCCGCCAGCAATATCTGCATGAGAACGGTCAAGGCCGGACCTCTTCGACCACGAAATCCGAATAGAAGAAGGCCAGATCGCGAGCCTTCTGTTGTGTTTCGATATCGGTCAGGGTTTCAATCCTGTCCCGGTAATCCGCTGGTACACGGCGCGGCGCCATCATGTTCCAATACACCAGTCGCGCATTTGGCTCTGCAGCACTCAGGATCGCACCATAGACCTGCTTGAAAGTATCAGGGGACATGTATTCGAAAATGTCGGACAGGTTGAACCCGCTGGCCTTTTCGCCTGTCGCGACGAAAGCCTCGAGCGAGCCAAGGCGAATATCCAGGCGATCCAATCGGGACCGGACAGTTTCATAATGTTCCGGACGCCACGCCATCGGCAATGCGTCGCCATGGGTGCCCTTCAGAATCCAGTGCAGATAAGGGTTTTGCGATGGATCGGTCGCGACCCCGGCATGGCGCAGTCGGCGAGCAACATGTTGGGCCGGGCTTCCATCTACGTGGTCGAAAAACGCGCTGTCCCGCCCCATCCGCCCCATCACGAATCGCGAGAAGAAAGTGTTTAGCAACAACCGCCATCGGAATGTGTTGAACCGCGTGTCGAAAAAAACCTCGCGTGCGTCGGGGGGGCGGGGCGTGAACACGTCGTCGACGGTGCGGCGCGAATGGACCAGCGGTAACAGCCAAGTTCGAAAGATGCGAAAATACCGCTCGAACTTACCGACGCCGCCGATGCCGTGTCTGTCTACTTCGGACGCAAGGGTCTGCCAGAAGGCGTTTGTTTCTTCATCGGTTTCTTCCAACACCCGGTTCAGCAAAGCAAGCCGCCGCTTACTTTGGCGCGAGCCTGTCAACTCAATGAACTCTGAATGCGTCAGCACCTTATACGCCGCGATCCTGAGCTTGAGGCAGGCGATCTGAGCCGGGGACAAATCCAGCACCACAACACGCGCGGGATCGAGTGTCAGCATGGCCAGCGCATTGTCTCCGGCCGAACATATCGACACCAGTGTCCGCCCCGTGCAATCACCCAATGCGGCGGTCAGGACGTCCGCGTCCTCCCACAGTTGGGCGTACCGGATATGGTCGAAATCCGCCTTTTCTTCGATTTCACTGCTACGCATCGCACCGCTCCACGGCGCCGCTTGCCCCGTCGACAGACAGTACTTCTCCGTCTTTGATCCATTGTGTGGCCCCTTTAAGGCCAACAACGCAGGGGATACCCAATTCGCGCGCCACAATGGCCGAGTGGGACAACAAGCTGCCACGTTCGACAACGATGGCAGAGGCGTTCGAGAAAACGGCGATCCAGCCTGGATCGGTGTGGCGGGCGACCAGTACTTCGCCGGGGTTCAGCGCCTCGGTCCGAGGATCGCGGATCACCCGCGCACGTGCTTTGACTTGACCCGCGGAACAGCCCGTTCCGTACTTTGTCCGTGTGGCATCTGCTTCGGCCTCAATCGAATCAGACCAGACAGGCGCGATGGCAGGACCTTGGATTTCAATCCGTTCGGGCGGATCGGGGCGTTGGGATGAGGCCGCATCTTCGGCTTTGCGTCGTGCAACGATGCCTTTCAGGTCAGGCGACAGGTTGAACCCCTCGACCGCGCCAAGGACTTCATGCGTTGTCAGAAAGAACACATCTCTTGGTGTTTCAAGCAAGTCGCGCGCGGTAAATTCCCGACCGATCCCCAAAAACACACGGCGCGCATAGCCAAAGATGCGCGTGCGTTCAAAGCGCAGGTTTTCGCGGTCGCGCACACGCGCCTTGGTCCAACCCAAAATCCATTTCGCAACATGTCGCTTGATCGGGCTCGCTGGGAACAGTGCCTTCCAATCCGGTTCCCGGCCTTCCTGACGCCCGCCGGGAGGATGATCGGCGCAGGCGGCAATCGCCAGCAACAGGCTTGTCGGGTCGTCTTGCAGAGGGATGCTTTCCAGCTTTAGCTCTTCGGTGCATCGGTCTCCGAATTTCTCAAGATAGGATTCAACTTCAGCCTCGATCTGTGGGTGCGCGGACAAAACGGACAGCCGCGCGTCAGCTTTCAACTGTTCCGTGATACCGGCGGTGCGCACCAGATGGCCGATCCGGGCAATGCGCTGCGCAGGTTCGGCTGACACGATGTCACCCTGGCCGATCATCAGGTCATTATGCAGCGTCAGGCCGTCTTCACCAAGCCACCTTTGCAGCAGGTTGCGCGACCCGCCAAATGCAATCATGCACAGAAAATCATTGATCAATGGGGCATCCCACCGATCCAGCAAGGTGCTTTCGATGCAGCGGTATTCGGCTGCAAGCTGGGTCGCATTAGACGCATCTACGTCCAGCCCCGCCTGCAATACCCCGTTCAGCCTGTCATAAAAGCTTCGCCGCGTCCGTGGCAGGCAGATGGCCTGCCAGATCAGCCCGGCCGCGACCTTGCCCAGCTTTGCGTATTCCACAATCCTGCGCCAACCAACCGAGGGGGGTGGGGCCAGGGCATCCGTGACCTCTCGCGGCATGGGTTCCGACACGCCCATCATCGTTTCCATATAGTCGCGGTTCAGCGAAAACCCCGGCAACAGGGCCAAGGCCCGATACCAGTTGATCAGGTTGTAATAGACACGCCCATCCACGCGCCCGAGCAAATTGTCGAACACCGTTGGATTCTGGTCGACCGTACGCTTGGAGACGCCCAACAACCTGACAAACGCGCGGTAGACCTGAGCATACACGTGCAGAGCAAAGGAATAGGTCAGCGGGCTAACGATACCGGGATAGCTTTCGACAATGTTCGAGTTGTCGAAAATCGTCAGCGTTGTGTCGGCCAAGGCCGCGGGGCGCAATGGCGTTGTGATTGGTCGGGCCTGCAGAATATGAAGCCCCTGTGCATCAATGGCCCATTCAATATCCTGGGGCGATCCGAAAAGCTCTTCGGCTTCACGCGCGAGGGCGGCAATGGACTGCGCGTCACTCACCATTAAATACTCAGGCTTATCCGGTGCGCTTTCAGGTGCGTCATCCGCGCCTATGATCCAATCTTCCCCGTCCGTCTCACCAGAAACCAACTGCTCAGCCAGACCATCAATTGCCGAAATTACGACCACACCGCGACGACCGCTAACCGGGTCGGCGGAAAATGCGACACCTGCAGATTTTGGATTAATCATGCGCTGTACGATGATCGCGGGTCCTTCGGCCTCGCCCCCGGATTTGACCGCGCGGTATGTCTCGACCGTCTCTGAGAAACCGGAATGCCAGACCTTTTTGGCCGCTTTCAAAACAGAGCTGCCCGAAACGTTCAGAACCGTTTCGTATTGTCCCGCATGGCTGTGTTCCACACCATCTTCGGCCTTACCAGAGCTACGAACCGCGTAAAGCCCGCTTCCGAGTGTTTTCAGCGCGGCAGTCAAAGCCGATTTCAGACCGTTTTGAGCAATGGGACCGGATTTCCCCATGCGGAATGCATCGCTGGTGATGACAAAAAATGCGGGCGGGGCAAAACCATGCTGCGTAAGATGCGATAAAGCAGCTGCCTTGCCCCCTACAACGGAAACATCGTTTGCATCCGATTGGGCGACGATGAAGGTCATGTAAGCGCTCCGATCAGGTACGGAAGGAAACCAGCTGTGGCGTAGCAGAAAAACACCCATAGGCCGGCGATTGTGTCCATCCGGTCTTGGGCTTTCACTGTCGGCGCCTGAACATAGCGTTTTGCTGCCAGACAACAGGGGATCAGGGCCAACCCGCCGATCAAGGCGCTTAACCAACCAACGCCGGTTGCGGCACCTGTGCCCACAAGCAGCGCATAGGATATCAAAACGCAACCCACCCAGATGCGCCCTGCCTGAGGCGGGCCCCATAACCCGGAATAGGTGTCCACGCCGGTGATCTCATTTTCGGGTGCCCACAATTTGCGGCCAATCTCAAGCACACACCCGTTCACGAAGGACAGCGCCAGAAACAACCACAGGAAGGGTGCCGCCTGACCTTTTGGCAGCCATTCGATGCCGGTCAGCAGCAAATCGATCAGAGGCATGATTGCCATATGGCTTAGCAGGTACAGGACCGGTCGTGCCTTCAACCAGGCGGGCGCGCCAAATTCGACGGTCATTGCCCCAAGCCAGATCCAGACTAAACCCAATAGCCACAAGACCGGCGGGTACCACAGCCAGGCGGCGGCAACAGACAAAGGCACGGTCAACAGGCCCCAGCCCAATACTTCGCGCTTGGATACCAGACCACGTGGAATTGGCCTGCCGGGCCGGTAACGTCGGTCATCCTCGGCGTCTTTGAATTCGTCACAGACCCGCATCTGGAAAAACAGCGCCATGGCAAGGACAAAACCGGCGGCAAATGCAGGCCATTCCGGCAGGGGGCGATCCGCCAGACGGGCGGACACACATATACTGGCCGCAGAAAACACAAGCAGCAGGGGCACGGTTTTCTTCAGCGGAAATCGTTCAGCCTGATAAATCCAGAAGCGGCTTTGAAAGCTCATCTTTGGCGGGCCAGACTTTCATGAGCGCGGGTAAAATGCCCTGCCGCGATCGCCGCGAGGATGGATATTTCCCCACACAGGCAGGTTGCCGCGGCCACCTCAGCCAACGCTGTACCACACCCGTTGCCCTTAAGGCCGAGTATATTCAGGGCCGCAGTCTGGCTTGGCAACCCGGTGCCGCCCCCGACTGATCCAACCAAAATGTTTGGCAATGTCACCGAACAGAATAGATCATCACCCCTTGGCTCCATTCTTGTGACGCCCATCGCACTTTCGGCCACGCAAGCCGCGTCCTGGCCGGTTGCTATGTAAAACGCGGCCAGCCCGTTGGCATAATGCGCCTGTGCGCCAAACTGACCCGACAGATGCGCACCCAGATTGGCGACACGCCCATAGGCCAACATCGCCTCGACCGTTGTGCCTAGCGTCTTTTCGACAATTTCAGCAGGAAGTGTGACCGAGGCGCTAACCTTTCGTCCGCGCCCTGTCACCAGCCCAAGCGCCGAAGCTTTCTTATCACCTGAGAAATTCCCTTCGACATACCAGTTCTCGAACTCGACCGGACAGTTATCTGCAATTTCATGGCACATCGCATCGGTGGCAATGGTCACCATGTTCTGTCCGGCTGCATCGCCGGTGGTGTATCGGCAGATCAAGAACACGACGTTGGTGTCTATGAACGGCTCCAGCGAAACTAGCTTGCCGTGGCCGGTGGTCGCCTCGGCCGCGGATTTGAGCATTTCGACATTTGAAACCACCCAATCCACGAATTGCCCGGCCTTTAGCAGGCTTTCAAACACAAAGGCCGGAGTGCGCAGCACCCCTTCGTACAAAACAGCCGTGCTGATACCACCAGACCGGGTGGCGGCATAGGCACCCCGGGCATATGAGGCGATCAACGCCGCCTCGGTTGTGGCGAGGGGAACGTGGAAATCCCCGTTTGCGTTCATTCCGTTCAAACGCAACGGCCCAATAACTCCAACAGGAAGCTTAACCGTCCCAATGAAATTTTCGATATTGGCACTGTAAATTTCTGCAGCGTCAAGCGTTGCAGGGTCCGCAATCTGCGCCTGATCTTCATCACCTGCGGTTGGTTTCAGCTTTTCCCAAAACCGCACAACCATTTCAGGGGTTGTCTTGCGCGATGGTCGCAAGGTGGCAAATTCGGCGTCGTTTGACGCCATCTGCTGCGGTATCTGATCGGCATCAAATCGAGCCTTGATGCGATGAAGCATCTCACGAACGTGAAACGGAATTATCAAAAGTACGCTCCGGTATCTGTCCCGCAAAAACTATTGCAGATGCAAATCAATGTGTCTGCACGTTACCAAAAGGTCCGCCGATATCCAGCCATATCTCCTTGAATCGAAAGGACCCCAACCTTGCGGCAATGGATATGTTTGATTGCACTATGCGTGCTTACATGTGCATCGCCGCGTCGGGCGCGGGCCGAAAATCGACGCAACCGTGTCGCAAATTTCTATAGGATGTGCGCTTTGACCGACGGTGCGGTTCCCTAAAACTTGGTTTCTTCCGCGGATCATCACGGTTCTGGATCATTCCAACGGAGGAGACCCAAATGTCTGCGAATGAAGAACACATAAGACAGCCAAGTCTGGGGCTGGCGCTTGTACCAATTGTGCTGACCCTTTTCGTGCTTGGCCTGCAGCTTTTCTATTTTGGTGACTTTACCCCGCATATTCCGCTGGCCTTCGGGATCGCGATTACAGGGATCGTCGGTCTTATGCTTGGGCACAAATGGCCCAGCATCGAAGAGGGCGTATTCCACGTCATCAATATTTCACTACCGTCTGTTTCGATTCTGATCACGGTTGGCATGATCATTGGTGTGTGGATCGCAAGCGGCACGGTTCCGACACTGATCTATTATGGTCTGAAGATACTGTCGCCCGAGCTGTTTCTGGCCGCGGGCATGGTGTTGTGTTCCATCGTCTCTGTCTCGCTGGGCACCTCCTGGGGAACGACGGGCACTGTCGGGCTGGCCCTGATGGGCATCGGCGCCGGGTTTGGTATCCCGATGTATTGGACGGCTGGCGCGGTCGTCTCAGGCGCCTTCTTCGGCGACAAGATCTCACCTTTGTCGGACACTACGAACCTGGCACCCGCCGTGACAGGCACCAATCTGTTTGACCATATCCGTAACATGTTACCCACCACGGTTCCGTCCATGTTGATTGCGCTGGTGATCTACTTTGTTGTCGGTTTTACGTTGATCGACACATCGCAAGTGTCGTTTGACCGCATCCATGCCATCACAACCGCACTGGATGAGGCATTCTGGATTTCCCCGATCATGTTGTTCCCGGCTGTTTTGGTCATCGTTCTGGCGGTTATGAAACAGCCTCCGATCCCGTCGCTGTTTGCAGGGGCCGTCGTTGGTGGCATCATGGCCATCTTTTGCCAGGGTGCGGGTCTGCACGAAACGTTCACCTTCGCCAACAGCGGGTATTCCATTGATACCGGCGTTCCAGAAATCGATCCGCTGCTGAACCGAGGGGGCATTCAGTCGATGATGTGGACCATCTCGCTGGTGCTGCTGGCGTTGGGTTTCGGCGGCGCGCTCGAACGCGTGGGTTGCCTTCAGGCAATCATCAACGTGGTCATTTCGAAGGTGAAGACATTTGCTGGCATTCAGACCTCGGCCATTCTGACTTCGGTGGCGACAAACACCGTTGCGGGCGACCCGTATCTTTCCATCGCCCTGCCGGGCCGCATGTATGCGCCTGTCTATCGGGCCATGGGGTATTCACCGTTGAACCTGTCACGCGCTGTCGAAGAAGGCGGTACCTTGGTCTCGCCCCTGATCCCCTGGAACGCCGGAGGCGCCTTTGTGATCACCGCACTTGGTCTTGGGATCGCAGACGGGAATTTTGAAAACCTGCTATACATTCCCCTTGCGTTTGCTTGTTGGCTGTCACCTGTCATCGGTATCTTTTATGCTATGACTGGGCTTTTCTCGCCCAAAGCCAGTGACGAGGAAATCCACGCTTGGGAAGCCAGCGGCGAGCCTGTTGCTGAGTGGCACGCCTGATCGACCTGCACCAACACCTTTGGGTGTTGGTGCGTTTCACCCATCTCGGTTGGTATTGGGAGGAAATAGAATGAGCCCCAAGAACTTCATCCCAAAAGGGGCGGCCAGTTTTCGCATAGACCATGACGGGCCAGCCAAAGAGATCTATTTCCTGCTTCTGCCGAAACTAACCATGCTGGCCTTTAGCGCAGCAGTCGAGCCGTTGAGGATCGCCAATCAGGTCACGAACAGAGAGCTCTACAAATGGTATCTGATCACCGAAGATGGAAACCCGGTTCAATGCTCAAACGGAATTGAAATCACCCCGGACACTGCACTGCAAAACCTGCCGCGCCTATCAAGGATGTTTGTCTGCTCTGGCATAGAACCGGCAGAAAGCACCAATCCCAGGGTACTGTCGTGGATCAGTCGCCAGAAGGCCTTTGGCTGCAAGCTTGGTGGTATTTGCACCGGTGCATTTGCACTTGCCAAAGCCGGAGCGCTAACCGGAAAGCGGTTCACCTTACACTGGGAAAACCACCCCGCCTTTATCGAGCATTTTGAAGGGCTGGAACCTTCTGCAAACCTGTATGAAATCGATAATGAGCTTATGACATGCGGCGGCGGCAATGCGGCGACCGATATGATGCTGGATATGATCGAGTCTGATTTCGGAAAGGATCTGGCCGTCATCGTTTCCGACATGTGCATTCATTTTCGGTCGAACAACCGCAAAACCCTCCAGAAATCAGCCTTTTCGGTGGCTTTGGGTAGCCGCAACCAGTACCTGATCAACGCCATGCAGATCATGCATGAGAACCTGGAGGATCCGTTGGATATCTCGGAAATAGCAGAGGCTGTTCAGATATCGCGCCGCCAGTTGGAGCGCCTGTTCCAGAAATATGTCGAAGTTTCACCTGTGCAGTTTTACATCGAATTGCGCGTTGCGCGCGCTTATGCACTGCTCAGCGAAACCGAATTACCCGTTACCGAAATCGCAGCGGCCACGGGGTTTGGCAGTGCGACCCAGCTTACGGTGCGTTTCAAAAAGCGTTATGGCGAGGCGCCAACGTCCTTCAGACGAGGATGGTCGGAAAAGCGCGAATAATATCCGCCAGTTTCAGTCGATCCAGCCGGTCAAGTTTGTCCCTTGACCCTGGGCTGCGAACGCTCTAGGCCCTGTCGTCTTTGCTCAGACATCTCGGAGACATGCGCCATGGCCCCCAGCAGCCCGTGGATTGGCATTGATTTTGGCACGTCGAACTCGGCGGTGGCATATGTGGACGCGGGTGCACCCCGTTTGGTGCGGTTCGACGCCGCCGCCACGACCCTTCCCACAACCTTTTTCTTTGATTTCGAAACCCGCGAAACCCTGATCGGCGAGCCTGCTAATCAGGCATTGCTTGAAGGGTTGGAGGGGCGATTTATGCGCGCCCTCAAACGCGTGCTGGGCACCACGTTGATGCATGAAAAGCGCCAGATTCTGAACCAGAGGGTGACTTTCGTCGAGATAATCGGATCTTTCTTGCGCAGGCTTCGAGAGCGGGCCGAGGCCGAGCGTGGCGTGTCTTGCACCCGCGTGGTCTCGGGACGGCCCGTGGTATTTCATGGCTCGGGCGATCCGCGCGAGGCGCAGGCTGAGGCTGATTTGCACGCGTGTTATGAGGCCGCCGGATTTACCGACATCCGGTTCTGCCCTGAGCCCGCCGCGGCTGCCATTGCGAACGGTGCGGCCGGGCCAGATGACACGGTTGGATTGGTTGTGGATATCGGTGGCGGAACGTCAGATTTTTCGGTTTTCCGCACTAGATCCGCAGAGGTCGAGATTCTGGCCAACCACGGGGTACGAATTGGCGGTACGGATTTTGATCGTACAATAAGCATCAATCAGGTCATGCCCCTGTTGGGTAAAGGGTCGATGGTTCGAGATGTTTTTGGCAAAGGCGTGTCGCAGACGCCCAACGCGATCTTCAATGACCTTGCGACCTGGGAAATGGTCCCTTTTCTGTACACGGCCCAGAACCGCCGCATGGTGGGCGATATGCTGAAGCTGGCCGAGTCCCCCAAGCGATTAGCGCGGCTTGCAATAGTGCTTGAACACGAATTGGGTCACGAACTGGCCTTTGCGGTGGAGCGCGGAAAAATAGCCGTGAACTCAGGGGCGAATGATCCGGCCATCACGCTGAACATGCTCGAGACGGGGTTGACCGCGCAACTCAGTGATGTGTTGGTGGCCGAAAGCCTTGCCGCTCATGCCGCGCAGTTGGACACGGGGGCACGCGAAGTTCTGCGCCAGGCTGATTTGACTGCACAGCAGATCGACCGCGTCGTCTATGTCGGGGGTTCTAGCCTGATGGGCGTCGTGCCCGAAACGATGCGTGGCGTTTTCCCTTCGGCCGAGCATTCCTTTGCCTCTGTCTTTACCGCCGTGGCCGAGGGGCTGGCCCTGGTGGCAGCGCAAGAGCGCGGGTAGGGCAAAGATCGCACCACTTGAAATGGACGGCGGTTTACTGGGGCCCGCTCACGTGGGGCGGAGCCCTTTAAGCCTCATCGTATCAAGTAAGTTGAAAAATATCTTGCAACCGGTTGCAAAGAAAATCATGGTATCCTCGAATTAAAGAATCGGGAGGCCTGCATGCTCAGAATCGGATTGCTTGGTGCCGGACGCATTGGTCGCGTACATGCACAGGCCATCGCTGCGCATTCGCAAAGCCAGCTGTGCGCTGTCTCTGACGCGATTTCCGATGCGGCTGAAAGCCTTGCCACTGAACAGGGGGCAACCACGCGCGACTCGATGGAGATCATCGCAGACCCGTCGATTGATGCCGTCCTGATCGCGACGCCGACTGACACCCATTCTGACTTGATTGAGGCCGCTACACGGGCGGGCAAGGCGGTTCTGTGTGAAAAACCCGTCGATCTCAGCCTTGAACGGGCACTTGCCTGCCAAGCCATTGCGGCGGAAACCGGCCAACCGGTGATGGTTGGGTTCAATCGCCGGTTCGATCCCAGCTTTTCGGCTCTGAAATCCGCAGCTGATCAGGGTGAAATTGGCGCGCCCGAGTTGTTGTCGATTACGTCTTTCGATCCGGCCCCGCCACCCGTCAGCTATATCAAGGTCTCGGGTGGTCTGTTCCGGGACATGATGATCCATGATTTCGACATGGCGAACTATCTGATGGGGCAGTTGCCGGTGCAGATTTCGGCCTTCGGCACCTCGATTGTCGATCCCGAAATCGGACGGGCGGGCGACGTGGATACAGCTGTTGTAACAATGACTTATGCAAGCGGTCAGATTGCGGTGATCAAGAATTCGCGGCGTGCTGTCTACGGTTATGACCAGCGGATCGAAATGCTTGGGTCGGGCGGGCTGTTGCAAGCCCATAACATTCTGGAAAACGCGGTGGTCAAGTCAACAGCCGACGGCATCACTGGGGCGAAACCGACCTATTTTTTCTTGGAACGCTATATGCCTGCCTACCGCGCAGAATGGGATGCGTTTGTGCAGGCGGTGCAGTCCGGTTCGTCAATGCCAGTGACGCTGGAAGACGGGGTTGCTGCCCTGGCCATGGCCGAAGCTGCGAACCGTTCGGCCCAATCAGGGCAGCCTGTTGCAATGGCCGATGTTTTGAAACCGGTTGCAAAATGAGCGGATATCCGGAAACTGGGGAAAGCTCCGCCAGATTCCCGGAGCGGAGGAGATTCGGCCGGTCCGAATAACTGGGGCTGCTGCCCCGGCAATAAAGACAAACTGTTTTTATGGGAGGAAACCAAATGAAAAAGTTCGTAAAAAGCGCACTGGCTGCCAGCGCGCTGGCGCTGGTCACCGCTACCGGCGTTGCGGCTGAGGGTGAGAAATACATTCTGGTCAGCCACGCCCCTGACAGCGACAGCTGGTGGAACACAATCAAAAATGGCATTGCCCTGGCGGGCGAACAGATGGGTGTCGAGGTTGAATACCGCAACCCGCCCACAGGTGACCTGGCTGACATGGCACGGATCATCGACCAGGCAGCGGCGTCTGGCCCCAATGGCATCATTACCACGCTGGCCGACCCGGACATTCTGGAAGGTCCAATCAAGGCAGCGGTGGATTCCGGCATCGACGTGATCATCATGAACACCGGCACGCCCGAAAAGGCGCGTGAAGTTGGCGCTTTGATGTATGTGGGGCAGCCTGAATATGATGCGGGTCTGGCTGCCGGTCAGCGGGCCAAGGCGGACGGGATCGGGTCCTTCTTGTGTGTGAACCACTATATCGTTCAACCCTCAAGCCAAGAGCGGTGCCAAGGTTTTGCCGATGGTCTGGGTGTGGAACTGGGCGAGCAGATGATCGACGCCGGTCAGGACCCCGCTGAAATCAAGAACCGGGTTCTGGCCTATCTTTCCGCAAACCCTGAAACCGACGCTGTTCTGACGCTTGGTCCGACATCGGCGGACCCGACCATTCTGGCGCTGCAGGAAAATGGAATGGCCGGTGACATTTATTTCGGCACGTTCGATCTGGGCGGTGAAATCGTCAAAGGCATCAAGGACGGCACCATCCAGTGGGGTATCGACCAGCAGCCCTTCCTGCAGGCCTATCTGCCGGTTGTGGTTCTGGCCAATTACCACCGCTATGGCGTCCTCCCGGGCAACAACATCAACTCTGGTCCGGGCTTCGTTACGGCGGACGGCCTGACAAAAATCGAAGAGTTCGCGGGCGAATACCGCTGATTTAACAATGCGGTGGGCGCAAGGGGACTGCGCCCGCCGCTCACTCCAACACTCGGAAACCCGCGCGAGGGAGGACCACAATGTCTGAGACAGTTCAATCCACGGCAGGCGGTGACGAACGGATCAAAGAGATCTCGCCACTGCGTCGCGCCCTGATCCGCCCCGAATTGGGCGGCATGGTCGGGACAGTTGCTGTTTTCACCTTTTTCCTGCTTTTTGCTTTTGACAGCGGCATGTTCAATAGCCAGGGCATCATGAACTGGTCCATTGTCTCGGCGCAATTCATGATCATCGCGGTAGGGGCCTGTCTGCTGATGATCGCGGGTGAATTTGACCTGTCCGTCGGTTCGATGATTGGTTTCGCGGGCATGATGATCGCAATCTTTTCGGTCACGCTCAGCTGGCCGGTCTGGATGGCGATCCTGGTGACATTTGCCCTGTGTGTCTCAATCGGCGCGCTGAACGGCTACATCGTCATACGAACGGGGCTGCCTAGTTTTATCGTCACCCTGGCATTTCTGTTCATCTTGCGCGGTTTCACGATCTACCTGCCGCAGACTATCGAACGCAAAACCATCATTGGCGGCATCAAGGACGTGGCCGAGGGCGATTGGTTAGCGTGGGTGTTTGGCGGCAAGGTGTTTGAAGGCTTCTTTGTCTGGCTGGGCAACAATGGCCTGATCGAAACGTTCTCACGTGGCACACGTGAAGGGCAGCCGGTCGTCGATGGAATTCCCATGTTGCTGATCTGGGCAATCGGGCTGATCATCTTTGGCCATGTGCTGTTGACCAAAACCAAGTTCGGGAACTGGATTTTTGCTGCCGGTGGTGACGCCGAAGCGGCCCGGAACTCAGGCGTGCCGGTGAATCGGGTCAAGGTGCTGATGTTCATGTTCACTGCCTTTTGCGCCACGGTTTTCGCCACCTGTCAGGTGATGGAGTTTGGTTCGGCCGGTGCGGACCGCGGATTGCTGAAAGAGTTCGAGGCGATCATCGCCGTGGTCATTGGCGGCGCATTGCTGACCGGTGGCTATGGCTCGGTCCTTGGGGCGGCGTTGGGCGCGTTGATCTTTGGCGTCGTGCAGCAGGGTCTGTTCTTTGCCGGTGTCGAAAGCTCGCTATTCCGGGTGTTCCTGGGTGTCATCCTTCTGGGTGCTGTGATCCTGAACACCTACATCCGTCGCATCATCACAGGAGAACGCTGAGATGACCGAAGACACCAAGTTCCACCACGGCGACGCGCAGGCCAAGAAACCGATTATTCGGATGGTCGACATTCAAAAGCATTTCGGTTCGGTGATTGCGCTGGCCGGTGTCAGCTTTGATCTGTGTTCCGGCGAATGCCACTGTTTGCTGGGCGACAATGGCGCGGGCAAGTCGACCTTCATCAAGACCATGTCGGGCGTACACAAGCCCACCGCAGGCGAGATTTTCTTTGAAGATAAGCCGATGCATTTCGAAGATCCGCGTGATGCGATTGCAGCGGGAATTGCCACCGTACACCAGCATCTGGCGATGATCCCACTAATGAGCGTCAGCCGGAACTTCTTTATGGGGAACGAACCAACGCGCAAAGTCGCGGGGATCAATTTCTTCGACAAGAAACTGGCCGATGAAATCACTATGGAAGAGATGCGAAAAATGGGCATCAACTTGCGTGGTCCCGATCAGGCCGTGGGTACCTTGTCGGGCGGTGAACGTCAGACGGTGGCCATTGCTCGGGCGGTTCATTTCGGCGCCAAGATTCTGATCCTGGACGAACCGACCTCGGCCCTTGGTGTGCGGCAGACCTCGAACGTGTTGGCGACCATCGACAAGGTGCGCAGTCAAGGGGTAGGCGTTGTTTTCATCAGCCATAACGTGCGTCACGCGCTGGCTGTGGGCGACCGCTTTACCGTGTTGAACCGGGGCAAGACGCTGGGCACTGCACGGCGCGGGGAAATCACGCCAGAAGAGTTGCAGGACCTGATGGCAGGCGGTCAGGAACTGGCCGAACTGGAAGGGTCCTTGGGCGGAACGGTTTAACCCCGTTCCCCCATTTTGGGCCCACGGCCCGACATCAAACAAAATTGCAGGCTTGGCCAAATCGGCCTTGTGTTGAAAGGGATCACAATGGGCAAAACAGTCCGACTGACCGCAGCGCAAGCTTTGGTGCGCTATCTGGGTGCGCAGATGAACGAGGCCGGAGAGCCGTTCATCGCTGGTGTCTGGGCCATTTTCGGCCACGGCAATGTGGCAGGTCTGGGTGAGGCGCTGCACGCTGTCAAAGACACCCTTCCCACTTATCGCGGCCATAACGAGCAGACCATGGCGCATTGCGCGATTGCCTATGCCAAGCAGATGCGGCGTACCCGGGCGATGGCAGTGACCTCGTCGATCGGGCCGGGCGCGACCAATATGGTGACAGCGGCCGCGCTGGCGCATGTGAACCGCCTGCCGGTTCTGATCGTCCCCGGTGATGTATTCGCCACGCGTGGACCCGATCCGGTATTGCAACAGATCGAAAGCTTTGGCGACGGCACCGTCAGCGCCAATGACTGTTTCCGCCCGGTCAGCCGCTATTATGACCGTATCTCGCGCCCCGAACATCTGCTGACCGCACTGCCGCGTGCCTTCCGCACCATGACGGACCCGGCCGATTGCGGACCGGCAACATTGGCCTTTTGTCAGGACGTGCAGGCCGAAGCTTATGACTATCCCGAAAGCTTTTTTGAGCCGCGGGTCTGGTACCAGCGCCGTATCCGCCCGGATGAAGGCGAACTGGCCCGTGCCGTCGCGGCCATCAAAGCGGCGAAGCGTCCGGTTATCGTTGCCGGGGGTGGGGTGCATTACTCGGGCGCGACCGATGCACTGCAAAGCTTTGCTGAGACGCACAACGTCCCCGTTGCCGAGACGCAGGCTGGTAAATCGGCACTGGCCTGGGATCACCCTTTGAATCTAGGGCCGGTTGGCGTCACTGGCGGTGAGCCCGCCAATGACGTTTGTGCCGCCGCCGATCTGGTTCTGGCAGTCGGCACGCGGTTGCAGGATTTCACCACAGGTTCATGGGGCCTGTTCTCGAATCCCGAACGTGAGACGATTTGCCTGAACACAGCTGCCTATGACGCCGAAAAACACGGCGCCATGCCACTGCAATCCGACGCGCAAGTTGGGCTGCAAGAGCTGGGCACGGCCTTGCAAGGATACCGTGTCGATCCGGTGGCCGACACGCTGAAGGCTGAATGGTTTGGCAAGGTCGATAAGCTGACCGATGCGCCGGGGGACGGCAACGCTCTGCCGACCGACATGCAGGTGGTGGGTGCGGTTCAACGCGCCTCGCACAACGACACCGTTGTGATGTGTGCGGCGGGCACCATGCCGGGTGAGTTGCACAAGCTGTGGAAAGCGCCGCGCCCGGGTTCGTATCACATGGAATACGGGTTCAGCTGTATGGGCTATGAAATCGCTGGTGCCATGGGGATCAAGATGGCTCAACCGGAACGTGATGTGATCTGCTTTACCGGCGACGGCACCTATATGATGGCGAATTCGGAAATGGCGACGGCAGCGATGATGGGAATTTCGTTTACGGTCGTCATCACCGACAATCGCGGGTTTGGCTGTATCAACCGGCTGCAGATGGGCACGGGCGGGGCTGAGTTTAACAACCTGCTGGATCATGCGGTGCACGAAACGCCATCTGCCATCGACTTTGCTGCCCATGCGGCGGCGATGGGGGCGACTTCGGTTAAGGTCAGCTCGATTGCCGAGCTTGAGGAGGCGCTGGCTAAACGCGGCGAGATCAAGGGGCCGAATGTGGTGGTTATCGACACTGATCCGTACCCCTCGACCGAACATGGCGGAACATGGTGGGAAGTGGCCGTTCCCGAGGTCAGCATCCGCCCCGAAGTGAATGAAAAACGGGCGGCCTACGAGGTTGCTATCAAGGAAAGAAACACGAAATGAGCGTAAAAATCGGAATCTCTCCGATCGCCTGGCAGAATGATGACCTGCCGGACATTACTGCGGCCTTCACCATGGAGCAGGCGCTGAAAGAGGCGCGTGAGATCGGCTATACAGGCGTCGAACGGGGCCAGCGAATGCCCAGCGATACCGAAGGTTTGCGCGCCTATCTCGACGGCAACGACATTGCGCTGTGCGGTGGCTGGTGCTCGGGCGCGTCGCTGGTCAATGACTTTGCAACTGAACGCGAAGCTGCGCGCGCGCAGGTCGAGCAATTCGTAGCCCTAAACAGTCCGTGCATCGTTTACGCCGAGTGTTCGAACACCGTGCAGGGGCAGATTGGAACGCCGGTCAACCACCGCCCCAAACTGTCGAAAGATGAGGTTATGGCCTATGCGGCTAAGATCACCGATCTGGCCAAGTGGATGGGCGATCAGGGCATGACGATGGCCTATCACCATCACATGGGCACGATCATCGAAACCGAAGATGAGGTGAACTGGCTGATGGAGGGGTCGGGCCCCGAGGTGAAGCTATGCTTTGACACCGGCCACCTGCTGTTTGGCGGCGGCGATGTGCTGGCCACCCTGAACCGCTGGGGCGACCGGGTGCATCATGTGCATTTCAAGGATATCCGGCCCGCCGTGGTGCAGGATACGCGCGAAAACAACCGCAGTTTTCTGGATGCCGTTATCGCCGGGGCTTTTACCGTGCCCAGCGACGGCTGCATTGATTTCCAGGCGATTGCAAACGCGCTGAAGGCGATGGACTACGACGGCTGGATCGTGGTCGAGGCGGAACAGGACCCAGCCAAGGCGCCACCTTATGAATACTCCAAGATGGGTTACGACCACATTGTGGACGTGTGCGGAACGGCAGGGTTGAAGATCAAGGCGTAACACGCCGCCCAAGAGAGCAACACCAAAAGCCATGAGAAAGGAAAAAGTCATGGTAAATCAAGACCTTGGATATGTCGGCTATTTCGACCGGGAATCCTGTGATCTGGATGAGTTTAAGGTGTTGACCTCGCAAAGCCTTTTGGCCGATGCGGTGCCCCTTGCCGCGTCGGTTGAAAAGAACATTCCTTTCTATGACATGCAGGCGTTGCGTCCGGCATTGGAACGGCCCGATACACGCCGGGCAGTGCTGGCGGAATGGGCTTGGGTGCTGGACAAGTCCGCTGGCGTGATCGCCCTCAAGGGGGCGTATGCGGATACTTCTATCATCGACCGCGCCACCGAAATCTTCCGAGAGCTTATCGACGAGGAACGCCAAAGCGGGGCGGGCGAGGGCGATCACTTTGCGGTCTCGGGCGCGAATGATCGGATCTGGAACGCGCTGCAAAAGCAGTGCCTTCGCGACCCCGAAGGCTTTGCGCTGTATTTCGGGAATACCGCGATTGCGGCAGCGTGCGAGGCATGGTTAGGCCCGAACTATCAGCTCACCGCGCAGGTCAATCAGGTGCGTCCCGGCGGTAAGGCGCAGCAGGCGCATCGGGATTACCACCTTGGGTTTCAAAGCGCGGACAGTGCCGCCCAGTACCCGGCCCATGCCCATCTTGTGACTGCGTCGCTGACGTTACAGGGGGCGATTGCCCATTGTGATATGCCAGTGGAAAGTGGGCCGACAAAGCTGTTGCCGTTCTCACAGCTTTACCCATCAGGATATCTGGCGTTTCACGATATCGCCCATCAGGATCATTTCGAAGACAATTATGTTCAACTGCCACTGGCAAAAGGTGATGCAGTGTTTTTCAACCCGGCGCTGTTTCACGCGGCGGGTGAAAACAGCAGCGCCGACATCCACAGGATGGCCAACCTGCTGCAAATCTCATCCGCGTTCGGGCGTGCGATGGAGGCGGTGGATCGCCGCGCCATGGCGCTGGAGGTTTTCCCCTCTCTCATTGCCCTGAAACAGCGCGGCGAGCTGGCAGGAGCAGAACTGGACGCCGCCATCGCCGCCACAGCGGAAGGCTACCCGTTTCCGACAAATCTGGACACAGACCCTCCGATCGGAGGCAACGCGCCGGAAAGTCAGGCCGATATCCTGCGAAGGGCCGTGGTCGAGGGCTGGACCGAAACAATTCTGGCCGAGGCGCTATCCGCCCTGCACACAAGGCAAGCTGCCTGAAGCAAGAACATCAAGGAGGCTAAAATGGCAGACCTGCTTAAGAAACCCTTCGGTACCCGTGGCAAGGTCCATGACATCACCCCGGCCAGTGCGAGTTGGCAGTATGTCGGGTTCGGCCTCTATCATCTGCGCGCAGGGGATAAGGCGGCTGAGGCCACTGGTGAGCGCGAGGTCATTTTGGTCATGGTCGAGGGCAAGGCGCAGATCACTGGTGGCGGCCAGGATTGGGGTGTTCTGGGAGACCGGATGAATGTCTTTGAGAAGACCCCGCCGCACTGCCTGTATCTGCCAAACGGAACTGAGTGGCAGGCCATCGCCGAAACCGATTGCGTCATCGCCGTCTGCACCGCTCCGGGAAAAGGTGGGCACGCGGCGCGGCGGATCGGGCCCGACGGCATCACTCTGACCGAACGCGGCAAAGGGGTGAACACGCGTTATATTAACAACATCGCTATGGAGGCCGAAGACTATGCCGACAGTCTGCTGGTGACCGAGGTGTTTACGCCGAACGGGCACTGGTCATCTTATCCCAGCCACCGACATGACGAAGATGATTACCCGCGGATCACCTATTTGGAAGAGACCTACTACCACCGCCTGAACCCGGCCAACGGCTTTGGCATTCAGCGGGTCTATACCGATGACGGTCAATTGGATGAGACGATGGCAGTCTCAGACGGCGACGTCGTGACCGTCCCGCGCGGCCATCACCCGTGCGGCGCACCTTATGGGTTTGAGATGTACTATCTGAACGTCATGGCCGGACCTTTACGCAAGTGGCGGTTTGTACCCGCTCCCGAGGTTGAATGGATCATGGAGCGCGACGGGTAGGTCCGATCGGTCTACGCGGCGCGCTTTGAGTTACGTTTGCTTTGCGGAAATAAGGGTTTGAGGGCCAGCTTCAGTGGCTTTTTGAACACGTCCACAACGAAAAAGAAAACCGGTCTCGACGCGCGGATCATGGACCGGGCATAGGCGTTGGCTTCCTCTTCTTGCTCGGCCACCTGTCCACCCTCACTGTGCCCAAGAACGTGATGGCCGACCTCGTGGTAAAAGGTGACTTCATTGTTGAGTGTTTCAATCCAACTAATCAGACCTTTGAGTTGGATCGTTGGTTGGGTCAGCACAATGCCGGAGAAGAACAGGTTGTACCTGCCCAGATAGTCAAGCTCAGGCCGCTCGGCGATAACGTCGATACGGGTCACGTCCTTTAACGACAATCCTTTGGTTTTGCTCCAACGCTGAAGGTTACGAATGACGCGACGCGAATTTGCGACGTCATCGGCAATGAATACCGGAACGGTTTCGGCCAAATAGGCTGAAGGTGCATCTTCCAGCCGTTTTGCCAAAAGGTTCAGCGTTCTGCGATGAACTGGATGCAGTTTGATCGGTCCCAGCCGCATGATTTCCTGCCGGAACGCGTTGCCGTCCATCTCGCTTAGCAGCGCCAACAGGATACCAAAGTACTTTGGTAAAGGACCCGGAGGATTGTTTTTCCAGGCATTGGAGTTGAGTTTTTTCTTTATGACCGGGACGGCCTCTTCCTTATCAGAAAGTAATGCCCGCCATGCATCCCTAACAGTTTCTATGTGGTCAGTTGAAATGCCCCGCAAGAGCTTATTGAGGAAGCGTTCGGCGTTTTGTTGCATACCTCACGAATAACAGGATTATTCATGGAGCGCAAAATCCTCTTTTTGAAGCAATATGTTAGATGCTCTGATATTAACTTTGCGGCGGCGCTCCGAAGGCCCGGATCACGAGCCGTGCGGCGGCTTCGACCGGGTCGTGGGTTTCTTTTAGAATGGTGACCCGGTCGAACCTTTCGGGGTCGCTGTTTACGGCTTCGCGCAGGGCGGCGCCGAAGGCCATGCGCAGCTCGGTCCCGATATTGAATTTGCAGATCGAGGTCTCGCGGGCCAGGCGGGCGCGCTGTTCAACCGGCACGCCGGAACCACCATGAATGACCAAGGGCGCGTCGGTCACGGCGTCGATCTGGTGGATGCGGTCTTCGTCTAGGCCGCCTTCCTTGTTCTGCTGCAGATGGACGTTACCGACAGAAATCGCCATCGCATCCACACCGCTTTCACGTGCGAACTGCGCGGCCTCGGCCGGGTCGGTACCATTTGACCCTTCGCCACCGGAATAGCCGACAAAGCCGATCTCACCTTCGCATGAAATCTCCGCCGCGTGGGCCATTTCGGCAATCGCGGCGGTCTCGTCGATGTTCTGCCGCAGTGGCTTGCGCGACCCGTCGAACATCAGCGATGTAAACCCGCTGTCCAGCGCGATTTTGCAGTCCTCATACGTATAGCCGTGGTCCAGATGCGCGACGACGGGGACCGAGGCGTTTTCGGCCAGATGGCGGAACATCTTGCCCAGCACAGGCAACGGCGTGTGTTCGCGGCAGCTGGGGCCCGCTTGCAGGATTACCGGCGCATTTTCAGCCTCGGCCGCGGCCACATAGGCGCGCATGTCTTCCCAGCCCAGCGTAACCAGGCCACCCACGGCATAACCTTGTTCATAAGCAGGGGACAGAACGTCTTTCAGCGTGACAAGGGTCATTTGAACTTTGCAATCATGTCTTTGATGCCCGGAATAGTCTCGATCTGGTAGGCATGGGTTGGTTGGAAGTACTGCACCAGAGACCTCTGGCTGAGACCGCCGAGAATGGTGAAATAGTACATCTCATACCCCGGCAGGACGCAGCAAGGGTGATAGCCCTTGTCGATGCAAATCGTGGACCCGTCGACGATGTGATAAGCATCGCCGGGTTTGTTATCTTCGCGTTGCAACATCTGCAGGCCCGAGCCCCAATTGGGCTTGAAGCGGAAGTTATAGGTCTCGTCATGGCGCGACTCTTCCGGCAGGCGGTTGGTGTCGTGCTTGTGACTGGGGAATCCGGACCAACCGCCTTGACCCACGGTGAACAGCTCACTGACCAGCAGGCGACCCACCTTGTCATGCTGTTTCTGACCAAGGATGTGCTTGATTTTGCGATGGGTTTTAGTGTCGTCGCTACCATATTGCACAAGGTCATGTTCGCGCACGTCGAACGGGTCCAGCACCTTGTCGTATTTGGCCCCGGCAATGAACACTTCGGCCTGATCCGAGACGCAGACCATCTGAGCCTTGGCGCCGACGGGGACATAGACGCCCTCGGGCTCGCCATCCCAGACGTCTTCACCCCGGTTGCCGAGCCTGGGGAACTGTACGCCTTCAACGTCGACATCCACGCTGCCGGTGGCGGGGGCGATGCAGGTTTCATACCCCGGCACCTGATATTCGAACGCCTCACCTTTTTTCAGTTTGACGATGTTGAAATAGTTCAAAGGCACCATCGGGTCGTCGGCATCGACTATGGGTTTGTTCTGATTGTCATAGGGTGCGATATGCATTGGGGTCTCCTATGCGGTCGGGCCGGGATGGGCGGCAAGGAATGCGTCCAGCTCGGGTGTTGTGGGCATGGCGGGGGCGCAACCTGGTTGCGAAACCACGATTGATGCGCAAGCCGAGCCGCGCATCACGGCGTCTTTCAGTGAATGCCCCGCCGCGATCGAGGCCAGCAGGCCAGCCATAAAACTGTCGCCCGCGCCGTTGGGTTTGACGGCGGTGACGGGGTATATGCCGGTGGCAATTTCCTGACCGTCTACCAGCGTGACGGCACCTTTCTCGCCCATCTTGTAGATGACGATCCGGCCGGGTTTTTCGGCCAGTTCCTTGGCTTTTGCGAACCCTTTTTCGATACCGCCAGCCATGAAGCCGAATTCTTCGTCATTGCCGACGATCAGATCGCTGGCGTCACCCGCGCGCGACAGCACATCCGCGGCAACCTCGGGCGAGGGCCAGCTGTAGGGGCGATAGTCGATGTCGAAGATGATCGGCAGACCAGCGGCGCGGGCATTGTCAAAGGCGTGGAACGTGGCGCTGCGCGAGGGTTCGGCGGCAAAGACGGTTCCAGCCGAGATCACAGCAGAGAAAGCCGAGAAATCAACCCTGTCCATATCTTCGTCGGTGACCTGAAAATCGACTGCGCCATTGCGATAGATGACGTTCTGGAAATTCTCGATTCGGCTTTCATAGACGGCCAGCGACATGCGGTATTCACCGCCCAGAACGCGGATATAGGACGTGTCCACGCCGTAATCGTGAAGTTTGTTAAGGCAGAACCGCCCCACCGCATCATCCGAGACTGAGGTGATCAGCGACGCCTGACTGCCCAGCTTGACCAGGCCCGCGCAGATGTTCGCGGATGACCCACCCAGATCGGCGTGGAACGTATCGGCATCCTCGCTTTTGACACCGATGGGATCGGCATACAGGTCCATGCCGGCACGCCCTAGCACGGCAAAGCGGTTTCCTTTGATACCGTCTATCAAAGCGCTCACGTCATGTCCTCCGGCAAAGTGGGGTCGGCAAAGTTTGGACCTTGCGTTGAATCGATTCACACGATACTCATTTTGCAACCGGTTGCAAATAGTATGTTCGGAGCCGTGACAGATGCCTGAAATTGGAATTGGAATTGTGGGTGGCGGCTATATGGGCAAGGCTCATTCCGTCGCGATGTCAGCGGTAGGCGCGGTGTTCAACACCACGTTGCGTCCGCGTCTGGAAATGATCTGTGCCTCAAGCCCTGAAAGCGCCGAACGCTATCGGGCGGCCTATGGATTCAAACGCGCGACTGGGGATTGGCAGGCGCTGGTCAATGACCCGGCGGTCGAGGCCGTGGTCATCGCCTCGCCTCAGGAAACCCACCGCCAGATTGCCGAGGCGGCCTTTGCATTGGGCAAGCCGGTTCTGTGCGAAAAACCCCTTGGCGCGTCGATGGCTGATGGAGATGCCATGGTTGCCGCGGCCGAGGCGGCTGGTGTCACAAACATGGTCGGTTTCAACTACGTCCGCACGCCTGCCACTCAATTTGCACGGAAACTGATTGCCGACGGTGAATTGGGCGAGGTCACCTGGTTTCGGGGTGAACATACCGAGGATTTCTACGCCGACCCCGATGCCCCGGCTACGTGGCGCACAACGGGTATGGCAAACGGCACCATTGGCGATTTAGCGCCACATATGGTCAATGGGGCGCTGGCCTTGATGGGGCCGATTGCCGAAGTGATGGCCGAGGTTGAAACCGTCCACGAAACCCGTCCCGGCGGAAAAGTCACCAATGACGACCATGCTCAGATCATGTGCCGGTTCGAAAGTGGCGCGATGGGCAATATCTATGTCAGCCGCATCTCGACCGGGCGTAAAATGGGCTATGCCTATGAGATTTCGGGCACCAAAGGCGCGCTGCGTTTCGATCAGGAAGACCAAAACGCCCTGTGGTTCTATCGTCGCGAAGGCCCCGAGGCGCATCGCGGTTTCACAAAGATCCTGACCGGTCCTGCACATCCGGATTACGAACCCTTCTGTCAGGGCCCAGGCCATGGCACTGGATATCAGGATCAGATTATCATTGAGGCCAAGGATTTCCTTGAGGCCATCCATACCGGCCAAGCAATCTGGCCCACCTTCCGTGACGGGCATGAGGTCAACCGGGTGCTGGCTGCAGCGCTGGCCTCGTCCGAGCGGCGGCAATGGCAAAACATAAGCGATTTCTGATCGCGCAACCGTAAAACCTGAAGAGAGACTAGAACCATGGCAAAGCTGAGATGGGGCATGATCGGTGGTGGCGAAGGCAGCCAGATCGGGCCCGCGCACCGTCTGGGAGCGCTGGCGGACGGGATGTTCGAACTCGCCGCGGGCGCGCTGGATCACCGCCCCGATGTGGGTCGGGAATATGCCCGACGGCTGGGTGTTGCTGCGGACCGCGCCTATGGCGATTGGCAGGAAATGCTGGCAGGTGAAAAAGGGCGCGAGGACCGGATTGATCTGGTGACAATTGCCACGCCAAACTCAACCCATTTCGAGATTGCCAAGGCGTTTCTTGAAGCCGGATTCAATGTGTTGTGCGAAAAGCCGATGACCATGACCGTGGAAGAGGGCGAAGAGATTGTCCGCGTGGCCGAGGCTTCGGGCAAGATCTGTGCAGTGAATTATTGCTATTCCGCCTATCCGATGGTGCGGCAGGCCCGTGCAATGGTGCGGGCTGGCGACATTGGGAAAGTGCGCTTGGTGGTGACTAATTTTAGCCATGGCCACCACGGCGACGCCACCGACGCCGACAACCCGCGCGTCCGTTGGCGGTATGATCCGGCCATGGCGGGTGTGTCCGGCCAATTCGCTGATTGCGGTATCCACGCGCTGCATATGGCCAGTTTCATCTGCGATGATGAGGTCAAAACACTGTCCGCCGATATGGCCTCGACCATCCCAAGCCGGGAACTGGAGGACGATGCCATGGTGAATTTCCGAATGGAGGGCGGCACAGTCGGCCGCCTGTGGACCTCATCCGTGGCAATCGGGCGGCAGCACGGGTTCGACATTCAGGTGTTTGGCGAAATCGGGGGAGTGCGATGGCACTCGGAACAGCCCAACCAGCTGATTTATACACCCGTGGGGGGGCGTACTCAGATCATTGAAAAGGGTGAGGGTGGATTGCATGATGAGGTGCAGCGCCTGTCCCGCGTGGCGATTGCGCATCCCGAAGGGTTCCCCCTGGCCGTCGCCAATATCTATTGCGATCTGGCCGATGCGATCCGCGGAGAAACCCGTGACGGCCTGCCCGGCGCTTCAGACGGCGTCCGCTCGATTGCTGCCGTCCACGCGGCAGTCGCATCAGGCAAAGAAGACGGCGCGTGGAAAGATGCGCGCCCGCCGATGTTCCGATAATCAGGGGCGGGGCCGCAATGTGCCCCGCTCGATCACCCGGCAGGGGAAAATTCGCGCTTCGGGATAGCGTTTGGGATCTTTCAGCATCTCTTCAACCAGATCGACGGACGAGGTGATGATCTGCTTGATCGGCTGATGAATGGTGGTCAGGTCAATGTTCTCCCAACGCGACATTTCCATGTCGTTCAGGCCAATGATGCCGATATCTTCGCCGGGTTTCAGCCCGTGGTCGCGCAAGGCGGACAGCGCCCCAACCGACAGAATGTCGTCACCGCAAAAATACCCATCAGCCGGGGCACCTGCCAGCAGTCGCAACATCTCGGCACGTCCAGCCTCGAACGAATAGGCTCCCGCGAATGAGTGGGACACATCAAGTTCGGGGTGCTTTTCGACCTCTTCCATAAAGCCGCGATATCGGTCCATGGCCGAGGTCGCATCTTTTGGCCCCCCCAGATACCCCACGCGCCGATACCCGCGCGCCAGCAATTCCCGCGCCGCCATGCGCCCGCATTCGACGTTGTCGATTCCGACCACATGCACTTCGGGCGACGTGGCTGAGCGGCCAAACGTATGCACCACCGGCACGCCAGCATCATGGAACGCCTTGGCAAAACTGGGCGGCAGGGTCGATGAGGCGACGATGGCGGCATCCACAGAATACTGCCGCAGCATCCGCACCGAATTGGCCGGTTCAGTCTCGTCCGTCAGGTTGACGATCAGGGGTCGTAGCCCGCGCTCCTGCAGGGCGCGGGTGAACTGGTCGAAAACCTCAAGGAAGATCGGGTTGTGAAAGTTGTTGGAAATTAGCCCGATTAGCTTGGTCCGCCCGGTTGTCAGCGACGACGCCAGCGCATTGGGGCTGTAGCCCAACTCTTTGGCGGCTTTTTCAACCTTGCTGCGGGTCTTTGCCGAAACCGAGGCACCTTCGGTAAAGGTCCGCGACACGGCCGAGCGTGACACACCCGCTAGGGCAGCAACATCTTTCAAGGTGACACTCATGACTGGCACCCACGGTTAGGGGGGAAGCTGATCAGCAATTTCATGAAACAGATAGTATGCGCCAACAGCTATATTTTGCAATCGGTTGCAAGGCCGAGAGTCAAATAACACCGAGTCCGTGGTATTTGTGGAAGCAGAGGGAGAATGGTGGGTGATGAGAGACTCGAACTCCCGACATCTTCGGTGTAAACGAAGCGCTCTACCAACTGAGCTAATCACCCGTGACGCTGCATGTAGCCAAGCCTGCGCGCGGGTGCAAGAGGGTCCGGCACAATTTCTTTACCTCAATACCGGATAATCCGCCCCAGTGTATCGCAGGCCCCGGTAGTCTTGTTCATTTTCAGCAGGCTGGCCCTGATCGTATGGGAAAGACGCTTGCGTGCCCCCGGTTGCCTCAGATATCTCCGAAGGGACGCAACCTTCCTGACGCGAGAGCATATGATCCTGTCCCTTGCCCGCCGATGCGCAATCGCGGCCCTGGTGCTTGGCACTGTAACGCTGGCACCGCTCCGGGTCAGCGCGGCAGAAGTTTTGGTGTTTGCGGCTGCCAGTCTGAAAACCGCGTTGGATGAGATCGCACCGATATTCGAGCAGCAAACAGGGCATCAGGTGACGGTGTCCTATGCGGCCTCGTCAGTGTTGGCGCGGCAGATTCAGTTGGGCGCGCCCGCAGATGTGTTCATTTTCGCCAATGTGGATTGGATGGATGTTCTGCAGGATCAGGGATTGATCGACGTGGCCTCGCGCGTGGATCTGCTGGGCAATGGGCTGGTTCTGATCGGTGGGTCGGATCAGGCGCAGATCGGGCATATTCAGGCGGACACCGATTTGATTGCAAGGCTGGGCAGCGGGCATCTGGCCATGGCGCTGGTCGATGCGGTGCCAGCGGGTATCTACGGCAAGGCGGCCCTGCAAAAACTGGGGCTGTGGGAGGGCGTGCAACCTCGGATCGCCCAGACTGACAACGTGCGCGCGGCGCTCGCGCTGGTCGCGGCAGGGGCGGCGCCACTGGGGATCGTTTACCAATCCGATGCGCAGGTTGAAGATCGGGTGAAGGTCGTGGCCTCGTTCCCGTCAGAGCTTCACCCGCCGATCATTTACCCCGCTGCCGTAAACACTTCGGCGCTGCCTGAGGCACGGGCGTTTCTGGACCACCTGCAATCGGATACGTCCCAAACCATCTTTGCAGAACAGGGTTTTACCCTGCCGGGCAGTTGACACATGGGATGGTTGGGGCCCGCAGAAATTGAAGCGCTGAGATTGTCGCTGCGCGTTTCCTTCTGGGCGACGTTGGTGACATTGCCCTTTGGCATTTTCGTGGCTTATGCGCTGGCGCGCTGGCGGTTTCCCGGGCGTCAATTGCTGAATGGGTTGGTGCATCTGCCGCTGATCCTGCCGCCGGTTGTAACCGGGTATCTGCTGCTGCTGACATTCGGGATTCAGGGGCCGATGGGCAGGCTACTGGGGGAGTTCGGCATCGTGGTCGCCTTCCGCTGGACCGGAGCGGCGCTGGCGGCGGGGATTATGGCCTTTCCATTGATGGTGCGCGCTATTCGTCTGTCGATCGAGGCGGTAGACCCCAAGTTGGAACAGGCCGGAGCGACCTTGGGCGCGTCGCGGCCCTTTGTGTTTGCGACCGTGACCCTGCCAATGATCCTGCCCGGTGTGATCGCGGGCAGTATTCTCGCTTTCGCCAAGGCAATGGGCGAATTTGGCGCCACGATCACCTTTGTCTCAAACATTCCCGGCCAGACACAGACCTTGCCGTCAGCCGTCTATGCCTTCCTGCAGGTGCCCGGCGGTGAGGGGGCAGCGACCCGACTGGTTGTGATTTCAATCATCATTGCCATGGGCGCACTGCTACTGTCGGAATATATTGGTCGTCGCGCCGCCGCTCGGGTGTCCGGGTCATGAGGCTGTCTGTCCGCCTGCAGCATGACCTGCCCGATATCAAGCTGGACCTCAGCTTTGACGCGCCCTTGGGGGTGACGGTTCTGTTCGGGCGGTCGGGGTCGGGCAAGACCACCGTGGTCAATGCCGTGGCGGGACTTCTGCGGCCCAAAGCCGGGCGTGTTGCCGTTGATGGGTGGGAACTATTTGATACCGAACAGGACCTCTGGTTACCGCCGCATCGCAGGCGGTTGGGTTATATCTTTCAGGAAGGTCGCCTGTTCCCGCATCTGACAGTGCGCCAAAATCTGGCCTATGGTCGCTGGTTCGCACCAAAGCGCGCGCGCCGCGAGAACCCGGACAAAGTGATCGAAATGCTTGGCATTGGGCATCTGCTGGATCGCCGTCCAGCGGGCTTGTCGGGCGGAGAAAAGCAGCGAGTCGCCATTGGGCGTGCACTATTGGCCAGCCCGCGCCTGATCCTTGCCGACGAGCCGCTGGCCGCGCTGGACGAGGCGCGCAAGGCTGAGATCCTGCCCTATTTCGAACGGCTGCGGGATGAGGTTTCAGTGCCCATTCTGTACGTCACCCATTCCGCGGCCGAGGTCGCACGGCTGGCCACCTCTGTCGTCGCTTTGCAGGATGGCAAAGTGGTGCGGCATGGCCCGGCCTCAGAAGTTATGGCTGACCCGTCCGTGGCTCCGGCCGGGGTTCGCGCTGTGGGCGCGGTGCTGAATGTGCGGGTTCAGGAACATCATGCGGATGGGTTGACCGAGCTGGAGGCCGGCGGTGCACGCCTGTTCCTGCCACGTATCCCGCATCAAGTAGGGGAAGACCTTCGAATCCGTATTCCCGCGCAAGAGGTGATCCTGTCCAGCAAGCGGCCTGATGGATTGTCGGCGTTGAACATGTTGGAAGGGACGGTTGACACCATCCGCGCGGGCGGCGGGCCGGGCGCCATCGTCTCATTGCAAACGTCCGCAGGGCCGATCTTGGCGCGCGTGACCCGCCGTTCTGTCGCGGCTTTGGGGTTGGAACCGGGCAAGTCCTGTTTTGCGGTAATCAAGACCGTTGCCCTGGCTCCGCAGGATGTGGGCGGCAGGCTGACCCCGTCTTAAATCAGCGCGCGCGCTTCGAATTCACGCAGAACCAAACGGGCGGCGCGACCGAAGCCATTCCCATCAGGGGGCGCGGTATCGGGGAATATCGCCGCCAATTCCTGCAATGCCTCGGATGACAGCGAGTACAAGGATTCCTCACCCAGAAACAGGCTTTCAGCCGATGCGCCTTCGGCGGTCAGGATTTCATGTTCGTCCAGCAGAATGTGGAAATACTCGACGGCCACGTCAGAGGTTTCAATATCGATCCCTGGCCAGGAACACAGATGCTTGGCCGCGACCAGAGCCTCGGGCGTGCCGAACAGCAAATCGACCTTGGGACCGCGGATCAGAACGCGGTGCTGCTGCGACACCAGCAAATCCCGGCTGGGCGTATTTGGGCCAAGGCTGCCCGCGCTGATCCTGACAGGCCGCATGGCGGGATTTTCCCGTAATCGCTCGGGTGGCAGTACGCTGCTTTCGATCCATCGGATCGGTTGCGGGCCGTGATCTGCGGTCAGCACCTTATCGCCAACTGATAAGGCCTCGATTAGTTGCGCACCACCCGGGGTTTCGATCAGCGTGCCAGCGGTAAAACACACCCCTTCGATGGTGATCGTGATCTCTTGCTGCAGGTCGAAAGGGAAAGGCCCAAGAAAAGTGCCGAACTCACCGGTCACTTGAATGGTGAAGGTATCGGTGACGATTTGATTGTCGTCCAGGCTGTCAAAAAACGCCGGGTCAACTGTATAGGTCCATTCGCCTGTATTTGGGTCGACGCTGGCAGTTCCAAAAGCCGGAGGCGAAGAGATAACCCATGTTTCCGACAAAATGGGGACGTTGCTGTCCAGATCCAGATCGCCCATAGCCTGGTTCGGAGGGTTGCCGGTCACATCGCCGGTTATTTCACCCGTAATTGCTATCGAAACCATGTCACGTGCCCTCTGCCGCCAGAACCTGTGCGAACTCCTGCTTGCGGTACAGCTGCATATGAATCGCGCCCGTGTCATCACGCGTCCATTCCACGATCCGGTTTTGAGACATATCACTGTCCATGCGGTTCGTGCGAACCCTAGGATGGGGGATGCTCTTTTTCAGCATCTCTACAATCTGATTGGTCTGCCCGAACGGGGCGACAAGATCGACGATCCAGAACGACGACCCGCTGGTGAAATCGGCCTCGGTCAACGGAGTTTCCTGAATGGCGTACCGGTGTTCGGCCTCGGGGCTAAGGCCAGCGAATGTCACGAATCCGCGCGGAAAGCCATTTTGGCGAAAGATGTGATATTGGCCCAGCCGGAACGGCGTTTCAAAGGCATAAAGCACCTGCGCCAGACTGCGATCCCTATGCGGTGTTGTCAGCGACGCCAGATAGAACAGCGCGCCGAAATCCGCATATTTTTCGGGCGGAATGTCGAACCAGTCCTTTGGGAATGCCTTGCTCAACCCGTGCCTCGTGCAAATGACCGACGATCAGAGGTTACCCTCTAAAGTCCTGAAATGATACCATTTCGGTCACATAGGCGCGTTTCCGTTGCGGAATGGTGAGAATTGCGCCGCCTATCGTTAACTTTACTCATCGAGCCTAATCCCTATCATTTCAAGCAAAGCCGTATTTTGGTTAGAGGAGATTTACTATGCAATTATTCAAATTATTCAGCATAGGTGTTCTGATGTTGGTGCCAGCCCTGGCGCAAGCGACCGGGTTTGGGTTTAGGTATGGCTTCAATCCCGGCTTTCGCACGACAGTGACGCCATTGGACAATGGCAACTATCAAGTGGCCACGCATGGCACGTCAAAGGCAATTGCCTATTGGTGCGGTATCGGTGATTTCGCCATCCGCACCCTCGGCCTGCCGACAACGCAGCAGATTTATGTCTCGAGACCTTATGAAAAGCAAACACGGACGGTGGAGTTTTCGCTGACTAAGCCCGAAGGGGGCAGCACAAAAAAGAGTTATTCGATCAGCGTCAGCCGCGTGGGCGAAAGTATGTCGGCATCCGGGGCGCAAAGCCGTTGCTACGATAACTTTATGGATTTCGATTTCTGAGGGTAGATCAGACCCATTTGGCCATCGGCGGCAAGCTCATCAGCACGGCGTCGGGATCGTGGCCGGTTTCCAGCCCGAACTTGGTGCCCCGGTCGTAAACCAGGTTGTATTCGGCATAGAGGCCCCGATGCACAAGCTGAGCGTTCTTGTCGGCATCGTTGAAACCTTGCACGCGGCGCTGTTCGACCAGGGGTAAAAAGGCCGGAAGAAAGGCACGGCCGATATCTTGTGTCAGCGCAAAATCCGCAGCCCAATCGCCGGTGCAGTAATCATCCATGAAGATACCGCCAACCCCGCGGGCGCGTTTGCGGTGCGGGATATAGAAATATTCGTCCGCCCATTCTTTCAGGCGTGGGTAATGACCTGGCCCGTGCGGGTCCAGATGCGCCCTTTGCGTGGCGTGGAAATGGGCCGTGTCCTCGTCATATTCAATGCAAGGGTTCAGGTCGGACCCACCGCCGAACCACCATGCATGTGGGGTCCAGAACATGCGAGTGTTCATATGCACCGCCGGAACATGCGGATTTTGCATATGCGCGACCAGCGAAATGCCCGAGGCCCAAAAGCGCGGGTCTTCGGTCATGCCCGGAATGCCTTTGCGCGCTGCCATCGCCTGCTGCGCGCGCGCGCCAAGTGTCCCGTAGACGGTTGAGATATTGACGCCGACCTTTTCGAACACGCGGCCACCGCGCATCACCGACATCAATCCGCCGCCCGCATCCGTGCCATCTTCGGACTGGCGCGTGGTTTCCTTGATTTCGAACCGTCCAGGTCTGGCGTCCGAAAACGGCCCGGTGTCGTGGCTGTCTTCAAGAGCCTCAAAGGCGGTGACGATTTGGTCCCGCAATTGGCGGAACCATGCAGAAGCGGTGGATTTTTCGGTGTCGAACATATGTGTCAGTGCGCTGGGGCTGCAACGGGGTCCAGCAGGGTGCGGCCGCCGTCAATGGTTAGAATTTGTCCGGTGATGAAACCTGCGGCGTCCGAGGCCAGAAACTGTGCTGTTTCGGTCAGTTCGGTCGGCGCAGCAATGCGGGCCAGCGGAGTGTGTTTTTCTATATCGTCCCGAAAGTCGCGGTTCTCTTTCAGGGTGGAGCGCAATGAGGCGCTCATCACGGATCCCAATGCGATGGAATTTACCCGAATACGGTTGGGGGCCAGCGCGACAGCCAAGGATCGGGTCATCTGATCCAGCGCGGCGGTCGAGACGGAATAGGCCATCAGGTCAGGGTGGGTTCGTCGCGCTGCAATCGAAGACAGGTTGATGATCGAGCCTGCAATGTTTTCCTCGTCATCTCCGGCTTGTTTGATCATACGTTTGGCGACCAACTGGCTTAACCGTAGGGCGGGCATTAGGTTCTGATTCAGAAGGGTGCGGACTGAATCGTCTTCGGCATCCAGCGGATCAGAAGGGATCACCTGACGGGCGCCGTTGATCAGGATATCCACCTGATCGAAGGCGTCGATTGTGGCCGACAGCAGGTTGGCAATTGTCAGCTTTTCCCGCAGGTCGCCAGCAAAGAAACGGATATTGCTGTCATCGGCCTGCTCGCCCAGTTCTTCGGCCAGCCGCTTTTCGTCCATGTCGGCGAACATCACATTGGCCCCGGCATCGGCAAAGTGGCGCCCGATGGCCAGGCCGACTCCGTTGGCGCCGCCGGTCACGATTGCGGTTTTGCCTGCTATGGAAAAGGACATGCGCTTCCTCCTGAATTGCGGCGCAGGTTAACTGGGATCACCGCCGAGGGCGAGAGGCATGGAACACCTTGAACCGATTGTCGCCGGTCACTTCTTCGACATGCGCAAATGTGTCGGTCAATGTGGGCTCATAGGGGAGGTGGCGGTTGGCCACCATCCACAATGTGCCATTGCGGGTCAGGTTCTTTGCCGCGGATGTGATAAAGCCTTGCCCCAGTGCCGGATCGGCGTTGCGCGTAGTGTGAAACGGTGGGTTCATCACCACGGTGTCGATGGGTTCGTCGGCACGCCATGTCACCGCATCGGCCCAGTGAAACTGAGCGCGGGGATCAGTCACATTGGTGCGGGCACAGGTCAGCGCAATATGGTTGGCCTCGACCAGGTGCAAGGATTTCAGGCCCGGCGCCTGCAGCAGCCCGGCCGAAAGATACCCCCAACCAGCCCCCAGATCGGCGACCCGAGCGCCCAGCTTGTCCGGCAGCGCGGCCCGCAACAGGGCCGAGGCCGGATCAATGCCGTCGGCCGAGAATACGCCTGGCGCGGTTTTAAAACCGTCCGCGGTCTGATGGGCGGGCGCGGCCCAATCCGCAAAAGCATGCGGATCGGACTGGAACCAGAAGATCTTGCCATGCGCCTTTGAAATCGGCCCCTCAACCGCGACCCGCTTGCGGATGTCCTTCAGCAAACTGTCCACACCGTCGGTCTTGGCGCCGTCAACGACAATCACGCCATTCGCGCGGGTGCAGGCCTGCTGCACCATCGACCGGGCCAATGCCTTGGCGCGAGGTAGGATTACGATGGCGTCCTGACAGGGATCTTGCGCCACGGGTACAACCGCGAAGCCCTGTTGGGTGAAATGGTCGTGAAAGGGTTTAAACGGCTGCACCACTTGCGTTTCACGCGGCAAATCAGACAGGTCACTGGCCGTTGTTGGCCCCAGTACAGTCAGTGGTTGCGACAAGGTCAGACCGCTTTGCAGCGCAAGATCAAGGCGAGGGGACATAAGCGATTCCGTAAGACCGGTCTGGTCTTACTCTTCCCGTTCCATGGTGCATTGCAAGGGGTGCTGGTGCCTGCGGGCGAAATCCATGACCTGGCCCACTTTGGTCTCGGCGATCTCGTGGCTGAACACGCCAACGACGGCCACGCCTTTTTTATGCACCGTCAGCATGATCTCGAACGCCTGCGCGTGAGTCATGCCAAAGAACCGTTCCAGTACATGCACAACGAATTCCATCGGCGTGTAATCGTCATTCAGCAGCAGAACCTTGTACAGCGGCGGACGCTTGGTCTTGGTGCGCGTCTGTACCAGGACAGACGCGTCTGCATCGTCGTCGTCCGATTTGTCAGACATCATCCATTGGTGTTCAAGCATCGCGTTCTACTGTCCGATTCAGGCTTCGGTTTGTCTTTGCGCTTATATAACGTCGAACCAGCCAGAGAAAAGAGCCAGCAGGACGTAATAGCCATGGGCCAAAATCTTACCACAATCGGCTTCGATGCGGATGATACATTGTGGCACAATGAGCGGTTTTTTCAGCTGACGCAGGCTTATTTCGCCGATCTTCTGGCGGATCACGCCGAAAGGGATCACCTGATGGAGCGTCTGCTGGCCGCAGAAAAACGCAATATCCGGCACTATGGATATGGAATCAAAGGTTTCATCCTATCGATGATCGAAACTGCGATTGAGGTGACGGATGACCGGGTTCCCGCCTCGGTCATTCGGCAATTGATAGAAGCCGGGCAAGAGATGCTGGCCCATCCGATCGAGCTGTTGCCCCATGCACGCGCGGCGATTGAAAGCGTGGCGGCGACTCATCAGGTGGTGCTGATCACCAAGGGCGATCTGATTGATCAAGAGAGGAAACTGGCCCAGTCGGGGTTGGGTGAGCTGTTCGACGGGGTCGAGATTGTGTCCGAGAAAACGCCCCAGACCTATCGGCTCATCTTTGGCCAATACGGTGACGGGCCTGGATCTGCGATGATGGTTGGCAATTCGATGCGCTCAGATGTGGTGGCCCCGATTCAGGCCGGGTACTGGGGAGTATATGTGCCTCATGGGTTAGTTTGGGAAATCGAACAGGCCGAAACCCCGGCAGATAACCCGCGATACCGCGAGCTTCAGGATTTGGGTCAGCTTGCCAATCTTGTTCAGCGACTCAGCTGATGTGGCCGAATGGTCTCAGTCCTGAAAAATCGACGCCCAGCGTCGGCAAATTCTGGTCATATTCATGGATTTGGTGGTGGCAAGGGTGCGACTGACCACATGTGGTGTGGTGGTGGCAAGCTCAATAAACCGCGAATTCACGAGCTTTTTGTTTCTTTCACTGGGCCCCTGTGTTAGCCTGATCGATAATAAAATAATATTTAGCCGACCGGGAAAACCCGGCGGCCCGAGGTAGACAGAGGCAAAGATCGTGCAGGTTCGGCGGACAGTTCCGGCCCGAATGGGCTTATTCCTTATAGCATTCTTGTGGCTGCTCTCCTTTGCGCCGTTGCAAGGGGTGGCTGCTCCTTATGCGGCGATGGTGATCGATGCACGCACCGGCGAGGTGCTGCATTCGCGCAATGCCGACACACGGCTGCATCCGGCTTCGCTGACAAAGATGATGACGCTTTATATTGCGTTCGAAGCGGTGCGGAACGGTGAGATCGATCTGGATACCCAGGTGCGCATCACCAAAAAGGCCGCGTCCGAGCCGCCGTCAAAGCTGGGCTTGCGGTCCGGTCAGCGAATTGCATTCCGCTATCTGATCCGTGCCGCGGCGGTTAAATCGGCGAACGACGCTGCTACCGCCATCGGTATTGCGATCAGCGGGTCCGAGGCCGCCTTTGCCCGCCGCATGACCCGTACGGCCAAGGCGATGGGCATGAGCCGCACAACCTTCAAGAACGCGCATGGTTTGACGGAATCAGGCCACCTGTCGACCGCGCGTGATATGACCACTTTGGGCCGTCATCTGCTGTATGATTACCCGCAATACTACAATCTGTTCTCGCGCCAATCGACACATGCGGGGATCAAGACCGTTCCCAACACCAACCGCCGCCTGCTGGCCGCCTATAAGGGCGCTGATGGGATCAAGACAGGCTACACCCGGGCTGCGGGCTTCAATCTTGTGGCCTCGGCCAAGCGCAAAGATGAACGTATCATCGCCACCGTCTTTGGCGGCAAGTCGGGCGCATCGCGCAACGCCAAAGTGGCCGAGCTGTTGGACATGGGCTTCCGCCGCGCCCCGTCTCGGGCACCGATCCGTAAACCGGCGCGCCCGGCCTATGCCGGGAATGCCGGATTGGGCGCGACGGTTGCAGCTCTGACCGGTGCACCAAATTCCAGTCTCCGCCCGGTACTGCGTCCAACGGCAGGGTCTGCAGTACAGGTTGCGGGCACGGTTGCTGCGACAGCGGCCAAGAACGGCGCGCGTATTCAGGACGGTATTGCAGTCGCCATGGCCGCTGCGGATATCCAAACCCCAACCGGCGACACAGCGCGCCCCGCTGCGCGTCCGGATGATCTGGTTCTGGCGTCGGCCGATCCGGCCGTGCAGCCGGAACCCGAACCGGAAATTGTCACCCGCCTTTCCACGTCCGGCGGGCATCTGTGGGGCGTCAACGTGGGCCGCTATACCACCCGATACGAGGCGGAAAAGGTTTTGCTGAAAACTGCCCTGTCGGAAATGACCACTCTGGAAGGCACGCTGCGCAAGGTGAACCAAAGCTCGCGCGGCTTTGACGCGACATTCCAAGGCATGACCCGCGAACAGGCCGATTTGGCCTGCCGCAGGCTTCAGGCCCGGAATGTCACCTGTTTCATGATCGGGCCGTCATAAGATCCGACATATACTCTCCTGGATGGATCTGGGCTGCGAGGAAACTCGCAGCCCTTTTTTGTCAGGGCGTTTTAGTCGAACACGTGGCCATGCTGGTATTGTTCGTCCTGCCCGGCGGCGGCTGTCAGGGCCGCCACGTTGTCCTTGGTGAAGAACCCGTCATAGTGGTGGCAGCGTTCGATATATTCCGTGATCAGCAGCGTATTCTTCGAGTGTTTCGAGAAAATCTGCTTGAGGTTCGGATCGTCTTTGCATTCACCCACCACATGGGCCAGAAACGGCACGCCTTTATCCTTGAGCGTATTAACCACGAAATCGACGTTTTTCTCACCGGCGTTGTGATCACCGTCCTGAATTTCGATGGCCATGTGATGCAGGCGACGGCCAAAATTTCGGACGAAATCCTCGGTCGGCATCGGCAGTTGCTCGAATGAATTGATGAAGGACGGGGTGTTGTTGGCTGTGAAGACCTTGGCAGGCGATTTCTTGTCATCATCCACATTCGGGTTTCGGTTCACGTTGGTCGACGAGTTCATGTCAAAGATGTTGTACGCACCCCAGAAGTAATAGGGCACCATGGTGAGAAACTCGAGGATCGCGTCTTCACGCTCACCGGCCAGAATGCGGGTGGCAAGGTGGTCGACCCCCAGCATCAAGGGTGAGATTTTGCTGTCAGAGCCAAAAGCCGCAGCTTGATCCAGCTGCGCCTGCTCGGCATCACTTAGCAACACGCGGTCACCCAGACCCAGGCTGTCGGGGTCATTGAAATCCAGCGTGGAATAACCGACCCGGTTGCAAGTAAAATCCGACGGGGTGGTGAACCGGAACCCATCCAGCGTGTAGAACGGGTTTTCGGTATCGCCTTCATACTCAAAGCGGATATTCTGATCCTCAAGCGTCTTGCTAAGGGTATTCAAGTCTGTCACGCCGTAAATCTCTCCGACGTAACGTGTTTGCGGAGTGCCGCGCGCCAGCGGATACATACGGTTGATGCGGGGAATGAAATCCTCAAAGCTGGGGCTGAGCGGCGCCATCACGATCAACGCCGGGTAGTCGGCATGCGAATGCAGGACCGAAAACTTATGCGTTTGCCCCAAATATGTGGCCGTGTGGCGATAAGGGGTCATCACATACAATTCGATCAGCGTATCGAACAGCGCCGTGGTTTCCACTTGCTGGACAATCGCCCGCATCGGCCCGACCTGATCGGCAACACCAGAGCTGCTGCGCCGCTCATAAATTTTGGGTAGATACTCGCCGAAGAAGTCAGAGTTCTTCTTGTCCCCGCGCGGTTCATAAGACATCAAATCGAAAGACATAAATTTCCCTCCTTGCGTGGGCCCAGAGAGTTCTGGGTCCGGCGTTGCCTGGATTTCCAATAATCAGAACATGCACTTGCAGGCATGCTAGGGTCAGAAATCCAACTGGGCAACAGTAAGAAGGTGGGGTGCAAACCTTACACCCGGATGTCTATCGGGTGAATTTTGTCACCTCGACGCCGCCTGCGATAAGGTTCTCGCGAACAGACCGGGCGATCTGTACCGCGGTCGGCCCATCCCCATGCAGGCAGATCGTGTCGATTGAGGTTTCCAACCGCTTGCCGGTTTCGGTGATGATTGCACCTTTGCGGACCATGTTCAGCATGCGTGGTCCTGCTAGTTCGGGGTCGTGGATGACCGCGCCGGGCAGGCTGCGATCAACAAGCGTACCGTCATCGTTATAGGTGCGGTCGGCAAAAATTTCTCCCACCCATTTGCAACCCAATTCGCGCACGGCCTCTTCCTGTTTGGTAACAGCCAGCACCATGACAATAATGTCCGGGTCCACGTCCAGCGCGCCCTGATAACAAGCTCGTGCCATGTCGATATCGACCGAACACATATTGGCCAAAGCACCGTGCAGCTTCAGATGCCGGACCTTCGTACCAACCGCCTTGGCCATGCCCATCGCCGCGCCAAGTTGATAACGGACCAGGTTGCGCAGGGTTTCGTGTGGCACCTTCATATTGCGGCGGCCAAATCCCTGCAGATCGGGAAAGCCGGGATGCGCGCCGATGCCGACATCGTTCTGGGCAGCCGACGTCATCGTTTTCGCCATGACATCGGGATCGCCCGCATGAAAACCACACGCGATATTGGCCGAGGTGATGATCTTCAGCAGGCTTTCATCATCGCCCATATTCCAAGGGCCAAAGCTTTCCCCCATATCGGCATTCAAATCGACGCTGGGCATCGGCAAACTCCTTATTCGGTGCCAGAGATCATTCCGCTGACCAATTGATAGGATAACAGGTCGGGGATGTCGTGCGGATCGCGGACCAAGGGCTCGACCCGCGCGCGCAATCGCGACAGATCGGACAGGTAAGTGGCGTGCAGGGCGACGGCCTCGTCCATGGACACAAATGTAAACTTTATCTGCCCGCCGGCCGGGGTTTGCACCGCCCGGGGCAGATCGCAGGGCAGGACAGTGGCGATACGAGGGTAACCACCGGTCGTTTGGCACTCGGGCAGCAGGATAAAGGGGTTTCCGGTGCCGGTCATCTGGATGTCGCCCGGGGTGATCACATCTGACAGAATGTTCAATTGACCCTTTGCGGCAAAGCCTTCGCCATCGTTTTCCAATTGCATGCCCATTCGGTTGGCCCGCGCACCGCGCCGAAACGCGGTTTTGGTAAAACGGTCCAGCGTTTCTGGATCGAACAGGGGGGTCTGGAAGCTTGCCAACACGCGCAGGGTGCCCCCGGAAAATCGGTCATCGGGGCGCAGTTTCATACCGGTGTTGCCTGAATAGGGACCGACGGGCAGTCGGTCGCCGGCCTGCACGGCACGCCCGACATTCGCTGTCAGGTGGGCGGAACGTGAACCCAGAAACAGCGGTACTTCAAATCCGCCACCAACATGCAAATAGCCATAGTTGCCCTGATTGGCGGCGCCGATCGTCAGCTTCTGACCCGCCTCCATAGAGAAAGAGGCATTCCAGACAATCGGGAAGCCATCGATACTGGCCTGCATTGGCGCGCCGGTCAGGGCGATGCTGACCGGTTGCGTGGCCTCGAACGTGCCGCCCATTCCCGCCATTTCCAGGGCTGCGCAGTCCGGGCTTTGACCCAGCAGCGCGGCACCCTCATGCAACGCCAGTTGATCTGCCGCCCCTGACCGTGAAAGTCCCTGATCCAGATATCCCGAACGCCCCTGATCCTGAATGGTGCAGGCCGGGCCAATCTGATGTACCAGCAGGCTCATGCCGGGATCTCCTCTCGGGTCGCCCCGCCTAGACCATCATTGGTTTCGCGTATCTGTTCCAGTTCTGCGCGTGAGACCGGCAGAAATTGCATCTCGTCGCCGGGGCGCAGGACAAAGCTCTGTTCGGCTTCGGGACGGAAGCAGCGAAAAGCGGTTTGGCCGACATGTCGCCATCCTGTCGGGTTGGGTCTGGAAAACAGCACAAGTTGCGATATCGCCAGGATCAGCGCTCCTTCCGGCACCATAGGAGTGAGCTTCTTGAGGCGTGGAATGTTGAACTCAGGCCCTAGCGGTCCAAGATATGGCAGGCCGGGCGCAAAGCCGATGGTCAGTACGCGAACACGGGTTTCACTCAGGCGTCGTATGGCTTCGGTTGGTGTCAGCCCAGCTGCCGCTGCGGTTTCGTCCAATTGCGGCGCTAATTCACCTCCGTACACAGTGGGTACCTGCCACAAGCGGCGACCTGCAGGAAGCGGTGCCCGATACCAGTCTTGTTGATGCAGCATCTCTTCGATCCGCCCGTGGATTTCCGTGTGCGGCAGGGCAAGGGGATCGAACCGAACATAGGCCGAGGCCAGAGACGCCGATGTCTCAATCACACCTTCCCATCCAAGAAGGTCGACCGCATTGCGAAATGCAAGCGCCGCCCGGTTCGAGGATTCAGCCATCGTGTCAGCAAACGAGACCAATAGACCGTCCTGACCAACCGTCCGTATGCAAGGAAAGGGGTGCGCGTGTGTAGCTGTCATATTACTGTGCGTTTGGCTGTCTCTTTCCGGCGAGGTGACAGTATCCGAGGGTAATGCGCAAGACCCGGCGCGCGCGTTGTGCCTTTTTCAGTGCCCTGTTTGGAGGCGAGTCGGGGAAACGGGCTCAAAATCGGCCCGGATCAGATGATGCGACTCGGTTGGGTCTTGTGGATGTCGGTTAGGAACTCACTATATATAGGGTATGCGGGTGGTTGACCGATTGCTTATGGTGGGGCAACTGCGTGTGCCTACTTCGTGAGCGGTGTATGTGGCTTAGTTGGGTTCATCTTAATCATTTGAAATATAAGTGAAAAAAATCAATTCGCAAAAAAATCGCGCAAGATGCAATTTTCCACTTGCGGGTTGTTTGGGTAAACCTTAGAACCCCCTTCACCGGCGCTGCTGAGGCGGTGTTGGGACGCTGGAGACGGCGGAGACGCTCAGGAGAGACTGGGGGCATCTTGAGGGATTTGTTA
>NZ_JBQFVF010000007.1:0-212979 GCF_056539625.1 Ruegeria sp. BA12
CCTGCAAAACACGAGCATCGGTATTGCCCGGCCCCGGACCAGCAGCCAGTGTCTCGGGGATCTCAAGCGTGGGATAAATCTGAAAAGTCATCGTCTGACACTCTCGGCTGTTGACCGGGCGCTGCGGCCCGTCGTGTTTCATTGCCGAATAGAAAACGCGGCCTTGTCTTACGACACAACGTAACTTACTACTGCTTTAGGATGGCTAAAGGTATGGGCAAAACCCACCCATAATGGTAAAAATACCGCAGTATACCAAATTTCTACCTACCCAACCGGGTGGTATTTAGCAAAAATAAGGTAGTAATAGATGGTTGATGCCTCAGGAGTGCCGATTGATGTCATGCTGGCGGATAGCAATCCGCTGGTCCTGCCCGCCATGTCCGAAGTTTCCGAACGCGACCCCCGATTCTCGCTGGTGGCGACATCTGCCACGGCAGAAGGGTTTCTTGGGACTGTTATGCGGATTCCCGTTTAGTTCGGCCTGATCGACTGGAATCTGCCTGTGCTGGGGGCAGCCAAACTGATCGAAGTGCTGCGCGAACAGGCCAACGCCCCGCGGCTTGTGGTCTATAGCGATGCGACGGGTGATAGACCGCGTCTGACGATGCAGGCCAGGGCCGCAGGGTTTGCCGCCCGGTCCGGCGAGGTCGAAGGCCTGCTGGAAACCTGTGCCAATTTGGCGGCAGGTAAGATGGTATTTCCGTTTATCGACGTACGAAAAATGCAGCAGGACCCGATTCAAAGCCTGTCTCGTAAAGAGCGCGTCATCCTTGAAGCGTTGGCACAAGGAATGTCGCAGTAGGATTTGCCAAAAGAGCTGCAGATTTCGACCAACACCATCAAGTTTCACCTGTCGAATATCTATGAAAAACTTGGGGTGAAAAACAGAACACAAGCCATTACCCAGTTCTATTTATCCCGGATCGCCCGAGAATAAGTCGGCTCGGGCCAGTCATTCATCAATTTCGGGCTTTCATGCAGATCGCGCAAAGACCTGACATCGCGGGCATGAACGGTTAACTTTACGTGCGTTCAACAATAGACACAGCAAGAGGGTCAATTGCGTTCCTTCGTCGCCATATCACTCAACCATGAGGCGAAGGTGGCTCTTGCGCCGCTACAACGCGCGTTACCCGCGAGCAGGCCGGTGCCACCTGAGAACCTGCATCTGACGCTGGCATTTCTGGATGATCAGCCCGAACAGGTATTGGAGGCTTTGCATGACGAGCTTTTGGCGCTTTCCTCTGCACCTTTTCACATCACGTTTTTTGGCATCGAGTGTTTCGGGCGTGCATTGGCAATTGGGGTTAAGGACAGCGCGCCACTTGTTGCGCTGCATCGCAAGATACAGATCGCAACACGGCGTGCCGGAATTGTGTTGCCCCGCCGACGTTTTCGCCCACATGTAACGATCGCGCGGCTTAAACACGAACGTCATCAGGCGGCTCACATTCCCCACGATTGGACGGTGAATACGTTGCCAGAGATGCTTGTGACCGGCTTTACCCTATACGAATCCACTCTTCGTCCGGAAGGCGCCCGTCATGTCGCCTTGGCACATTTCACGTTTTAATAGGGCTGCTGTCTCACCTTAGGTGGTTTACCTGTTCAAACCGTGTGACAGCCTATTGGCGCATTAAAAATGTTGCATTTAGGCAATACGGTTCACGAAACTGTTAATAGGTGAATTTTAGGAAATTAATCTCCTTTAGCTTGCGCGTATTCTGCCCGAAATGGTGATGGGGAAATGCCGAATTGCAGGTAACTGTTTTTCGGGACTTTACCCGATTGCCATGTGTTCTGACTATGTCGGTTGCGAGGTTCGAGGGTGACAATGAAATCAAATCTGCTGCTCGCGATTTCATTTTTTGTTTTGATTTCAAACCCATTGCTTGCTGCGCCAACAGCCGCTTCCAAAGTTGGCGACACAGTCACCAACCCTGTGACTGGTCTGGATACGACCGTAAGCGCGCTAATTGTGGATCCGGCCTCGACGCCAACAGCGGGTACAACCGCTTTTGTGGAAACGGCTGACGGATATGTTTTTCTCGTTAAAAGTGCGGGCGACACAATCTATAATTCGGACAATCCACCGCTTGCATTTGATATTGTCTCCATTAGCGGAACAACGGCGCAGATCAGCAATTCCGGGGCGACCGGTACATCCAGCCTGTCGACGCAATTGACGCTGTCCCAGTACAACAGCAACTTCAACAGCTCGGACACTCCGGGTACCGTCACACCGCCAGTGAATGTCTCTGGGCCCAACGGAGTAAATCAAGTTGTATACGGACAGAATGGCAGCAACGGACGGGACGGCGCCTTGGTCGTTCCGCCAAGATCGGGCGGTGATGGTGATGATGGCCCAACGCAGACAAAATCTCTGTCCAGCGATGTCAACGCCACCAGCAACGTCGGCTGGGAGATCGGCAGCGTCGGGGGCGACGGCGGCAACGGGGGCGACTCGTATCTGAGTTTCTGGGATGGGCGCGACGGCGGTGATGGTGGCAAAGGTGGCACAGTCACCGCAACGCAAAACTCCAGCAGCACAATCCAAACATCAGGCTCCGATAACGACGGCATATTTGCATTTAGCCGTAGCGGTGAAGCGGGTAATGGCGGCAGCGGTTTCGCGGCACCGGGCGGTGGTACCGGTGGGCATTCAGCCGATGGGGGCAATGTCACAGTCAACCAGAGCGGGTCGATTTCAACGACCGGAGACTCGGCCGATGGCATCTATGCTCTGAGTGTATCGAACAATGGTGGCAATGGTGGCTCGCAATGGGGGTTGGTCGGCGCATCAGGTGACGGCGGCTATGGTGGCAGTGGTGGTACGGTCACAGTCAACACAACATCAAGCGGCAGCATTTTGACGACAGGAGATTACGCCAACGGGATTTATGCCCAGTCCATCGGCGGGTCCGGTGGCTCGGCCGGTACCAGTGGCAACTTGCTGGTTTCATTGATCGGTGGCGCAGATAATGGCGGCAATGGCGGCGCGGTTTCGGTCTCGCATGGCGGGGCGATTGAGACGCAAGGGGATTTCGCGCGCGGAATCGTCGCCCAATCCATTGGCGGCGGTGGCGGTTCGGGGGGCACTGCAGGGGGGCTGGTTGCATTGTCTCTGGGCGGGGTCGGATCAAACGGCGGTAGCGGAGACACTGTGACCGTCACAGTCCAGGGCAGCGGCAGCATTCTGACGTCAGGCGAAGGCTCTGACGGGGTTATGGCTCAGTCCATCGGTGGCAGCGGTGGCACGGGCGCGAATTCCTATGGTTTGGTAGCCATTGGTGGCACCGGGTCGCGGGGTGGCACGGGCGCAGCAGTCAGCGTCAGCAATTACGGGAGCATCGTAACGGGCGGCGACGGCGCGCGCGGCATCATCGCGCAATCCATCGGCGGTGGCGGCGGGGACGGCGGATCGTCTGGCGGCATGGTTTCGGTCGGCGGCAATGGTAATGGCGGTGGCAGCGGTTCGACCGTGACGATCGTGAACGACGGCATCATTACCACGACCGGAGACGACGCGATGGGCGTTCTGGCCCAATCCATCGGCGGCGGTGGCGGCAACGGTGGCTCGTCCGGGTCTGTTGGTGCATTTGTCGGCGTGGCCATCGGTGGTGATGGCGGGGCAGGTGGCACCGGCGGAGACGTTGATGTGACCCTGTCCAACATCGACGGTAGCCAGCCTTCGGCGATCCAAACCTCTGGCGACCGCTCGGCAGGTGTGTTTGCCCAATCCGTAGGTGGCGGTGGCGGTAATGGCGGCGGTGCTGTTTCGGTGGCCGTCGGGGCCTTTGGTGCGGCATCAGTTTCGGTCGGCGGATCGGCAGGTAATGGTGGTGACGGTGGCGACGTCACGCTAAGCGGCAGCGGCTCAGCTTCGGTGCAAACCGGAGGAGAGGATTCCGTCGGTGTCATGCTGCAATCGGTTGGCGGTGGCGGCGGCAACGGTGGCTATGCTGTCTCGGTTGCGGTGTCCGGCGGCCCGGTTTCTGGATCTTTGGCAGTTGGTGTCGGCGGTGATGGCGGCACGGGTGGCAAAGGCGGAGACGTAACGGTCGGCCAGTTCAATGGCAGCGGGGTTGCGACGGTCGCAGGGTTCGAGGGCACAGTTGTCACCACAGGAAATCGTTCGACCGGGATGCTTTTCCAATCCGTTGGTGGCGGTGGCGGCAATGGCGGTCTGGCGGTTGCAGCAACCGGCGGTGCTTCGGCACTGTTTTCCGGCAATGTTTCCGTCGGGATCGGCGGGCAGGCGGGCAGCGCTGGCAATGGTGGGACCGTTCAAGTCTATACCAATGCGGACGTTACCACGACGGGCACGAACTCCAGCGCGATCATCGCGCAATCCGTCGGCGGCGGCGGTGGCAATGGCGGCGGCAGCATCGCCGCCGGGGTCAGTGCCAGTGGTGTTGCTGCGATTGGCATCAATGTCGGCGTCGGCGGTGATGGTGGCGGTGCCGGAACCGGAGGTGATGTGACTCTGGTTGCAGGCGGCACGTCGATTGAGACCAGCGGCGCGTTTTCCAGCGGCGTTGTGGCGCAATCCGTCGGTGGCGGTGGCGGCAATGGCGGCTATGCCATCGGTGCGAGCGCCGATATCGGCGGCGCTGCGGCGGGGTCGGTCAGCGTTGGTCTTGGTGGTAAATCCGGCGGTGGCGGGGCAGGGGGGAACGTAACGGCCACTGTCGACGCCAATGTCACCACACGCGGAGACGATTCCGGTGCAGTAGTCGTGCAATCCATCGGTGGCGGCGGCGGCAATGGTGGTTTCAGCGTCGCGGCGGGTCTGGCTGCCGGGGGTGCCGGTGCCGGAACCATCGGTGTGGGCCTTGGCGGTGACGGCGGCAGTGGTGGCGGTGGAGGAACTGTCACGGGCGTTCGCGTCAATGGGGACGTTCGAACCGAAGGCTTGCGGTCCACAGGTGTAGTGGTTCAATCCATTGGTGGTGGCGGTGGCAATGGTGGCTTTAACGTCACCGCAGGAGTCGCCGCTGCGGGTGCTGGTGCCGGGTCAATTGGCGTCGGGCTGGGCGGAAACGGTGCGACCGGCGGCGACGGCGGCGTGGTCGAGGTTCAGGTTGCTGGGAACGTCACAACTCTGTCCGACAATTCAAGTGGTGTTGTGTTCCAATCCATTGGCGGCGGCGGCGGCAATGGCGGGTTCAACGTCACGGCCGGGATCGCGGGGGCTGGCGCCGGTGGCGGTGCTGTCACAGTTGGCCTTGGCGGCGGTGGCTCGGGCGGCGGGATTGGAAAATCGGTCACTGGCACAGTCTCCGGCACAGTCAGCACAGGCGGCGCGGATTCGACTGCGGTTCTGGCGCAATCCGTTGGCGGTGGCGGAGGCAACGGCGGGTTCAACGTCAGCGCCTCGCTCGCAGGTGCAGGGGTTGGCAGCGGCGCTGTCAGCGTCGGCCTGGGCGGCGATGGCGGCAGTGGCGCAGTGGGTGGAACGGTCAACCTGACCACGACGAATTCCATTGTGACCGCCGGAGACCGGTCGTCTGGCGTTGTTGCACAATCCATTGGCGGCGGTGGCGGCAATGGGGGCTTCAATATCTCTGGTACTGGCGCGGGCGCGGGTGTCGGCTCTGGCGCGGTTAGCGTTGGGCTGGGTGGCACGGGCGATGGTGGCGGTGATGGTGGAGCAGTCACGTTGACCTCAAACGGAACGATCCTGACGCAGGGCGATTCAGCCACAGCCTTTCTGGCGCAATCGATTGGCGGCGGCGGCGGCAACGGCGGCTTTAACGTCAGTGCGGCGGTTCAGGGATCGGGCACAGCGGGGGGCGGAGTATCCGTTGGCCTGGGCGGCGACGGCGCAGGTGGCGGAGATGGCAACACCGTCATCGCCACATCCAACAATGCAGTGGAAACACGCGGTGACCAGTCCTCGGGCGTTGTGGCGCAATCGATTGGCGGTGGCGGCGGCAATGGCGGGTTCAATGTTGCTCCGGTCCTGTCGGGCGCGGGCACGGCCAGCGGCGCGGTCAGCGTCGGGCTTGGCGGGTCGGGTGATACCGGCGGGCGGGGCGGCGGCGTCACCTTGACCTCGAACGGAACCATTCTGACAGACGGGTTTGCCTCAAGCGGATTCGTCGCGCAGTCCATCGGCGGTGGCGGCGGCAATGGTGGGTTCAATGTGTCCCCCACTGTTTCGGGTGCAGGCACGGGCGCGGGCTCAGTCTCGGTTGGGCTGGGCGGTTCTGGTGCGGGTGGGGGTGACGGTAGCCAGGTTACCGCCAGCACAACGGCAAATGTGGTCACCAAGGGCGAGGCCTCGGTTGGCATTTTGGCACAATCTGTCGGCGGCGGCGGCGGCAATGGTGGTTTTAATGTATCGCCAGCTTTGGCGGGCGCAGGCACCGGGTCAGGAGCGATCAGCGTTGGTCTGGGCGGATCGGGTGGCAGCGGTGGCACGGGCGGCATCGTGGGTCTGACCGTCGCTAACGATGTACAGACCGAAGGCGCGCAGTCCAGCGCAGTTGTTGCGCAATCCATTGGCGGCGGCGGCGGCAATGGCGGGTTCAATGTTTCAGCATCCGTGGGCGGTGCAGGTACAGGCTCCGGCGCGGCGGCTGTAGGTCTGGGTGGCCGCGGGACGGGTGGCGGCGATGCCTCGGCTGTCACGGCAAATGTCACGGGCAATCTGGTAACGTTGGGTGACACTTCGACAGGATTGCTAGCGCAGTCCGTCGGCGGCGGCGGCGGTAATGGGGGCCTGAACGTCTCGGTCGCGGTTGCTGCGGCAGGCACGGGATCGGGCGGTGCCTCGATGGGTCTCGGCGGCGCGTCCGGTACGGGCGGTGACGGCGGCACCGCCGAAGCCTCGCTAACCGGCGATGTATCGACCCAAGGGAGCGAGTCCGGCGGTGTCATCGTCCAAAGCCTTGGCGGCGGCGGTGGCAATGGCGGTATGAATGTCTCCGCCACAGTCACGGTTGCCGGAACCGGCAGCGGTGGTGCCTCGGTCGGACTTGGCGGCAGCGGTGGCGATGGTGGCAACGCCAACACGGCGAGCGGGACAGTTGTTGGAAACGTCACCACGGCTGGTGACAATTCGGGCGGCGTTCTGGTGCAATCCGCAGCAGGCGGCGGCGGTAACGGAGGACTGAATGTCTCGGCCGCCGTGAACCTTTCGGGTACTGGCGGTGGTGCTGTTGGCGTTGGCATTGGCGGGTCCGGCGGGGATGGTGGCAATGCAAGTTCAGCCACCGGCTCGGTCACCGGTGATGTCACCACGGGCGGAGAAAACGCAACTGGTGTTCTGGTGCAATCCGTCGGTGGCGGCGGTGGCAATGGCGGTGTCAACATCTCGGGCGCGCTTAGCATTGCGCGGACAGGTTCCGGCGCGGCGGGGATCGGTGTTGGTGGTTTCGGCGGCAGCGGAGGCACCAGCGGCGTGGTCGACAACACCTTTGTGGGCAATGTCAGCACCTCGGGCGCGCGCTCGGCTGGCGTCATGGCGCAAAGCCTGGGCGGTGGCGGTGGTAATGGGGCCACGAATATTTCCGGCGCGATTTCTCTGGCCAGCAATTTCTCGGGCGGTCTTGGGATCGGCGTTGGCGGATTCGGCGGAGACGGCGGCACAGCGGACAACGTCACTCAGCAAGTCACCGGCAATGTCACCACGGCTGGCGATGACTCAGTCGGTATTCTGACACAAAGCCTTGGCGGGGGCGGTGGTAACGGCGGCACCAACATCTCGGCGGCCTTGTCCTTGTCCCGCTCGACCAATGCGGCCGTAGGCATTGGCGTCGGCGGGTTCGGCGGTGGCGGCGCGGATGCCGGTGCGCTGGTTCAATCGACCGTTACAGGCGGGGTTCTGACTGCTGGCGATCGCAGCACGGCCATTCTGACACAAAGCCTTGGCGGCGGTGGTGGCAATGGCGGCACGAACATCTCGGCCACGCTGGGTATCACCCAGCAAAACGGCGGTTCGGTCAGCCTGGGCGTGGGCGGCTTTGGCGGCGGGGCTGGCAATGCTGGCGACGTTATCAGCACCCTGCGTTCCAGTACGGACAGTAGTGGCACAACTTCGGTGGTCACGACGGGCGTCGACAGCATCGGTGTGATGGCGCAATCCGTCGGCGGAGGCGGCGGTAATGGCGGTCTGAATGTTTCGGGCGCGGTGAACCTGACGGGCAAATCCGGTGCAGCGGTCGCATTGGGCCTTGGTGGCTTTGGTGGCGGTGGCGGTGATGCCGGTACGGTAACGCTGGACGTTCAAAGCGATGTAGTGACCGCAGGCGACGGGGCGCATGGTATCTTCGCCCAAAGTCTTGGCGGCGGTGGCGGTACCGGCGGTGTGAATATCTCGGGCTCATTGGCGCTGACCAAACCGTCGGGGTCTGACACGATCTTTTCCGTTGCAGCGGGCGTGGGTGGATTTGGTGGATCAGGCGGCGACGCAAGTGATGTCGACCTGGATTACACCGGCAACGTGCAGGCGGTGCCGATGGTGCTGCAATCCGACGGAACTTTCGCCGTCGATGAAAGCAAAGGCGCCAGCGGAATTATCGCGCAATCGCTGGGCGGCGGCGGTGGTCATGGCGGCACCAATGTCTCTGGCGGAATCGCGATCAGCGGCAAACCAGGGGCGGGGCAAACGGATAGCAGCAAATCCTATGCAGTCGTTGTCGGGGTCGGCGGCTTTGGCGGGGGTGGCGGCAATGCCGGGAACGTAGACGTAAACATTGGCTCCGGCAGCACGATCATGGCGCATGGCACCGGCCAATCCGGTCTGCTGGCGCAATCCGTTGGCGGTGGCGGTGGCAATGGCGGTTTGAACGTGTCGGGCGGGATCGTGTCCGACAGCTCGCTGATCGTGGGTGTTGGGGGGTTCGCAGGAAACGGTGGCCAGGCGGGCGATGTCACAGTCACGTCGCAGGCGGATATCACGGTCACGACGGACCCGGACGATATTTCGATCCCTGACACCACAACTTTTGAAGACAAGTTGCGCGATTTCCTGGGCGATACCATCGTGGATCAGACCGAAGAGCTGGCCTCGACCTATGGGTTGGAGCGTCTGTTCATCGACATGGGGGTCTTCAACGAAGAAAAGCCGGATACCGATGGCTCGGCCGGTTTGATGGCGCAATCCATCGGCGGCGGCGGTGGCAATGGTGGCCTGAACGTGTCGGGCGGGATTGCGCTGAGCAAGGATGGCAAGATCCCCTCGGTCACATTTGGTGTCGGTGGTTTCGGCGGCAATGGCAATGTCTCGGGCGATGTGACCGTGGATCATGCCGGATCGGTTGCCGTTGCGGGCAATTGGAAGCACGGCGTTCTGGCCCAGTCCATCGCGGGCGGCGGCGGTAACGGCGCGCTGAATGTGACCGGGCAGCTGAACTATGGCGATTCCAACAATTCCGACGGCAAAACCGACCTGAGCATCGTTGGTGGTCTGGGCGGTCATGGCGGCACCGGCGCAGATGCGGGCAACGTCGTTGTTACGCAAACCGGCAATATATCGACCAATGGCTATCACGCGCGTGGCATCTTTGCCCAAAGCATCGGCGGCGGTGGCGGTACTGGCGGGATCAACGCGACCTTTGTCGGCACCAAGGACAGTTCACCCATTGCCATGGGCATCGGCGGCTTTGGTGGCGGCGGTGGTGACGCTGGGGACGTGACCGTCATGAGTGGAACCGCCCTAGCGGCAGCAGGCACCATCACGACAGACGGTGTCGGCGCGCACGGGATCGAGGCGTCCAGCATTGGCGGCGGTGGCGGTGACGCCGGGGTAAACGCGGTTGTGGGTATCAGCAAGACCAACGGCAGTCAGAGCAACGGCGGCACGGGCGATTCAACCGACCGCAAGACACCAACCAACACGGGTGTGGATGACTCGGTAATTGCCAATTACAACAACGTGCTGGATGAGCTTGAAGGCAAAGTTAATCCAGCGGATTCTTCTGGCAACAAAACCGGCATGTCAGCTGTGGTTGCCATTGGCGGTGATGCCGGAACCGCTGGGGATGGTGGGACGGTCGATATTGACCATTACGGCGATATTCTCACGAAACAAGACAGTAGCCATGGGGTATTCGGCCAATCGATTGGCGGCGGCGGCGGTAACGCAGCCCTGAACCTGGCCTTTGCCTATGAACTTGCCTCGGACCAAACCAACAAGGGTTTTGGCCTGGCCGTTGGCGGCGGGACAGGTCAGGGCGGCACCGGGGGGACAGTCGACGTGCGCAATACCGGCGACATCACAACGCTCGGTGCGGATTCCCATGGGCTGTTCGCTCAATCCGTTGGTGGCGGTGGCGGCAACGCGGGCTATAACTCGGCCTCGACCTCGGTGGATGGCGGCAACGTCAACATTCAGATCGGCCGGACCGGCGGTACCGGCGGCAGTGGCGGTGATGTTTATGCCAGCTCGGACGGTATCATCAGCACTTCGGGCGACCGATCTTACGGGTTCTTTGCCCAATCTATTGGCAACGGCGGCGGCAATTCTTCGTCAACCTCGGTCAGCATTGGCACGCCAAAGACCGGCGACAGCAAGGGTAACAAGGCCAGCGTGTCGGTCGGTTTGGCGGGCGGCACTGGTGGTGCGGCAGGTAACGTGACCTCTGTGGTCGCGGGTATCGTGGTCACCCAGGGCGACGATGCCCATGCGGTTTTCGCGCAATCCGTGGGCGGCGGTGGCGGTAATGGCGGCAAGGCCAGCAACTCGGCCGGCGGCGGCATTTCGGCATCACTGTCCATCGGTGGCACCGGTGGCTCTGGCGGCGTAGGTGGCACGGTCGATGTCACCAGTACCGCACGGATCGCAACGTTGGGGGAACGCTCAATCGGGTTGCTGGCGCAATCGGTCGGCGGTGCAGGTGGCACCGGCGGCATGGTGCAGGCAGGTCAGGGAAACCTTGATACGATCAAATCCTTCGTTAACCCATCAACCGTGGGGACGGCAGCCTCGATCAACATCGGAGGCACTGGCGGGGACGGCATGACGTCGGACATTGTGACCGTTGTGAATGACGGCATGATCACCACGGCGGGCACGATGGCGCACGGCATCTATGCGCAATCCGTCGGCGGCGGAGGCGGCATGGGTGGCCTGGTGGAAAACCGCATCATCAACCTGCGCAAAGAGATCGGCAACACAGCGACAATTTCGATTGGCGGCAATGGCGGCACCGGTGCGATGTCTGCGGCAGTGTCGGTCACTAACCGCGATGTCATCGCAACAACAGGTGACAAGTCTATCGGTATTTATGCGCAATCCGTTGGCGGTGGCGGAGGCGACGCGCAACAGGTGCGCAACATCATCTTGGGCCGATCCTCGGAAGGATCAACGACAAACGCCATTCTGATCGGCGGAACTGGTGGCACTGGCGGCGCGGGCAGCACGGTAACCGTAGTAAACGAAACCGATGCCACGATCCTGACCGATGGTACGGAAAGTCACGGGATCTTTGCCCAGTCCATCGGTGGCGGCGGCGGTAATGGCGGCTCGACCATCTCGGTTGACGGGCGCTATGGCGGGGCCGAGGCCACTACGCGGCGGGCGCTGCAATTTGGTCTGGGCGGATCAGGCGGTACGGGTGGCACGGGCGGCAATGTCGCGGTGACCAATGCCGGTACGATCGTGACAACGGGTGCCGGTGCGCATGGTATCTTTGCCCAATCCGTCGGCGGCGGCGGTGGCAATGGCGGCAGCTCAATCACGGGGACATTGCGGCTAAAGACCGGGGACAGCAGCTCTCCGACCGCGCAGCTGAATATCGGCGGATCGGGCGGCAGCGGCAATGTTGCCGGCAACGTGGTCGTCACCAACACCGGAGACGTTCAAGTGGATGGCACAGGCGCCTACGGCATCTTTGCACAATCTGTCGGTGGCGGCGGCGGCAATGGCGGTCTGGCCGTTGCGATGGACGTGAACGACCTTAAGAACACAATGACGGGCAAATCCTATTCGAAGATCGCCATTGGCGGATCAGGCGGATCGGGTTCTGATGGAGGAGACGTCACGGTCAACCACACTGGCACAATTGTTGTGAATGCCGAAAACGGGTTTGGCATCTATGCCCAATCCGTTGGCGGCGGCGGCGGCAACGCGGGTTATTCGGTGTCGTCCCCGCTGGTCTCGGTGCTGGATTACACAATCTCGCAGGCGCTGGGGGCTCGGGAGGGATCCACCGGTTCGGTGGGCACTGTAACTGTCAATTCGACCGGAGATATTCTGGTCAATGGCGTGGGCAGCGAAGCGGTCTTTGTCCAATCGGTGAATGGCGGCGGCGGCAATACTGATGCCTCTGTCGATTTCACCACCACGACCGCTGGCGCGACCGGCTCGGTCGTCAGCAGCGATATCGCCCTTGGTGGCGACGACGTGTCGGGTATGGCGGGCAACCAGATCACGCAGGCCCATAACGGCAACATTGCCACCACAAGCGATCGCTCGACCGGCCTGATGCTGCAGAGTGTCGGTGGCGGCGGCGGTACATCCGCGACCACGGTGGATGTTCAAGACGGTGACGCTATCGACATCACCGCACGTCTGGGTGCGATTGACACGGACGACGCTGGTGGCGGAGACGTGGACGGAAGCCGGACTGGTGATGTTGGCACCGATGGCGCGTTCTCGTCCGCCGGAGCGGCGCAATCCATCGGCGGCGGCGGCGGTAAGCTTGTGCTGAACAGCAATACGGATGGCGAAGCCGGGATCGAAAAGGCCGCGTCTGTGATCCTGGGCTCTGATCCCAGCTTCAACAACGATGGCGGCGATATCGACCTTTTGCTAGACGGCAACGTGTTCACAAGTGGAGACCGATCCTTTGGCCAAAGCGTTCAGAGTATCGGTGCCGGTGGGGGCGAAGTTGTCATCTCGGGTCTTGGGCGTGCGGATGTAACGCTGGGCGCGCAAGACGATTCAACCGGTGACGGTGGTGATGTCGGCTTTGCAAATATCGGGGACATGACTACCAGTGGAACTGGATCGCACGGGTTCGTCATCCAAAGTATCGGTGGCGGCGGCGGTCTCGTTTCAACCGATATGGAGGCCAGCCGGATCACGGTAAACCTGTCTGCTGCAAATGGCGGTGATGGCGGCGATATCGGATTCTCGCAATCCGGCAACATCGTCACGACGGGCGAAAATGCGATTGGTGTTGTGGCGCAGTCGCTTGGCGGCGGCGGTGGCATGGTGGACTCGGTCTATCGCGGGGCTGCCGGTGGTGCGGGCTCTGGTGGCGCCATCGACATGACGCTTGATGGTAACATCCTGTCGGTGGGCGAGGGCGGCATCGGCGTCTTGGCACAATCCGAGGGGCGCGATGGCGCAGACGCGATCACACTTGGCTTTGACGGCGTCGTCATGGGCGGCACTGGTGAGGCGGGGTCAGTCGCATCAATCGTTGTGGACGGCGGCACCGACAATGTGCTGACCCTGTCTAAAGATACCCTGTTGATCGCCGGCAACGATCAATTGGTGAATGGGGGCGACGGCAACGAACAAATCTCGCTTGCGGGTACGGCCCTTGGCAACATGGATCTTGGCGCAGGCACTAACGGCTTTACCGTCGAAGACGGCGCGGACTTCTATGCGTTGGATACCGTCAATCTGGGTGCTGACGGCTTCATGCAGGTGAACGGTGATTTTGTACTGGGGGCCAATCTGGGTCTGGACGGAGATTTGACGGCGACGGTTGCGGCCAGTGACTTTACCTTCAGCGGCAATGTCAGCCAGACATTGAACCTGACCGGAAGCCTGGCCTTTGGAGCAACGGCAACGTCAACCTTCGACGTGTATTTCCTGACCTCTGGGGCATCGGGTGGCAACAGCGACCTGGTTAATGCCACCGGTAATGCCACCATGGGCGGTACGCTGGTGCCACTGCTGAATACGCTGGAAAGGGCCTTGCCGCTTGTCATCATCAATCCTGATGGAACAGCCGCAGACGCGGGCACGCTGATCGAGGACACTGTGGTGCTAGATTATTCCATCGGCCTGAACGGCTCCACCTCTGACGGCAGTTCGGTCGACCTGGTGATCACGCCGGATTATTCGACCCCCGGCATGAACGCCAATCAGGCGGCCATCGGGGATTACATCAACCAAGTTCTGAACGGGCAGGGATCGGCTGCCCAAGGCCAACTGTTCGCCTTGATCGGCAACATGCAGTCCGAGGCCGATGTCATCGCCGCAATCGAAAGCCTGTCGACTGCCGACTATGCCGCCGATGCCGTGGATGCGCTTTATGGCACCCGGGTATTTGCGGACACGCTGCACAATTGCGAACGGTTTACCGATTACCAGTTCGGGGATGACCCGCGCAATTGTGTCTGGTTCTCAGGCGGGCGGTCTTTTTATGACCGCGATCAGACCGGCATGTACGAAGAGTTGGACATCAACGACACCAACCTATCGGCTGGTGTCCGTCTGCCGGTTGGGGATGAGCTATTCGCCGGGTTCGCGGTAGGCTATGACGAGATGAGCCTACGGAACGGGTCGAATTACAATGCAACTGGTGATCGGTTCAATCTGGGTGCCTCGCTGACCAAATACACCGGCGCGTGGGAGTTTGCAGCCCAGCTGTCGGCCGGTTGGTCAGACTATGATACGCTCAGCGCGGGCGGGATCAGTGGTGTGTTGCCCAACGGTCAAATCGTAAGCACCGTTGGTGTCAGCGAGATCAAGCACAAGATGAACCATCAGAACCTGCGTCTCAGCCTTGCTTATGACCACAGGTTCGCGGGCGGCAGTTCCTATCTGCGCCCTGAGGTAGCCGTTGATGCCACACGTCTGGCAACCGAAAGCAATGGCGATGCAACCCTGGCGGGGGTCGTTCTGCAAGACGATAGCGAGATGATCTATTCGTTCACGCCTTCGCTGGAAATCGGAACCGAGCAAACCCTGAGTGCCTCGCAGAAGCTCCGCGCAAGTTTTCAGGTTGGTGCCATTGTCTCGTCGGATGATACCGTATCGGTCACCGCCGGGTTCAACGGAGCGAGCACCGCTGACGGTGGGTTTTCAAACACCAGCTTTGTCGGCGACGCGCATGGCTTGGTCTCGGCCCGGTTGGGGCTGTTTGCGCTGGATGACAGCAGCTTTGTCAATCTGAGCCTCGATCATTTGTTCGGAGACTCAACCAGGGCCCTGCAGGTAGGTCTTGGCCTTGGACTACAATTCTAATCGATGAGGGACAGCAGGATGAAAACTTGGATAAGCGCTTTGGGGGTCACATTGGGATTGGCAACTCCCCTTGCTGCGCAGGAAGGCGCAGCGCCGCCATGGTCGGTCAATTGCAGCAATCGGGCCGTTGGGTCCGAGTTGATCTGCGAAATGACCCAAAGCATCGTTTTGACCGAAAACAACCAAAGGCTTACGTCCATCGCATTTATAAAGGCTGCAGGTAAGGACGAGACTGAGACCGTGCTGACCCTGCCATTCGGTCTTTTGTTCTCGGAAGGGCTGGTTGCAAAGGTGGATGATGCCGAGGTCGCCCGTCTGGAGTTCCTGACATGCGAGGCACAAGGTTGTTTTGCCCGTTCGCCAGTTTCCCAGGAATGGATGTCTGCGATGCGGGCAGGTAATCAATTGCAGATCGACGCTAAAAACAGGGTCGGAGAGCCAATTTCATTTGGCTTCGATTTGACTGGGTTCAGCAAAGTATCCGATCTATTGCCCTGAGAGTAGTTTCCCTTCAATGCAAGAGCGTGCGGAGCCGAAAGGATCGGCTCCGCCGCGGTGTTTAGTTTTTCACGGGCATGTAAAGGTCGCCGCCTTCACGGAATTTGGCGGCCATGGCCTCCATCCCCTCTTTCTGCGCTTCAGTTCGAATGTCGTGGCTGATCCGCATCGAGCAGAATTTCGGCCCGCACATGGAACAGAAATGCGCCACCTTGTGCGCTTGTTTGGGCAAGGTTTGGTCGTGGAATTCCCGCGCCGTTTCCGGGTCCAGCGACAGGTTGAACTGATCTTCCCAGCGGAACTCGAACCTGGCGCGGGACAGCGCATCGTCACGACGTTGTGCGCCCGGCAGACCCTTTGCCAGATCAGCGGCATGAGCCGCTATCTTATAGGTGATAACCCCAGTTTTCACATCATCCCGGTCCGGCAGCCCCAGATGTTCCTTCGGCGTGACATAGCAGAGCATCGCACAACCAAACCAGCCAATCATCGCAGCACCAATACCGCTGGTGATGTGGTCATAGCCCGGCGCGATATCGGTGGTCAGGGGGCCAAGCGTGTAAAAGGGCGCCTCGTGGCAACACTCCAATTGCTTGTCCATGTTTTCTTTGATCTTGTGCATGGCTACGTGTCCGGGGCCTTCGATCATCACCTGACAATCCTTGGCCCACGCGATTTTGGTCAGCTCACCCAGCGTCTCAAGCTCGGCAAATTGTGCCTCATCATTGGCGTCGGCGATAGAGCCGGGGCGCAGACCATCGCCTAGGCTGAACGACACATCATAGGCCCGGCAGATGTCGCAGATTTCGTCGAAATGCTCATAGAGGAAGCTTTCCTTGTGGTGATGCAAGCACCACTTGGCCATGATCGACCCACCGCGCGACACAATACCGGTAACCCGTTTTACCGTCATCGGTACCATATGCAGGCGCACGCCTGCATGGATGGTGAAATAGTCGACGCCTTGTTCGGCCTGTTCGATCAGCGTGTCACGGAACACTTCCCATGTCAGGTCCTCGGCAATGCCGTTGACCTTTTCCAGCGCTTGATACAACGGCACGGTGCCAATCGGCACCGGGCTGTTGCGGATGATCCATTCACGGGTGTTGTGGATGTTGCGGCCGGTCGACAGGTCCATGACGGTATCAGCACCCCAACGGATCGACCAGACCATTTTATCGACCTCTTCTTCCATCGAAGAGGTCACAGCCGAGGTACCCATATTGGCGTTGATCTTGACCAGGAAATTACGCCCGATGATCATCGGTTCGCTTTCAGGGTGGTTGATATTCGCAGGGATAATGGCGCGACCAGCGGCGACCTCGTCCCGCACGAATTCCGGGGTCACATAATCAGGGATGTTTGCACCCCAATCATTGCCGTCGCGCTGTTCAACGACAGCCTCGCGCAGTTGGTTTTCACGGATGGCGATGAATTCCATTTCCGGGGTGACGATGCCGGCGCGAGCATAGGCCAGTTGCGTCACAGCCTTTCCATCCTTGGCGCGCAGAGGGCGCGGGCGCACAGGGAACTCGGGCGTTAGCCGATCACCTTCGACAAAACCGTTGTCTTCCGGTTTGATCTCACGTCCATCATATTCTTCGACATCTGCTCGAGCCTCAATCCACTTGCGACGCAGCGGCGCCAGACCTTGCCGAATGTCCGTCATCACCTGCGGATCGGTATACGGCCCTGAACTGTCATACACGGGCAAGGGTGGCTCCCCCGCCGTGGGGTGGACCGAAATTTCACGCATTGGCACGCGCACATCCGGGTGCACTGTGCCGTTTACATAGATCTTGCGCGATGCGGGCAGTTCACCGGCGGTGATTTTGGGGTTAGGGACGTTCATGTTGGTGCTCCTCAAGCAGTTCAACTTAAAAAGACACCAGATGAGTTTTGGCTTGGGGAAACGAGAAGGCAGACAGCCCCTGTTCGGAGTGCGCTTGCCCGGTATTGTGGCCTGCGCGCCCTAGCTTCCTACGCCAGTATCAACTGGGTCAGGTTCAAAGGGTCGCGTCGCCGGGCATTGCCCCGTCAGCCTCTCAGTCCCCTTGGTGGGACTCCCCTGCGTACAGGTGGTTTAGCTTGAGGTTCACGGCTTAAACAAGCACCAAAATTCATTTGTTTCAGATTTTCTCGAACGGCCGGGACCTTCCGTTCGGTGCAGCACGTCACCAGAAATACGGTCGCTATCTGATGTGCGGGCCGACCTATTCGACAGATACTCCGCACATCGACGGTAAGTTAAACGCTGTTATTTAACATAAGACGTATTATAGAAATATTGCCTCTTTTGAGGGAGAATTGTCGGAGTACGTAATTAATGAGACTTGTCTTCCCCATAATTCAACGACTTAAGATTTTCATGCATTTTGGTGGATTTCGCTGACTTGGACTTATCAAGCTTGTCTCAGACTGCAGCAATACGATCGTCGACTGCGACGCGCATTGGGAACTTCCGAGAGCGGACACAACTCGCAGACCGAAAGCTTCACAGCGTAAGGTTTTGTGCTGAACAATGTTGAGCGACTAAGTGCCCTGCCCTGATCACTTCCGGCCCTTACCGGACTTTAGTCGGTCGTTCAGCATTCTGCAGTGCGGCTCGACATTACGGACATTCGCTGCAAGTGCGCAATCAAAAGATGGGTGAATTTACAGTTTGCGGACGAAGCGGGCCTTCGTCAAATTTGCGCCAAGGTCTGCTTGTGGTGCTTCTAAACTACCGCAGGACTGCTTTCTGTCCCCGGCAAGCTGTTGGTTTTGGAGCTCCAAAAGACACCAAACAAATGAAAGAAAAGAAATCGATTTGATATTTTTGGACCATACTTTACAAAATCAGCCATGGCGAAATCAATTGATCAAACGTTAGGCATCGTAGTTTTGGTGAGCCCGCATTTCAACGTTTCGGCAACGACATCTTTCATCGATCCTTTTAGAACTGCGAATTACCTGTCAGGATTGGTGCGGTTTTCCTGGACCTATGTTTCGGAGGTTGGTGGTCACATCGAATCCAGCAGCGGCCTGGTGGTTGATACTGCTCCTTTGGCAAACGTGGTCAGGGGCAAGCCTTGGCTCGTTCTCGTAAGTACAAGCTGGACGCCTGAACGCCACGGGACACGCCAGTTCAAGGCGGCTCTTCAAAAATGGGATGCAGGCGGTGCAATAGTTGGTGGGTTGGATACGGGTGCAATTGTGCTCGCGCAGGCTGGATTGCTAAAGGGCAAAACTGCGACGGTCCATTATGAGCACATCGATGCCTTCGCCGAAATTGCACCGGACACGACGGTATCTGAGAACATGTTTGTAACAGATGGCAAGATCTTCACATGTTGTGGAGGATCAGCGGCAACCGACCTTGGTTTGAGATTTGTCCATTCCGTCGCTGGCGAAAGCATCGCAAACGCCTCAGCGCGGTATCTGTTTCACCATGATGTGCGTGGGGAAGGTCAGTCACAAAACCCCAAGGATGTGGAGCCGCTTGGGTATGTCACATCTGGCGTTGTCCGGGATGCGATCGACCTTATGGAAGCGCATTTGGAGACCACGTTGTCAATTCCCGCTATATCTCAACAGCTAGGCGTTTCGCAGCGGCAACTAGGCCGATTGTTCCGGCAGTATGTCCAAAAGTCACCCGTCGAATACTACCGAGATATCCGCCTTGATCGAGCGCGTGGCCTCGTCACGCAAACCGAGCTGAAATTCAGCGAGATTGCAGAGGCGTCGGGGTTCAACGGTCAAGTGCATTTCAGCCGCGCTTACCGCAACCGGTTCGGCCTGACGCCCACTGCTGATCGCATTGAAGGTCGTGTGCCGTTCGAGTTTCGCGCCTGGCCAATGTTCAAGCCTGACATTAGGTCCGAAGGTGTCTCGTAGCCTTCTGCATAGCTGTGAGCATCTCATCACGCCGCGCTGAGAGTTCCTCGGTGCTTTGCCCGTGTGCATGCGCTGTCATTTCATCGACCAGTTTTCTGATCACATCATCGTCTAAGCGTGGATCACCAAGATCGTCCCACCAGCTGTTGAACGTGTCTTTGAAGTGGTCACAAAAAGCCTGCAAACCGCCTGCGCCCGCGCCCAAGTGAAAAAGAGTGGTTGGCCCCATTGCGGCCCAACGCAATCCCGGTCCGGCCCACATCGCCTTGTCTATGTCTTTGACGCTGGCAACACCTTCAACGGCCATATGAACGGCCTCTCGCCAAACTGCGGCCTGCAACCGGTTGGCTACATGCCCCGGCATGCCTTTCTTGATGCGGATCGTGACTTTCCCGATGTCATTGTAGAACGCTTCTGTGCGGTCCAGAATGTCTGATCCGGTGGCCTTATTCGCTGTCAGTTCCACCAGCGGGATCAGATGCGGCGGGTTGAAGGGGTGGCCAAGAATAAGCGGCGCGGGATCGCGCCACCCTTCTTGGAGCGCTTCGAGCGTCAGACCCGATGTCGAGCTGGAGACAATTGCGTCAGCAGCCAGCGCGGGCTCAATCTCCGCATAGATTGCATGTTTGATGGGCAACCGCTCAGGCGCGTTTTCCTGAACGAATTGCGCCTCTGTGACGGCCTCGGCAGCGGTCGCCACAAAGGTGATGGCGTCAGGTGTCGCTCGCTCAGTTAGGCCTAGGTCTTCCAGCGCAGGCCATGCGTTTTCAACGTAGGATCGCACGGCGTTCTCAGCGTTTTCGTCAGGATCAAAGACAGTTACATTCCGGCCCGAGGCGAGGAACAATGCGGCCCAGCTTGCCCCGATCACACCGGCTCCAAGAATGGCGGTTCTTTCAATCTGAGACATCAGAACAACCCCGGATTGAGAGGAGAGGCCGCTGTCATGCCACCGTCAACAGTAAACAATTGGCCCGTTGCAAACGATGCATCGTCAGAGGCCAACCACAAAGCCATTGCTGCTATGTCAGCAGGTTTGCCAAAGCGTTTGACCGCGTGCCGTGCCAATGCGTCGGTCTTCGCTTTCTGAGGGTCTTGGGCAAGGTCAAACCCTGCATCTAGCATGCCGGTTTCAATCCAGCCCGGACAGATCGCATTGCAGCGAATTGCCGGTCCGTGATCCACCGCGATGGACCTGGTGAGCCCGTGCACAAAAGACTTTGACGCATTATAGAGTGCCATCGACGGGTCCGCGACATTGCCCGAGATCGACCCGATGTTGATAATGGAGCCACCCTCCTGCATTTGCGGAATGAGTGCCCGGCAGACATTGAAAACGCCCTTTGCATTCGCTCCCATAACCAAATCCCAATCGGCATCAGTGCTGTCCACAACAGTCTTTTCAACCTGGACGCCAGCGTTGTTTACGATGACGTCCAATACACCCAGCTTTTGCGCAGCTTCGCCAACGGCGGCGGCATCTGACACATCCAAAGATATCCAATCAGTACTCAAACCATCCGGCTTTGGTCCCCGACCACAGGTGATAACGTCCGCACCCTCGGCCATGAAGGCCTCTACGATAGCGCGCCCAATGCCCCGCCTGCCGCCTGTAACGAAAGCGAGTTTGCCAGCCAACCGCATCAGTGCGCGACCATCACATGGCGCACGGCGGTATAAGCGTCCAAGGCGTAGACCGACATATCACAACCAGTGCCAGAGCTCTTCATCGCGGCCCAAGGCATTTCAGGCGTGGCAACACCATGCGTGTTCACCCACGTAAAGCCATAGCGCAACTTCGAAGACATCCGCATCGCGCGACCGGTATTGTTGGTCCAGACGGATGAGGCCAAACCAAACGGGCCTGCATTTGCCACCTTGAGCGCCTCTTCTTCGTCGCCAAACCGCGAGATGGTCACGACAGGACCGAAGATCTCGTTGCAGAATACCTCGGCATCATGCGCCACATTGATCAGCACGGTGGGTTCATAAAAGAAACCTGGTCCGTCGATCATGTTGCCTCCCAATACAACGTCGCAGTTATCGCGCGCTCGGTCGACAAACCCCGCTACAGCGTTGCGTTGCGCGGCCGAGATGATCGGCCCCATTTCGGTGCCTTCGGCCTTTTGAGCCCCAACTTTGATCTGGCTGACCTGATCAACAACGGCGGCAACGACCTTGTCATAAACCTCATCAGCGACAAGCAAACGGCAGGGCTGTGCACAATCCTGACCGGCGTTGAAGAACGAACCATAGCGCACAGTTTCGGCAACCGCATCGATATCAGCATCGTCAAAAACAATGACCGGGGCTTTCCCGCCCAGTTCCAGATGCACATGGCGGATTTGACGAGAGGCTGCAGCCATCGCGGCAGAACCCGTCGCGTTGGAACCCGTGATCGAGATCGCCTCGGTCCGTGGATCGTTGATCATCTGCTCGCCAATCTCACGACCGGGGCCGTGCAGCACGTTTACCACCCCTTTGGGCGCAACACCTGCGATCAGCTCGGCGGCTTTCAGCGTGGAAAGCGGCGTCAGCTGCGAGGGCTTCAGCGTGACCGGGCAGCCAGCTGCCAATGGCGCTGCCAGTTTCCAGGCCGCCATCATCAGCGGATAGTTCCATGGCGCAATCGCGGCTACGGGGCCAACCGGATCTTTGCGGATCATGCTGGTATGACCGGCCACATATTCGCCCGCAGCAACGGCAGACATCGTGCGCGCCGCACCGGCAAAGAACTTGAATGTGTCCAGCGTCAACGGCATTTCGTCATCTAAAGCCGAGGGCCAGGGCTTACCGGCATCCAAGCTTTCCAGCTCTGCCAGTTCCTCGACATGCTCTTCCAAGACAGTTGCGATATTGGTCAAAAGCTCAGAACGTTCTGCAGGGCTGGTCTGGCCAAATGTCTCAAAGGCTTCGTGGGCCCCTGCGGCCGCAGCGCTTGCCTGTTCGGACGTCGCGGAATTGATCTTGCAAATCTCTTCGCCCGTGGCTGGGTTCACGACAAAGATCGGCGCTCCGCCCCCTTCAACCATTTCGCCATTGATTAACATCTTTGTCTGCATGTAATCCTCTCTAAAACCCAACCCGATCGCCGCCTTTTAGTGCGAGGCGTTCGCGTGCTTCTGCCGGTGTCGCAACTGAAAGGCCCAAATTTTCGATGATTGTGCGAATGCGGCTCACTTGCTCGGCATTCGATGTGGCAAGCTCTCCCTTGCCGATAAAGAGACTGTCTTCGAGCCCGACACGCAGGTTGCCACCGCGCATTGCGCTTTGTGTAGCGAAAGGCATTTGGTGCCGCCCTGCTGCCAGTACAGACCATTCATAGTTTTCAGCGCCAAAAAGTTTGTCCGCCGTATTGTGCATATGGGTCAGATGATCGGGGTCAGCGCCAACGCCTCCTAAAATGCCAAAGACCATCTGGATGAAGAACGGCGGTTTGATAAGCCCTTGATCCACGAACCATTTGACGTTGTAGAGATGGCCCAGATCATAGCATTCAAACTCAAACTTGGTGCCATGATCACCCCCCAGTTTCTCAATCGCATATCGAATGGTCTTGAACGTGTTGGGAAAAATGAAGTCTTCCGTCATCTCAAGGAATGGACGTTCCCAATCGTGCTGAAATTCCGTGTATTTCTGAAGCATCGGGAAGATGCCAAAGTTCATGCTGCCCATATTGAGCGAGGCCATTTCCGGGCTCGTCGAAGTCGCGGCCAACAGACGTTCGTCCATCGACATGCCCAATCCGCCGCCGGTTGAGACATTCACCACCGCGTCAGTGGATTGTTTGATCACAGGCAGAAATTGCTGAAACAATTCAGGTCTGGGATCTGGCTTGCCGGTCTCGGGATGTCGCGCGTGCAGATGGATGATAGACGCGCCAGCCTCTGCCGCTTCAATGCTTGCTGTTGCAATTTCGGCAGGTGTGATCGGCAGGTGGGGCGACATTGACGGCGTGTGAATGCCGCCCGTTGGCGCACAGGTGATGATGACTGACTTGGGCATTACAATTTCATCTGTTGCACTTGCGCAGACAGCCCCCCGTCCAAAACCCAAAGCTGACCAGAGGCATAGCGCGCCTCGTCGCTGGCCAGCCAATTGACCAGATTGGCAATGTCCGTTGGCGTTCCGTAGGTACGCATCGGGTGCACGTCTCGGACAGCTTTTTGAAGTGTTTCGATGTTGCCCCCCCCGCCGCCAGATCCGTCACCGTTGAAGAAACTCTGCAGCATCGGAGTATCAATATAGCCGGGGCAGATCGCATTGACGCGGATACCCTCAGGGCCATGGTCGCAGGCCATTGCCCGGGTTAGCGCATGCACCGCCCCCTTGGTTGCACAATAAGCGGCAAGGCCGGGGTCAGCGATGAACCCATCGTAAGACCCAAAGTTGATCAAGCTAGCGCTGTTGCCAGATTTCGCGGCTTCGCGCATCAATGGAATGGCGTATTTTGAGGTTAGAAAAGTACCCGTGGAATTCACCGCAAAGCTTTGGTTCCATTCCTCCAGCGTGGTGTCTTCGACCGTCTTTTCAATCTCGATCCCTGCCGCGTTCACCAAGACGTCAAGCTTGCCATGAGCGTTGCGGACCTGATCCATCGCGGCGATTGCGTCCGCCTCCTGTGTTACGTCGAGCTTTACAAAGTGGCTGCCGTCATCGTCATGCCTGTCCAGTGACCCTTCGAGCGTCAGGTCTGCGGCGTAAACTGTCGCACCTTCTTTGACGAAACGCGCCACAATCGCACGTCCGATTCCACCCCTTGCCCCTGTAACGAGGGCAATTTTTCCATTCAGCATCATTGGTATTGGTCCTTCAATGGGGGATAACGGTAACGCTTGGCCGCAATGGTCCAATCCATATCGTTACGCACATATTGCTTGCTCGCGTCGGATGGTGGGTTGTAGTCCCAAGGCACACTTGCGCCTGCTTCCATCGCGGCATGCAGCGCGCGGCGGGATTTTTGGGTTGCAATGATCTTTGTACGCAATGCCTTGCCATCCCACCGCGCGGCTACTTCATCAGCAAAGGCTTGAGCGGCCTCATTGTAACTGAGGTCGGAGGCCAGATTTCTTGTCTCCAACGGATCAACGCTCAGATCATACAGCTGTGGTGGATCGCTATCGCAGTGGATGTATTTCAATGAACCACGCCGGATCATGATGACGGGAAAGCCCGTCATTTCAGCGCAATACTCGCCGATTGCTTCATCAACGGGGTCGTCCTCGCCCCGCGCCAAGGGCATAAGGCTTCGGCCATCTATAGGTTCGCCGATCATGCTTTCACTACCGCCAGCGATCTCAATAAACGTCGGCAACATATCCACGAGCGACACAGCGTTTCGCGCTGTCCCAACCGCCACGCCAGGTCCCGCCATGACCAACGGCACGCGGGCCGAATGTTCAAAGAAATTCATCTTGTACCACAGCCCACGTTCGCCCAGCATGTCGCCGTGATCTGCCGTGACGATCACGATTGTATTGTCCAGTTCTCCAATCTCTTCGAGCGTTTGAACCTGTTCGCCGATCTTGCTGTCAAAGTAGCTGACATTCGCCAGATATGCGCGGCGCGCGCGGCGCACCTCTTCCTCTGTCAGCGGCACATAGGACGCTTCGATCCCATCCATCAGGCGGCGCGAGAACGGGTCCTGATCATCCAAAGCAGGCGTAAAGGCCGGCATGTCGATGTCGTCGTCTGAATAGAGGTTCCACCATTCGGGGCGGGCGACATATGGATCATGCGGATGAATGAAGCTGGCAACCATCGCAAAGGGCGCATCATGCCCTAGCGCTTTGTCACGTGCCGCATCGAAAAGCCACCGTTTGGCGGCAAAGCCAACCTCATCATCGTAATCAATCTGGAACGTCGCATGCGCCAGACCGCTTTCCTTGACGGTCTGCATGTTATGATACCACTTATCGATCCGCTCATCGGGGGCTTCCCAGTCGGGCGTCCATGCAAAGTCCGACGGGTAAATATCGGTCGTCACGCGGTCTTCGAACCCGTGCATCTGATCAGGGCCGACAAAGTGCATCTTACCTGACAGGCACGTGCGATAGCCCAGCGACTTTAGGTAATGCGCGAAGGTAGGAACAGACGCCTTGAATTCTGATGCATTGTCATAGGCCGCGATACGGGAGATGTGTTGGCCCGACATAAAGGCGAACCGCGACGGCGCGCAAAGCGGCGAATTACAATAGGCCGCATCAAAGCGCATCCCGCGCGCCGCTAGCGCATCAAGATGCGGGGTCTTGGCAACCTTATGTCCGTAGGCCCCCGTGAAATGCGGGGCCAACTGATCCGCCATGATCACAAGGATATTTGGCCGCGTCACGTTGCACCCCTGGCGTAGGCATCCAGAACCAGCCCATGAAAGTGATGCACCGCATGCTCGGATTTGCCCGACCCATCCGGGTCATTGACGATCCTGCCTTGGGTGAAAGCAGGTGTGCTCATACCGCGCTGCACGGATTCGACAAGACTGATGTCTTCAACCTGCAGCACCTCATCCAAATAGCGAATGGCATCCAGCTCCATCGCGTCGGGCTCAGGCGTTTCGAGGAAAAAGTCATAGGTCTCCAACGTCCGGTCCGGCCCGACAGGGATGACGTTGAGCACGATCATGCTGGACCGACCCGGATACCGCATCAGACAAGTTGTCGGATAAAGCCACCAAACCGCATGGGTTTTGACCGTAGCGTTCGACACGTCATATGCGGCATTGGGGCTGTTTCCCGCATCGGCCATGTGACTGGAATAAATGCCATAGGTTGTGACCTTGTAAGTATCCATGTCAACAAGATCACAGAAATCCTTATGCGCCGTCGGGCAGTGATAACACTCAAGAAAGTTATCAACGACGTTCTTCCAGTTTGATTTGATGTCATAGGTCAATCGGTGCCCGAAGGTCAGTTGATCCACGTCCGGTGCCCAGTGGCGCACTTCAGTTTCCAGATTGCCTGACTGCTGCGCCAAAGAGGGTGCCTTTGGGTCCAGATTGACGAATACAAATCCGCAAAACTCTTCGACTTGCACCGCGTCGAGGCTAATCTCATCGGTGCGAAAATCTTCTAGGTTCTCGGTGTGGGGCGCGCGGGCCAACTGCCCGTCCAACTTGTAAACCCAAGCATGGTAAGGGCACATGATCCGAGTTGTGTTTCCTTCGCCAGAAAGCAGTTCGTGGGCGCGGTGCTTGCAGACGTTGTAGAAAGCGCGCAACGTGCCCTCCTTGTCGCGCACAACGGCAATAGGCTTCCCTGCAATCTCGATTGTAACGTAGGACCCTGGCTCGCGGGTTTTTTCCACATGACAGACCCACTGCCAAGTCTTGGATATGATGACCTTGAGATCAGCGTCAAACCACTTTTCTTCCGTGTAGGCCTCCGCTCGCAGTGAACTGGAACGCGATGGATCGTGATCATAGCCAAGAGAAATCGTATCAGAATCTGTCATGTGGTTCCTCCAGTGTTGGCATAGAGTATTCCATTTGCGAATCTGAGATATGCATAATTGGTCAGAATTTTGATGTTTTTGGATTGAGCCGGACGGCCGAAATCATAGTCAAGACATTGGTTGCATTTGCGGGTCCAGATTTCACTGGTGACTACGGAGCGGTCATTTGTTCAAAGCGCAGCATCGGTGAGTATGGGCTCAATACGGACATCGGACCGAACGCAGCATCCGGACGGCAGACGTTACTCACATGTACCGAAACGACCCATTGAGGGTTTTGATCTGAAGCCGCATAGCTGCGTCGCACCAACTGCAATGCGGACGTTCGTTTCATATCGGTCAGTGAAATGTCACTGCCAACGCAGCGTGCTTTTAGGTATCCGAATGGCCAACCTGATGTGCGTCGTAGCTTGCTTCCAGTTCTCCTCTCAAAAACTGTCCAAACTTCAGGGGATCGAATCTCGCAGTCCCTGTCCCAGGGAGCGGCGCGATTTCAGCGGAGACATGTGGGTCGAAGAAGAACGGTACGGAATAGCGCTGTTGTCCGGTCGCATTGATAACCCGGTGCGGGGTGGACAACAACTTTCCGTTAGAGAGTCTGTGCAGCATATCGCCTACATTGACCACGAAGGCATTGTCGATAGGCGGTGCATCCACCCAATGACCCTCAGGCGTCTGGACTTGCAAACCACCAACATTGTCCTGTGCAAGCAATGTAAGACATCCAAAGTCCTTGTGGGGTGCAGATCCGTAAAGATCACCCAAAGCCTGTGGCGGTTGTGGTGGATAGTGGAGTAGGCGCAGCCAAATCGTTGGCGTCTGGAATGCACTGAGGATCGAACGATCCGCGGCGCCAACAGCGTCAAGGGCAAGACCCATGAGTTTGTAACCCAGTTTTGTCATCGCGTCGGCATAAGCCTCGCAGGCCTCTCGGAAACCTTCCAGGGCGGGCCATTGATTTGGTCCGGACAGATAGACGGCAGGGTCGACCTCGGCATCCTCGCGCATCATCATGAACGATGCGGACTGATTGGGTTTAGTCACCTTGGCCAGGTCAGAGTTCACGTCCGTGGAGGTGTTGATCGCGATGTAGCCACGATGACATTTATTTAATGCAATTGCCTGTTTTTCGATCTCCGGCAGTGCATGAAATTCCGTCGAGGCGGCAAACACGGCAGCGCGCAAGTCAGGATCAACGCCGTGATTAACAACATAGCCAAATCCGGTTTTTCCATAGGCTTCGGCGAATTCCAAGGCGAGGTTGGACGTATCCTCTCCATTGATCAGCGGTGCAAGATCAAGCACCGGGATTTCAGTGAATTCAGTCATCTGAGGTCTCCAAAATTGTTTTACTGGCTAGGTCACAAATGGAAGACCAGCTATCCGGCAAAACGTTTTCGGCGATGAGCGCTGTGGCGCTCTAAGACGACAAGATGGAGAAACTTGGGCATATGCTGCAAGCTATGACAGACTAATTCTTCGATCAATCCATAACCACCGCGACCGGCCCAGGGCCAATTTCTAAGATCTCGGGGACTTTCGCGTTGCAACTTCACAAGACAAGTCACTTGTACTCAATTCCGCATATTCTCGTTCCGAATCTCCAAACCAGACGGCTACTGAGGCCGATGTTTGTGAAGCAATGGCCCATCCGATAGTATCAGACAGCGTTCAAGCAGAAGTAACAGTTGGGAAACGACGGGAGGTTCAACCACGCTGGTAGATTGGAGATATATCTTCGTATGGCTCAATACCCTATCTTATGGTCGTTCCGTCGCTGCCCATACGCCATAAGGGCCCGTCTCGCATTGGCGAGTTCACGAGTCACAGTCGAGCTGCGCGAGATTCTTTTGCAGGACAAACCAGAGGCTTTCTTACAAACATCCCCGTCCGGGACAGTGCCCGCGCTTCGACTTCCAGACAAAGTAATAGATGAAAGCCTGGAAATCATGATTTGGGCGCTTCAACAAAATGATCCGCAGCGACTTTTGGATATGCCTCAAGAAGGTTGGGGCCTAATCGCGGCAAATGATGGTCCATTCAAGGATGCATTAGATCACACAAAATACGTCGTGCGGTATCCGGATTTAGACGTCCAAAAGGAGCGCAGGAAAGCGGCGAGCTACTTGCTCAACCTCGACGAGCGGTTAGTCGGGAGGTCCTGGCTTTTTGGAGATCGCCCCACTCTCGCCGATTTGGCGCTTCTACCATTTGTTCGCCAGTTTGCGCACATAGACCGGGCGTGGTTTGACGCACAGGAGTGGCCGAATTTAGTGGCGTGGCTAGATCAATTCCTGGACAGTGAAGTATTTTTGCTGGTGATGCGAAAGTACACAACTTGGTCTGAAGGCGATGCTCCGATTTGGTTCAACGGCTGAGCCCGACACGTCGCATCCAGCCCAATCCAGACTTTAGACCGGGGGTCGCTTTGCCGCGAGGGGGCAAAGCTGCCGTTGGTGCACAGCGCAGTATTTCCATGGTCAGCATGTTCGAAATGCGGGCTTGCAGGACATTCGATTTGAACGGGATACTTATCGAAAACGAATGCTCTAAACTCAAGGCCGGCCTACTACAAAGTTTGGCACTATCCCCGCCTTCTTGATCGCTGCTTCAACATCATGCCCTGCGAAGAATCCATATCCGGAAATGAGTGCCGAATCTATGCCAGCGCTGGATGCGCCCAGAATGTCGGTGTGCAGGCTGTCGCCAACCATCAGAACCCGGGACCTGTCGATGTGCCCGAGACGTTGGAAAGCAAGGTCATAGATGTTGGCGAAAGGCTTTCCAAAGAACTGAGGAACAACACCTGTCCGGTCTGCCAGCCTGTGCGCGAAAAGACCGGGCTCTTTTGAAAACCCGTACTCGCGGGGCGCGACGATATCAGGGTTGCCGACCATTACCGGGCGACGCCGTTCAAGCAAGGCAGTCTCTAGCATAGCTTGACGCGATTCAGTCCAAACCGCTGATCCTATCATTAGAAACCCGTCAACGGTTTCGTAGGGCTTCGGGTCATCCTCGAGGTAGGATAGTTTCAGCCCTTCCAAATCGCGAAGACCGGCGCTGGGGGTCGCCATCAAGCCCCAATGCAACCCACTTTGACCGCTTATTTCTGATAGCAACGTGGCCCGGCTGGTGATCACGTCTCGGGGCGCGAAGTCATAACCAAGCCTAGAATATTTTTCCAACAGAGTTGTGTGAGGAAACCCAGCAGCATTTGAAACGACCAAAACACGTTTGCCGGCGGCTTTCAGTGACCTGACCCGATCCGGTGTATCCGGGATTGCCGTGTCGCCTATATTAAGAACCCCGAAGGCGTCGAGGAGGAATACATCGAACTCATGAGCTATGTCATCAAGCGTTTCAACCTGACGATATGTCACTTCAGTAGGTCTGGCTTCCGGAAGGCGATGTCGTACAGCTTCATAGGCATCAAAAGCCTCTTGCGCAGAGAACCCGGTCAAATGATCGCCCCTCGAACTTTTGCCGAGACCCATTCGCTGATCAAAACCGCGACGAGAATCACAATCAGGATCAGGCTGACCTGTGGCCAAGCCAGAACGTTGAGCGAAGCTGACAATTGCAATCCAATACCTCCGGCGCCAACCAGACCCAGAACCGTGGACTCGCGGATATTTATGTCCCAACGAAAAACGGCAATGCCTGCAAAAGCGGGCAGGATCTGTGGAACAATCCCGTAAGCCATGACCTGCCAGCGCGACGCACCGGTCGCCGTGATCGCTTCGACCTGAGTGTGATCTATTTCCTCTATGGCTTCATACAGAAGCTTTGCGCAGAACCCGATTGAACGGATGGCAATTGCAATAACACCTGCAAAGACGCCTGGGCCAATAATTGCGATCAATAGAAGCGCCCAGATCAGCGAGTTGATAGAGCGGGTCGAGACAATGATCAACAACGCTATGGGTCGAATGAACAATGTCGACGGTGTGGTGTTGCGCGCGGCCAAGAAGGCAACCGGCACTGCCATGCACAAGGCGATGATTGTACCTAGGGTGGCGATGTTCAGCGTATCCCAAATCGGGCGGCCCAGCTGTGTGATGTAGTCCCATTTGGGAGGCGTTGCGCGGGTCCAGATATCGTTGGCAATGCGGGGGGCATCCCAAACGAAAAACCAGGTCGTCGATTCCGAGATGAACTGCCAGCAATAAACAAAGACAGCCACACCCAAAAGCCAGCCAAACCAGCGAACAAGACTTTGACCCGTCGTCCGTCTGCGCCAGATCTGCGTATCGTTTTGTTCAAGAACAGGCACTACTGAACCCTCGCGCGGATAATTCCCGAAAGGTATTCAAGTGCCATGACGATCCCGATGATCAGGATGAGAATGGCCGCCGCTGTGTCGTACTCATATCGATCGAACGCAGTGTTCAACGTCGCGCCAATCCCGCCGGCACCGACCAGACCAAGAATTGCACTTTCTCGGAAATTGATGTCGATCCTGTACATGGAAAGGCCCACAAGTCGCGGCATAACCTGTGGCTGAACGCCATAGTTGATCCATTGCGGCCAACGCGCTCCAGAAGCCTTGATCGCCTCGGCCTGAACCTTGTCCATCGCTTCGATGTCTTCGGCCAGAAGTTTTGAGAGAAACCCGATGGTCGCAAAGGAAAGGGTCAGAAATCCGGCCAGCGGACCAAAACCGAAGATAGCCACCAGCAAAATGGCCACGATGATTTCTTGCAAGGCTCGACTGATGGCAACAATGCCCCGGCAAATCATGTAGACTGGTAAAGGGGCGATATTTCGTGCCGCGCCCAACCCTATTGGGATCGAGATCAAGATACCCACGACCGACGCAGCCACGGTCATAATGATACTCTCCAGAAGACCGCTCCAAATGTCTGACCACCGCGAAACGAAGTCCGGGCTGGTAAACGCAAGTACAAATGCCCACCCCCGATCCAGCCCTTCATAGACACGGCCCCAATCAACATCGATGGTCATGAAGGCCGCGATCAGGTAGGCGAAAAAGCCCAGGATCAATACCCAGCGGAGCAAAGGGTGTTTTACAAAGGCCGGTTTACGCCAGCCTTTTCCCAGCATGTCGTCTAACTCTCGATGGCTCATTCTGCAGCCTCGACATCTTCATCTTCGTCCACTTTTTCGATGGTCGCTTCCCAGTCTTCCTCCCCATAAATCTCGGTCAGCTTTTCGGGGGTAAGGCCTGTTGGAAGACCATCATAGACGATTTCGCCAAAGCGGAGGCCCACGACGCGAGGAACGAACATCTGGGCAAGTGCCACGTCATGGATATTGATAATCGCCGCCAATCCGCGCTCCTGACACAGCTCGGTTATAAGTCGCATGATCTGACGGCTGGTTTTCGGGTCGAGCGATGCTGTTGGCTCGTCGACCAGCAGCAATTTTGGGTTTTGAATTAAGGCGCGGCAGATGCCAACCCTTTGGCGTTGCCCCCCTGACAACTCGTCGGCGCGTTTGTCAGCCATGTGTAACAACCCCACCCGATCAAGCAGGCGGAAAGCCTCGTCAACGTCCGACTGCGGATATCGCCGTAGGAAACTGCGCCAGAATCCCACATATCCCAGCCTGCCGGACAAAACATTTTCCATCACCGTGAGGCGTTCGACCAGGGCATATTCCTGAAAGATCATACCCATTTCGCGGCGCGCTTTCCGCAAAGCGCCCGAGCCGAGTTTTGTCAGGTCCACATCATCCAGAAGGACGCCGCCGCTTGTGGGTTCGACCAAGCGGTTAATACAGCGGATCATGGTCGACTTGCCTGCACCCGAGGGTCCGATCAACGCAAGCACCTGTCCTTTGGGCACCTCAAGATCGATGGCCTTTAGCGCCTGATCTCCGGTCTTGTATGTTTTCGTCAGCTTTTGAAGACGCAGCATAAAATGCCCCAGATTAGGTTGAATAACGGGCCCTTTCGGGCCCGCAGTATTGGCCAAGGGTCACTGGCAGGCGTAGGAGACGCCATTTGCTGCGTCAATTTTACGAATGACATCCCAGAATTCCTGATAGGTCATTTCAAGAAACTGGCCTTCGTTCGACTTCGAGAATTCAGCTTCAAGTGTCGTGCCCTCCCAGTCAAAATTGAAGAAAGCATTGCGGATTTTCTCCTGCAGCTCGGGCTTCAGGTTGTAAACGGTGCCAAATCCTGTGGTCGGGAAAGTCTGCGATTTATAAATCGTAACAACGTCGTCTTCGTTGATGACATCACGCAAGATCATCCGTGATTTTACCGAATTTGCAATCGAAGCCGCCAGGTAATCCTTGTTGGCCACGCCCAAGATCGAGTTGTCATGCTTGCCCGAATAGACAGGTTCGAAATCGCGTTCCGGCAGAAGATCAAAGTCGCTCTTCAAAATTGCTGATGGCGCTTTGAAACCTGAGTTGGATGTGGGGGACGTAAAGGCCAGTTGCTTGCCTTTGATGTCCTCAACCTTTTCGATGCCCGAACCAGGAAAGGTAATAATCTCCATCTCATAGCCAAAATTACCGTCTTTCGAAGCCATGATCGTGAATGGCCGGAACCCGGCGCAGTTTACAGCCAGTGGGTTGGAACCGGTGTTGAAGCCCGCAATATGCAGACGCCCCGAACGCATCGCTTCGATCTGAGCTGCGTTGTTCTGAACCGGAAAAAAGACGACGTCCTTGCCGGTTTCCGCCTTCAAATGCTCAAGAAAGTCTGACCATGCGGTTTTGTAAACGGCCGGGTCTTCGACTGGTGTATATGCAAAAATCAAGGTGTCTGGATCAATTTGCTCGGAGGCATCTGTTGGAATATCCGCGATCAAATCCCCATCGGCGTCACAAAAACGCTCGTCTAGGTCACCGCGTGGACAATCCTGCGCCGAGGCTGTCCCCGACAGCGACAATAGCGCAATTGCGGAAGCCCCAACCAATAATTTGATGTCAATCTTCATGTTTTCCTCCCAGTTATGTGCAGCATTTATCAGCCGCTGTTAGTCATTCCTTTTCGTTCTTAACCGGCGACGAGAATATCGACCTCGGCACCATCTATTACATTGAGCAGTTCCCCGGTTGGTTTTGTGTCGGTGACTATGGAATCCAACTCGGCAAGATCGCCTACCTGAGCCAGACCCTTGCGGCCAAATTTCCCGGAATCGATAAGAAGGTGGCGTTTCGCAGCACGCGTCAGCATCATCCTCTTGATCGCCGCAAAGCCCCTTACCGTCTCTGACGGGCCTTCTACTGAGAAACCCGAAGAACCGATCATGCACCTGTCAACGTTGAAACGAGAAAGGAATTCCAGTGTCTCGGTTCCGATCGTTGCAGATTCAGCTGCCAGGTATTCTCCGGGGCACAGCAAGACCTGGGCAGTACCATGGCCAAGGGTCATCGCTACGGGGATTGAATTCGTGATCACCGTGCAATGGATATCGAGAAATGCCAGCGCGCGTGCCATCTCGACAGTCGTCGAGCCGGAATCGACCATGATTGTTTCGCCGTCCTGAACAAGCCCCGCCGCGCTGATGCCTATACGCTCGCGCTCCTCGATCTGCGCGCTGGTCCGTTCTTCCAGACTTGGGTAATGCCCTTGCACTGGGGCTGATGCCCCACCGTGCGCACGCGCGATCAGGCCTTCATTGGACAGGGCTTCGAAATCCCGGCGCACGGTCTCATTCGAAACGTTGAAACGCTGTGCCAACTCGTTGATGCGAACGTGCGGGCGCAGTTTCAATTCCAGCAGGATTTGCTGGCGTCTGTCGGATTTTTTTACCCGACCCGGACTCTTTTCAGATTTCTTGCCGCGCGTTTTGGTTTTGGACATTCAACGACTCGAATATTTTCAGAATTTAATTTTGTGGGGTTTCGGGCATTTTGCAATATTTTTTGTTGCATAATCCTCATTCCGTTGTGAAAATTCACATGACATCAAAGATTTCAAGGGACAGAGCAATATACGCAGGCTGATCAATTTCAAAAAGAAAGGCCGGGCGCATCGTCGGTTTTCTCTTGGTGAAGTTGGTGGTTGTAAAAGTATCCGGACGCATTTTCCAAAGGTTTTGACAGATAATTAGGAAGCCTCAACACTCTAAGAAAAATTTCGTAAGGCTGCATGAGGAAGGGCAAAATAGATCCGGGAAACCCGGACGAATTAAACCCTAAGGGAGGAAAAATAATGAAGAAATTGACATCCACTGCCGTGGGATCACTGATTGCCTTGACCGCGTCATTGTCCGCAGCGCATGCCGATAAGCTGACTTTCTATTGCTCAGCTCAAGAGGATTGGTGTCAACTGATGGCACGTAGCTTCGAAGATGCAACTGGCATCGACGTTAACATGACCCGAAAGTCCTCGGGCGAGACATTTGCGCAAATCCGTGCCGAAAGCTCGAACCCGAAAGGTGACGTTTGGTGGGGTGGTACGGGCGACCCGCATCTGCAGGCCGCTGAAGAAGGCCTGACGATGGAATACATGTCCCCAATGCGCGACCAGCTTCATGATTGGGCGATATCTCAGGCTGAAAGTGCTGGCAACAAGACGATCGGCATCTATTCAGGCGCGCTTGGGTATGGCTACAATGCCGACCTTGTCGCTGCAAACAACCTGCCCGAACCTGCCTGCTGGAAGGATCTTTTGAAGCCCGAATACAAAGGACACGTTCAGATGGCGAACCCGAACTCGTCGGGTACGGCCTATACGACGCTGGCCTCAATGGTGCAGATCTTCGGCGAGGATGAAGGCTTTGAGTTCATGAAGGGCCTGCACTCGAATATCAACCAGTACACCAAGTCCGGCTCGGCGCCGATCAAGGCCGCCGGTCGTGGCGAGAACACGATTGGTATCGTCTTCATGCATGACGCCGTAAAGCAGGCCGTTTCGGGGTTCCCGATCAAAGTCGTCGCGCCATGCGAAGGCACCGGTTACGAAATTGGCTCAATGTCGATTATAGACGGGGCTCGTAACGAAGAAGAAGCGAAGAAGTTCTATGACTGGGCCCTGTCGCCCGAAGCTCAGAACCTTGCTCTTCAAGTTAACGCGTTTCAGGTGCCATCGAACAAGGGCGCGGAAACTTCGGATAGCGCGCCTGACATGAGTCAGATCAAGCTGATCGACTATGACTTCAAAAAATATGGCTCCTCAGACGAACGGAAGCGTCTGTTGCAGAAATGGGATGAAGAGGTTTCGGTTCTGCCGCAGTAAATGGCTGACACTACATCAAAAACGACCCATCCGGTCCTTATCTTCTGGATCATCGCCGGGTGGGTCGGATTCTGCCTGCTGCCCTGGTACATGGTCGACGGCGGCCTGTGGTCGTTCGGGTGGCTCGTGGACGGCTACCCGTTCGATGAGGATTATGCCCCCGCTGCGTTTTTGATTGGACAAGGTGAGAAGCTGTGGCTCGCTCCGCTCCTTATCGCCCTCGCCCTGCCGCTTTTGGTGTTGAAGCGTACCAAATCTGATCCGCTTTACGCCCGTATGCTGATACTGTCCGGCGCGCTGGGGTTCAGCTGGCTGATCGCTCAGGGGTTCAGCATCGGTATCAGAGGCTTCAACTTCGATTGGTTGGATGCGTTGTTTGGTGAGCTTGGCGACCGTCAGTTCGGAATGGGCTATGGCGCGATGATCTGCGCATCAAGCTTTCTGTTCCTGCTCACTCAAGGTATCGCGGCGAGGGGTGCTATTAATGGTGATGTCTTCGTCGTAAGCGCTATTGGCGGTGTGATTACCATCGTTACCGCTTTTGTCTTTTTCCCCATCGCCAAGATGCTTTTTGCTGCTTTCATCACCGAAGACGGCGCTTATTCCATTGCGGTTTTCTTCTCGAAGTTCTTCGACGACCGGTTGTGGGGATTGGGGTGTTTACAAGGTGCGCGATGCGGTGCTGCGTGGAATTCACTGTTCCTAGCCATCCTTGTAGGCGTCATCACCACGGGTCTGGGTCTGTGCTTCGCGTTGGTCGTGACGCGCTCAGGCTTTCGCTATAAGCGGGCGCTGCGAGCATTGACTGTTCTTCCAATAATCACCCCGCCATTCGTGATCGGCTTGGCGCTTATCCTACTTTTTGGCTTGTCCGGTTCTGTAACCCGGTTCTTTGCCGAGCTATTTGGCACACAACCGACACGCTGGCTTTATGGAATGCCAGGCATTCTGATCGCGCAGACACTCGCGTTCACTCCCATTGCATTTCTCGTACTAATAGGCGTGGTGGAAGGTGTTTCACCTTCGATGGAGGAAGCGGCCCAGACCCTCCGGGCCAGCAGATGGCAGACGTTCAAGACGGTTTCCTTGCCCCTGATGCGGCCCGGTCTTGCAAATGCATTTCTTCTGGGCTTCATCGAAAGCATGGCCGACTTTGGGAACCCGCTTGTATTGGGTGGAAATTTCGACGTGCTGTCGACTGAGATTTTCTTCGCAATTGTCGGCGCTCAATACGATCAAGGCCGTGCTGCGGTTCTGGCAATGGTGCTGCTGTTCTTTACCCTTTCCGCCTTTTACGCGCAGCGTGTCTGGCTGGGAAAGAAGAGCTACACTACCGTCACCGGCAAGGGTGATGCGGGGGTGCATCCTCTAATGCCAACCGGCCTTTCGGTGCCTGTACTGCTCATCGCCCTGGGCTGGGCACTATTCACAATTATTGTCTATGCAATGATCATCTACGGCAGTGTGGTTGAGCTGTGGGGAGTCGATAATTCGCTGACGATCAAGCACTACATCACTGCATTCTCAGTCCGCTTCGAAGAAGAGGGTATACGCTGGACCGGAGCCGCTTGGGACAGTTTCTGGACCACAATAACCATCGCGGCCATAGCAGCGCCATTGACTGCCGCTGTTGGGCTAGTAACTGCCTATCTGCTGACCAGGCAAAGCTTTGCAGGCAAGAACGCCTTTGAGTTTGGAACAATGTTGTCCTTCGCCATCCCCGGCACGGTAATTGGCGTTAGCTACATCCTTGCCTTCAACGTTCCGCCAATCGAAATCACCGGCACAGGTGTCATCCTCGTTGTCAGCTTCATCTTCCGCAATATGCCAGTTGGTGTTCGCGCTGGCATTGCGAGCATGTCACAGCTTGACCGCAGCCTTGATGAATCCTCGCTGACCCTTGGCGCAAACTCGTGGCAGACGTTCCGGAATGTCATCCTGCCGCTGTTGCGCCCTGCGATACTTGCTGCTCTTGTCTACAGTTTTGTTCGTGCCATGACGGCAATCTCAGCCGTCATCTTTCTGGTCAGCGCAGAGTATGACATGGCAACCAGCTATATCATCGGTCGGGTCGAGAATAACGACTATGGCCTTGCTATCGCCTATTCGACGACGCTGATCTTCGTGATGCTCGCGACGGTCGGCTTATTGCAACTTCTCGTTGGCCGGGTTCAGATTGGTCGACGCACCCAGCACGGAACGGAGACATCGCCATGACCGACACCAAAATCGGTTCCAAGGCCGCCCCGGTACGGTTTGAGAACGTGTCGAAAGTGTTCGGCAAGGATGTGGTCGCCGTCGATAACATCAACCTTCACGTAGACGCAGGAAAACTCGTTACGCTGCTTGGCCCGTCAGGCTGCGGAAAAACAACGACACTGCGCATGATTGCAGGGTTGGAGATGGCAAGTTCGGGCAAGATCCTGATCGGTGATCGGGACGTGACCAAACTGCCAGCCACCGACCGTGATGTATCTATGGTGTTTCAGTCATACGCGTTGTTCCCTCATATGAGCGTATTGGAGAATGTGAAGTATGGCCTCACATTCTCGGGCTTTGCGAAGGACGAGGCCCGCAGTCGCGCCTTGTATGGTTTGGAGCTGGTTGGCCTTCAGGGGTTCGACAACCGCCTTCCCTCAGAGTTATCGGGCGGCCAGCAGCAGCGTGTCGCCGTGGCGCGCGCACTGGTTCTTGAGCCGCAAGTGCTGTTGTTCGACGAGCCGCTATCCAACCTCGACGCCAAGCTTCGCCGTCAAGTTCGTGAAGATATTCGGGCAATTCAGCAAGACCTTGGCTTAACAGTTGTTTACGTTACCCATGATCAGGAAGAGGCACTGGCAGTCTCGGATGAGATAGTTGTTATGCGTAACGCAGCGATCGCTCAAATAGGCACTCCGCGCCAGCTTTACGATGCGCCGAATGACCGGTTTGTCGCCGATTTCATAGGTGAGGCAAACCTTCTGAGCTGCCAAATCGTAAGTATTGATGGCGATATGGCAACCATCGAAGTCGAAGGCTACCGCCACACGCTGCCACGCCGCGGTCTGTCCGAAGGACCGGCAACCATCGCCGTGCGACCCTCACGTTTGGTGATCGGTTCAGATCAAGGTATTCCAGCCTCAGTGGCCAAGGCGACCTATGTTGGCGTTCGGATGGAATACACATTGAAAGGTGCATTCGGTCAGGTTTTTGCCGTTCAAGATGATGTCGATGTACCGCTAGAACCCGGCACTGAAATCATGATGGGTTTTGCTGACAAAGGGCCCGTGCTTTTGCCTGACTAAATGCCGAATCTCACGATCATCACACACCCCGAGGTCTCTATCGATCCGGTCATTCCGATAACAGAGTGGTGCTTGAGTGCGACGGGCCGCAAACGCGCTGCCGAATTTGCATCCAATGAAGTCTTATCGAAAGTCACACAAATTTGGACCAGTGGCGAGCGAAAGGCCCGCGAAACAGGCGAGATTCTTGCTGCATCTCGAACGCTACCTGTAAATTACCACTTGGGTCTTGGTGAGAACGACCGCAGCGGCACCGGTTATTTGCCTCGGGACGAATTCGAGGCAGCTGCTGATGCTTTCTTTGCTCAGCCGGAAGTTAGCTATCGCGGTTGGGAAACAGCTGTCGAGGCGCAGAATCGTATTCATCGGACAGTCACCGAGATTGTCCAGATGCATGGCGCCGGAGATATTGCAATCGTGACACACGGGGCGGTCGGCACATTGCTGTGGTGCGCACTCTCGGACTGTTCGATAGACCGCAAGTACGATCAGCCCTCACAAGGCCATTTCTGGCAGGCAGATCTATTGACGCTCAAACCCTATTCAGGTTGGGTTTTGTTGGAATAAACATTAGTCGTTCCAAGCGTTCTCTGCGATTTTAACCAAGGTCTCGAACACATCTGATGTACCCACGATTACGCGCCCACCTTCGCGGATCATCACATCGGCGTTCTGATCCTCAACAATGCCACCCGCTTCCGAGACCAGCAATTGCCCAGCCAGACAATCCCAGGCATTCATGTGTTCTTCCACGTATCCCAAGAGTCGCCCGGCAGCGACGTAGGCCAATGATAGCGCTCCGCTGGCGTTTCTGTGAAACATAGCCCCGTGCTCGATTAAATTCTCGACAATAGGTAAAACATGCCGGGTCTCAATCCGGTTCGAATATCCCACGGCGACTGTTCCGTCCCGCAGCGACACCCCTGACGAGACGCGCATTGGTGATCCGTTAAGCGTCGCACCTTCTCCGCGCATCGCTACAAAGGTCTCGTCCACATTTGGATCACGTATCACACCGATCTCAGTATGGCCTTCCGTGACACCAGCCAGAACAATAGTCCATGCAGGTATGCCGTTGACGAAATTCGTTGTCCCATCAATTGGGTCAATCACCCAGTCAAAACCGCTCTTACCAACGGTAGCGCCGTGCTCTTCACCAAAAATTCCATCGTTGGGCCACGCCTCTGCAATCCTCTTACGAATAAAGGTTTCAACATTCTTGTCCGCCTCGCTCACCCAGTCCTGAGCGCCTTTTTGATCAACGACAAGATTACCCCGATCCGCAAAATACTCTTCGGCAATTGCCCCAGCCTCCTCACAAACTTCGATGGCAAAATCTCTGCGTTTTGAAAGTCGAGACATGGGAGGTCCTTTTCCGATTAAAGAGCTGCCACGCAACATTGCAAGCCAATCGAATGCCTAGCAATCAAAGAGTCATTTCGTTTGTTTTCGAGAGCCATTTCCATGCCGCAAACCTAATAATTTTAGTGTTGATGATCTTCTCTGCAAACAACCTGCAAGTCAGTTATTCGCTAGTTTAAGTACGCATTTGGGTTAAGATCCAACTTACGATGGTGCAGCTTAGATTCTGAAGTGTTCACCATTTGAATGTCGGCTTTCTTGCAAGCACCTTCATTGGTTCGCACTCGCTGCGAAAGTCCGTTTTCCGCCCTGTGTTTTCAAAACCACTTTGCCGGGAACCGCAGTAGTAACCGATCAAGTTCATTGTTCTGCTCCGGCTCGAGCTCGGATCTTAGTTCTTGCATCAAAGGTGCCCTGCCCCAACGCTTCTCGTATACGCCTTTGATAGAAAACAGGTTTGTTCGGCGTTTTAGAATGGTTGCGATCAAACCGTGAGTTTTTCGGCGTACGGCGATCGAAGAAGCGCGGTAAGGCCGTTCCATTGAGGTGATGCTGCGAGGGTTTGGTTGTGCCGGGTAGGCGACACTAGAAAAGAGGTCTATAGGCGCGCGGCCGAGCCGGATTGATCTCATCAGAACATTGGCGAACGCCATGGTGAAGTCTCGGAATTCGCTTTTGTTCTCGGCACTTGATCGCTCCTACAAGCTCTTTTCAAGTGCCAATTCCAAGTAAATAACCTCATTTCAGGCTATCTGCACATTATGGTTGTCGCGCAATGTCGTTGCAGCGAGAGTGATCAGGATGGGAATAGAAGATTGCGCCTGCACTGTATCAGTCATCGTAAACTCTCTTGTCTCATGTGCCAGTGAGGAGCTATCCTGCCACTTCAAGTCCACTTGAGGTCAACCATGAAACTTCTCGATATTGGCGTCCTGTCCAAAAGGAGCGGCGTCCCCCCCTCAACACTGCGCTATTATGAGGAGATCGGGCTGATCCAGTCCGCCGCTAGGAATGGGCTTCGACGGCAATTCGAGATACGCGTCGCGACGCAGCTTGCTCTGATCTCTTTAGGAAAAATGGCGGGATTCTCACTTACTGAGATCAAGGACATGTTCGCCAATGATGGCACTCCGCAATTGCCACGCCCTGAATTGCACCTGCGCGCAGATACTCTTGATGAACAAATCCGTGGTCTCACCCGGCTACGCGATGCGTTGCGTCACGTGGCGGATTGTCTAGCAGAGACCCATATGGATTGCCCAAAATTCAGGCGCCTCATGGAGTTTGCGTCGCGTTCCGTCGCCACTCAAAAGCGATGAAAGCGCCAGCTCAGACTGATTGCAACCACCAAGCAATAGGCCAATCTCTTGCTGCGATTTGGCTAATTGAACATGTGGGTTCGGAGTGAACATGCGGTGGCAGACATTTGATCCGCCCCGCCGGAAAAGTGGACACAGCTGCCGTTGACCATGAAGCGACCAACAGCAGGTATTCAAAGCAGGCGTGTCGCCATACCACCATCAACAGCTAACGGAGAGCCAGTCACGAAGCTTGCTCGGTCCGACAACAAGAACAAGGCTGATTGAGCGATCTCGGTCGGTTCAGCCATGCGCTTAACGGGATGTAAACCCGCGATTATGTCGTGCGTCGCCGGGTCGTCACCCGCCATGTCAGTCTTTGTTCCGCCCGGCAGAACTGTATTGACGCGAATGCCTTGCGCCGCATGATCCGATGCCAGCGACTGTGTAAATCCTATCAGTCCTGCTTTCGATGCAGCATACGCCGCCATGCCCGGCATGCCGCCGTTGCTGAAGCCAACAAATGTTCCCGTAAAGACGATTGACCCACGGCCACGTCTTTGCAAAGCGGGAAGCTGGGCATTGGCCGCAAGGAATGCACTGGTAAGGTTGGTTGCAAGGACAGACTGCCAGTTGCTTAGTTCCATTTCCGGAATTGGACTCATATCACCCACAATGCCTGCATTGTTGAATGCGCCATCGAGGCCACCAAACCGTTGTTCTGCCAAGTCAACCAGGCCCTTGGCAAATGCCTCATCGCGAACATCACCTGCCAGATAAACGGCGCGCCCATTGCTTTGCTCTATCTGCTCAACAATTGACTTCAGCCGCGCCTCTCTACGCGCGCCCAAAACGAGGTTTGCCCCTTCTGATGCAAACAAAAGCGCTGCGGCTGCACCGATTCCGCTGCTCGCCCCGCTGATGATGATCGTTTTGTCTTTCAGTTCCATGGTCATGCCTTTCAGTTTCTGCATGCCAGTCAGTTAAGAAAAAACATCCGTGCTGAGCGATCCGTTTCCTGTGCTTGTCGGGCGGCCAATATCGAATGAGCAAGAACCGGGTCGGCAGACAACCTTCAAACGGAAACCGTCATTTGCGGGTCCCGCAGCACTCGGTATTTTGCTCTCAACGATGCCAATCCCACCCTTCCCGTGCGATCTCTGGCCTCATCAGTGTTGGCCAATAACACGCGCCTATCACTTTTTGATCAGGCTCACGGGCCGATGCCTCCTGGACCGCAATAGAAGTAAATTACCGCGCGTGCTAAGTCGCTTTTTGCGCCGAGCGTAACGATCGCGATAATCAATGACGGCAACTTTAGGCATCAAGCCTCGCTTCGGCATCCCAGAACGGTCTGTCCTTCCCGATCCGTTCGGCGAGGAAGTCCACAAAGGCGCGAACTTTCATTGGCATATGACGTCGCTCGGGGAATACGGCATAAAGCGCCTGTTCCGGAAATGCGTAATCCGGCAAGACCCGGACCAGATCGCTGGTGGCCAAATGAGCACCCGCCACAAAGGTCGGCAACCGCCCAATACCAAGTCCGTCAAGCAAGGCAGCGCAAAGCGTCTCGCTATTGTTGATGCGCAGAGTGCCTTTGGTGCGTACCCGCAGTTCACCATGTGGTCCATGCAGCACCCACTCCATCGGATCGCGTGAATAGGCATAGTGAAGGCAGTTGTGCGTCAGTAAGTCTTCAGGTTGCTGTGGATTACCCCGCCGCAATAGATAATCCGGCGCGGCGACAAGAACACTGTGGATAGGCGCCAGCCGACGCGCGATCATGGCAGAGTCAGGCAGGGTGCCGGCCCGAACGGCCATGTCCAACCCCGCATCGACCAGATCAACGACCCGGTCATCCATAGTCAGGTCCAGTGTGATATCAGGATAAGTGGTCAGAAACTCGGTGAGCATCGGTGCAATATGCAGCCGTCCAAAGGACATGGGCGCACTGATCTTCAGGTGTCCGACCGGGTGACCCTGAACGGCCGCAACCGCGTCTTCCGCCTCCTGCGCCGATCCAAGCGCCTGTATTGCATGCGTCAGGTAGATTTCACCGGCTTCGGTCAGCGAGATGCTGCGCGTCGAGCGATGAAACAGTTGGGTGCCAAGATGCGCTTCCAGTGCACCTATCCGTTTGCTGACGGCTGACTTGGTGATCCCCAATCGCCGCGCAGCTGCAGCAAAACCGCCGCATTCAGCCACAGCGACAAATACGGGGATAGCGCCGATTTCGATCATGTTTCTCTCGTATAGTCAACTTTTTCTCACCCTAATGTAAACCTGATAGCCAATTATCATGCCATTGGAAACACATTAGGTCGTCCTCAACACATGTTGGATGGAGACGGCCATGCCCAAAATGCTCATCAACGGAATTCTGCGCGACAAGCCAGCGCAATCCGACGGGCGCTTTCACCGGTTGCCCAGTTCCTTTCGTGGCTGGATCAGTTCGGACGCCGAGGCAGACTTTCCGACCGCGTCTGGCCGCTATCACCTCTATTTGTCCAAAGCCTGCCCATGGTGTCATGGTGTCGACCTGGTATTGGCACTCAAGGGGCTGCGCGAGGTAATTAGCATAACCTGGATGGACTCGGTGATGTCTGAGGACGGTTGGGTCATCGACCAATCCGACTTTGACGAGTCCGCCGGTGTGCCACGTGATCATTACCTCTATCAAGTTTACCAACGCGCTGTGCCCTCTTATACCGGCGCGATTACGGTCCCGGTGCTATTAGACAAGCAAAGCGGTCAGATCATCAGCACCGAATCCGCCGACATCATGCGGATGATCGACACTGCCTTCGTCGACGCGGCCATTCTGGACCTCTATCCAACCGAATTCGCCGCTGAGATCGATCGGCTGGCTGAAATGATCCAGGCCCCCATTCGCAACGGTGTCTATCGCGTCGGTTTTGCCACCACGCAGGAAGCATATGACGAGGCGATCCATCAGCTTTATGCAGGGCTGGATACCGTAGAAGCAGTGCTGATGATGCGGCGATACCTGGCTGGAGCGGTGCCGACTGAGGTTGACCTGAAGCTCTTTCCGACGCTCCTGCGGTTCGATCCTGTCTATGTGACTCATTTCAAGATCGACTGGAAACGGATCTCGGATTATCCGGCCCTTTCGCGTTATCTGACGGACGTATCAAGTTTATCGGGCGTCGCTGAAACCATCGATTTGCAGCATATCCGCGCCCACTATTTTCTTAGCCACCGCCACATTAACCCGAGTGGCATCATCCCGATCGGACCGGAGTCGACGAATTTCATTGCAGATCTGACAAAGGGTGCCGCGTGATGCCCCGCTTTGCCACAGGCCTTCCGCCGACTGCCCTGATCATCGCGATCGGTGCGCTGGTTGGGGTCAGTTTTACATTGTCCAAATATGTAGCCATAGCAGGTAGCGCGCCACAGCAAGCTTTGTTCTGGCAGCTTCTGGTCGCGAGCGTTGTACTATTCACCATCGTTGCGATCACCGGTAACCGCCCGCCACTACATCGCAAGTATCTGTTCTACTACTTGGGGGCGGGGATTTTGGGCATCAGCGGTCCTTCATTGATCGGCTTTACAGTACTAGGCTACGTCTCGACCGGCTTCTACTCTGCGCTGGTTACACTGTCGCCGCTTTTCACTTTCGCTATCACGGCCCTGGTCGAAAAGAGAATGTTACCGTCATACCGGCTGATCGGAATCCTGATCGGGTTGGTCGGCATCAGCTTTGCCACCCATAGCGGCTTTGACCTGTCGGGCGTTGCGCCGCGCTGGATCACCGCTGCGCTGGCGGGTCCTCTCCTGCTGGCAATGGGCAATGTCTTTCGCAGTCGGGCCTACCCGCAGGGTGCTGATCCCATAGCGCTGGCGGCCGGAACACTGGGGCTTCAACTGTTGCTGATCGGTCTTCCGATCATTGTAAGTGGTCAGATCGCGGCCGGTTCGATGCCAGGTCCTGGACCGGTTGCCGCGTTAACCGGGATCGGACTGATCACCGCACTCAGTTATGTGCTGACTTTCGAAGTCCAGCGGCGCACCGATGGCGTCGGATTTGCTCAGGTCGGATATTTCGCCACTCTTTTCGGCATTGGCTTCGGGGCTCTGGCCTTTGACGAACCAATACACCTCACATTGGTCGCGGCGCTCGCGGTGCTGTTTCTTGGGTTGGCCATAACCAATGGGCACATCCGCCTCGCCCACATCCTGCGCCTTCCGTACAAATCGCAGGCCGAAGCGCCGCTGAACATCACAAGTTTTCAATCACCCGCCAAGGAGAACAAAGATGCAGATTGCCAATAAACACAATTCGCCCCATGCACCACTGGTTGCCGGACTCTATGCGGCCGTCGACGCAATGAACGCCAGCGACGTCGTTAGCTATTTGACAGAGGACGTTACATTTCGCCTCGGGAATTTCGACCCGATCAACGGGCGCGGGCCTGTTGAGCATGCCAACGAATGTTTCTTTCAGACCATCGCCGCCATGCGTCATACGATAACCGGCATCTGGTCCAGTAGTAGCACTGTATTTTGCGACGGCACGGTCCACTATACACGCAAGGACAGCAGCGAGCATGAAGTCCCCTTCGCCACACGACTTGGCCTGCAAGAGGGAAAAGTGGCTGATTACGTAGTCTACGTGGATATTTCAGGACTCTAGAGGGATTGATGGTGGTACAGATAAGCGGCTTTGACTCCCTCAAAGCCGCTACAAACCACCATACCGTATTCCGTTCAATCAACGACGATTTCGACAAGAAGCCAGAAGCAGGACCAGGAATGTCAGGTTAAGCACCGCATTGAACGGCGCACCAACCAGGATTGAGAAAGTGCTATCGGTGCAAAACCAGGACCATGTTGCAACCCAGGTTACTCTTTGAGCCGCATCCGGGGAAATTGGCGCAACATATGTACCTAATGCCCATGACATTCCGCCGAGCCCGACGGTCAGCCCACCGGTGATGGCCAATAGCAATGGCGACGGTATCGCCATGTCGGGCGCAACCTCCTGCATCGGCCAATAGGCAACCTTAAGGAAAAGGTGGGCGACGGGATGCAGTATCGATAACCCTGCCAAAGCAAAAAGCGCTCCCGCTCCAATCAGGATCCATCCTGAACGACGCATGGCAGATTGTTGTGATGTCATGTTTTCCTCCTAATTCACTTGATCTGTCATGCGCGGTCAGGAGTATTCAAAGCAATTACCTCAGAGGTAAGTGATCTCTGACAATTGATTGTGTAAGATTACCTTATGACTTCTTACTCAGTTCTATTGAAGGAATGGCGCAAGCGCCGTCGGATGAGCCAGCTCGATCTAGCTGTTGAAGCCGACGTCAGTGCGCGACACATATCGTTTCTGGAGACCGGACGTTCCCGACCTAGCCCTGAGATGATCGTTCATCTTTCAGAGGTTATGGAAGTACCTGTTGACGCCAGGAATCATATGATGAAGGCGGTTGGTTTCGCGCCGAGATATGCGGCGACGCCGCTTGACAATGCGGCGATGGAACCCATTCGGAACGCTGTCACATGGACGTTGGAAAGACATGCCCCCTACCCGGGTCTGGTGCTTGATCGTCTTTGGCGGGTTGTAGAATTAAACGGTCCTGCTGCGGTGCTGTTTGCACCTCTCGGATTGGCTGCAGGCAATAGCCTCCTTGAATTGCTGACTGGCCCTACGATGGCACAGGTTGTTGAAAACTGGCCTGAAGTGGCGCATTACACCATGCTTCGCCTTCGCGCGGAAAGTGCAGCGGCAGGTGGCATACCTGATTTGGAGGTTGCGATAAGAGAACTGGCGGCGCACGCGCATGCACCAAGTGACGCAATAGTGGGACCATCCATTCCCACGGTCTATCGATTTGCCGGACATCGCCTTTCGATGTTCGGAACGATAGCGCAGTTCAGCACTGTAGCCGACGAAACACTCGACGATCTAAAAATTGAATTGTTCTTCCCGTCTGATGAACAGAGCGCTGTCTTGCTGACGGCACTTACCAGTCAGCCACAGGACCTCCAACTGCCGATATCAAGCTGACTTTGTGTCTCCGAACGGTCGGAATTTGCCTAGTTGGCCTAGCAGTTTGAAGTTGTCTCGATACTTGCTACCTCTTCCATGCGGTTCCCTCTGCACTTGCCGGCTTTGTTGGTTGATCTCGTCGGCCTGCGTAACCTCTCGAGAAAACTTTCGCGAAATGCTGGTGAAAATTGCGCAACTCGATTGAGATTCAGCTGTCCTTGCCACGCAATACAAACTGATTTGTTGCGCACCCATGTCACAAACTCCACGCCTGCCGCGTCCTGTTTCTATACACCCAAATACAGGAGCACCTCATGCAATCCCGTCTCAACCATTTCGCCGTTGCCCCGCAACTGATGCAGCCAATGCTCGACATGGAGGAATGCCTCAAAACAGCGGGCCTTGAGCACAGTCTCATCGAATTAGTAAAGTTGCGCGTGTCGCAGATCAATGGCTGCGCTTTCTGCATTCATATGCACACCAATGACGCGCGTGCGCAGGACGAGAGTGAAGACAGGCTTCACTTGCTGAATGCGTGGCGAGAGTCGTCTCTTTATTCCGAGCGTGAACGCGCCGCTCTTGCCTGGGCCGAAACGCTGACCCGCATCGAGCAGAATGGTGCACCGGATCACACCTATGATGAGATGGCCGCTCAGTTTTCAGATCAGGAAAAAATCGCCCTGACGCTGGTAGTGACAACGATCAACGCCTGGAACCGCATTGCTATTGGGTTTGCAACGCCACATCCTGCCGCCAAGGAGGCCACGGCCGAATGAGTCATATAACTTCACTCGATAACGACCAAACATTTGTCGATCTGCGACCGCGCTTGTTCGCGGTCGCCTATCGAATGCTGGGCACTGTTAGTGACGCAGAGGATGTAGTACAGGATGCATTTTTGCGTTGGCAGAAGGTTGATCATGCTAGCGTGCGGGACGCGACTGGGTTTCTGATCCGAGCGGTCACGCGGTTATGTTTGGATCACATGCGGGCCGCGCATACTCGACGCGAAACATATCCCGGTGAATGGTTGCCGGAACCACTGATCACAGATGATGCCACCGAGCGACTGGATCGTGACGTCTCGGTGGCACTCCTTCTGGCGCTGGAGCGGCTGACACCTCTCGAGCGGGCAGCCTTTCTGCTCCACGATGTATTCGAGCAATCATATGACGAATTGGCACAGGCATTGGAACGCACACCTGAATCCTGCCGCCAGCTTGTTAGCCGAGCTCGGAAACATGTGCAGCGCAACAAACCTCGAACGCAGGTTGAGCCCCAACAAGGCGAAGCCATCGCGAAGGCATTTTTCATGGCCGCCAAAAGCGGCGACACTGACGTTCTCGCCAAATTACTTGCGCAAGACGTAAGATTTGTTTCGGATGGCGGCGGCAAAGTATTGGCGACACTCAACCCGATTTTGGGCCGAGACAAAGTGATGCGGTTATTGTCTGGTCTGGCGCGTAAATACACTGATCAACCTGCCCAGCAATGGCAATTCTGCCACCTGAACAATCTGCCTTCGATCCTCAGCCACGAAACGGGGGACATTTTGCAAACCACGTCGTTGGAGATAGAAAGTGGGATGATCACAGCGATCTACGTCGTGCGTAATCCAGAAAAGACTCGTCATCTGTCTTTCGACGGACACACTCCCATCAATGGCGGCCTATCTGACTAGGATGACTACATCGGCCCAAAGCGGGCACGCGCTCAGGTGTCGTGATGCCGCGGTGCGGCTCATCGTTGCAGTCATTCGCGGAAACAGCGAAATCAAGTCATAAGCAAACTCACACGTCGCGGGAAAACCTGCTATTCAATTGTCGTTCGCGCCTGAGGGCTCATACGGCCGAAACATGGGAACCCATCGCGGCACCTTCGCCTTGTACCGCAGGTAGTCCTCGCCAAAGCGTCGTTCCAGCCCCGGCTCCTCTACGAATTTGAAGTAAAGTGTGTTGAGGAGAAAGAACACTATCGCCCAACCCAACAGGAATAGGCTGCTCATTGCTAGTGCTTCCGCCAGTATCATTAGAATAACCTATGAAAGCATGGGGTTGCGCACGTAGCGGTAAGGTCCACTGACCACAAATCTTTGAGGTGGATCCCACGGTGCAGGAGTTCCGTATCCCTCAAGAACAAACAGTTTCATCGTGTTCGCGGCCAAGGCAAGCGCGGGGCCAGCCAACATCGCTGCCACAGCCCAATGCAGACGCGTTCCCACACTTGCACCAAATGGCCATTGGTCGCTGAAACATTGGACCAAAATCGGGATGTAGATCAGTGCTGTACCCGGAAGGATAAGTACCGCTTTAGTCATGCGCCAAAACATAGAGGAATCTTACCACAGCTTGTCGATCGTATTCTTCGCAACCACACCCAGTGCAACGTCGGATTGGCTATAGTAAATCCTTGGATCAGAACCAGAAATACTTACAACCTCTCAAAAATTGTCGAGGTTGGATGGTGTATTGTCAGAGGTATTTGCTCATTTGCGACCAGAAATTGTTCATTTGAAACCACCTTTGCGGCGCGATTGGCAATAGTCTGGGGAAAACTGGGACGGGTCGCCATGCCAGGAAGTACTCGAAAAACTACGTTGGAAGAATGTGACCTTCTGATCCGCAATGCCTCGGTAATTGACGGTACCGGTGGCTCCATCCGCAATGCAGATGTGGCAGTATCAGGAGACGAAATTGTCGGTGTCGGGCCACTGGACGGTATTCGTGCGCAGGCGGAAATTGACTCGACCGGCCTGTGCCTCGCCCCAGGTTTCATTGACGCACATACTCATGACGACTGGGCGCTTCTACGCACCCCGGATATGTCGTTTAAGGTGACACAGGGGGTGACCACGGTTGTGACTGGGAATTGCGGGATCAGCGCCGCTCCATTCAGGGTGCAGGAAGATCTGCCAGACCCGTTCAATGTCACTCCGGACGTGCAGTCAATCAGCTTTGAAACCGTCACCGAGTATCGACGCGCGATCAAGGATGAAGCGCCCGCCGTCAATGTGCGACTGCTGGCCGGGCATTCATCACTACGTGCCACCGTAATGGGGTCGGATTTGGAGCATGCCGCGACCAGTGCAGAAATCAACCGAATGGCAGAATTGCTTGATAAGGCGCTGTCCGAGGGCGCGGCCGGGCTTTCCAGTGGATTGGACTATCCCGCCGCGATGGCGGCTCCTGGGGAAGAAGTTGTGATGTTGGCACGGGTGCTACGTCACCACCCGAACACCGTTTACACAACCCATGTTCGGGATGAAGGTGACGGCGTGATCGAAGCCATCAAAGAAGCCCTGTCCACTGGACAACGCGCCGATGTTCCTCTGATCCTGTCGCACCACAAATGCGCAGGTTTTCGCAACTTCGGTAAAAGCAAAACGACGCTCGCCATGATTGACGCAGCCCGCGCGAAAGCAGAGGTCGCCATGGATGTCTACCCCTATACCGCCTCGTCTTCTGCTCTGATGGAGCGTTTCATTGATGCCGCTAAAGATGTGATTGTCATCTGGTCCGCCCCGCACCCGGAGGTTGGAGGACGGATGCTTGATGACATTGCTGCAGAATGGGGCGTGTCGCGGGAAGAAGCCTGTACAAAGTTGAAACCCGCTGGCGCTATCTATTTCGACATGGACGAAGAGGATGTACAGCGGATCCTACAACACCCGGCGTCGATGATCGGATCGGACGGGCTGCCTGGCACCGAAAAACCGCATCCTCGGCTCTGGGGCACTTTTCCACGGGTCTTAGGGCATTACACTCGGGATCTGAAATTGTTCTCGCTGGCACAGGCTGTGCACAAGATGACCGGCCTGACCGCAGCAAAGTTCGGCCTGACCGATCGCGGAGAAGTTGCAGTCGGGAAAAAGGCAGACCTTGTACTGTTTGATGCAGAGACAATCTCGGATGTGGCTGATTTCGACGCTCCAGAGCAGCCCGCCAAAGGCATTCATTACGTTTTTGTAAACGGGCAGGTCACCCTTTCTCAGGGGCACCAGACCCACACGCGCGCAGGTCGCTTCCTGAACAACAACAAACAATAGCGGGGAAAAACATGAGCAGAACAGTCTGGCTGAACGGGACATATATGCCCGAGGAAAAAGCGCAATTGCCAATCTTTGATCGGGGCCTGCTGTTTGCTGACGCTGTATATGAAGGCTTTGGCATTCTGGACGGGCAGATCATCGATTTCCATTACCATATGCAGCGTCTGAACCGGTCGTTGGCCGAGTTGGAAATGCGGCCACCGATGAGCGAGGGTGCGTTATATGACGGGCTGATGGGGCTGATTGCGCGCAACGGGGTGGAGGAAGCGTTTCTCTATCTGCACGTCACCCGTGGCGCGCATGATCGCGATTATCTTTACCCCGGCGGCCTGTCACCCAACGTTTTTGCCTTCACCCAGCCGCTGCACGGGGGGCTGGCCGCCGATCCGCCGCAACCTCTGCGACTGGCCAGCGCACCGGATATTCGCTGGGCACGGCGAGATATCAAGACCAGCAACTTGTTAGGTCAGGTTCTGGCGAAAGAAATTGCCCGCAAGGCCGGTGCGGATGAGGCGCTGATGATTGCGCCCGATGGCACAGTGACAGAATGCGGGGCAATGTCGTTTTTCATCGTAAGAAATGGCTGCATCTACGCCCGCCCCCTCAGCCGTGATATTCTGCCAGGGATCACCCGCCAGACCATGCTACGCGTTGCCGACGACCTGGGGCTGAAAGTGGTCGATGCCACCTATACGCTAGACGACGTCTTCAGGGCGGATGAAGCTTTTGCCACTGGCGCTTCCAGCTATGTTCAGCCGGTGCCCGAAGTCGATGGCCGACAAATAGGTGACGGTGAGACGGGCACTGTTACAACCTTGCTGCGCCGCGAATATCTCAAAGCCGTGCGCGCCTCCTTCCGAAACAACCGCGCCAGTCTTCAATAGATAGCAACAGATAGGCGTTCGCGGCCCAGAGTCGACATTCAACCTAATGCCGTGGTGCTGCAGTCGCAGCCATAAAGCCCACCGTTCGCTGCGTGCGCGAAATATCGATGCGTATAAACACACAGTACGCGGGACAAAGTGAGCTTAAAATACGTTGCTCACGCCACGCCCAGCGGTGTCATTGGCCCGAATGAAGTCGAATGCTGCCGCCAGAACATCCAAAACCTCGAAGATTGGCTGGGGTGCCTGCTTGAGTGACGCTGCTGCAGGACGATATATACAAATCGAATTTCCTGATTGTATGATTCAATAACCGGCCCACCTGAATAGCGGCCAGAAACCGGAAGGTAGCCTTGCTGAATTTGACGATTCCCATACCCTTGATATTGGTCGCCGTTTTGCCCGCCGTTCTGGATCGGTGCTCTGGTTCCGACACGAGCGTGGCCCTGGGCGTACTGGCCCGCGACCGGGTGGCTTTGACTGCGACGGCCAGTGAAATCGTTGTCGATTTACCGATCGCCGAAGGAACTGTCGTCAAAGCAGGAGATATTCTGGTTCAACTCGATCCAACATTACAGACTGCCAAGCTCAGCCTGGCACAGGCCGAGCTTCAAAAGGCGCAGGCCACGCTGTTGAAGCTGCAGGTCGGACCGCGGGAAGAAGAGATTGCAATTGCCGAAGCCAAGGTCGCAGGTGCTGTTGCGCGACTGGTTGACGCCGAAGCCATCTATGAAAGAAACGCCAGACTGGTCGAAAACTCGGTCGTCACCGAAGCACAGGTGGCAAATGATCTGGCCTTACGCGATTCTGCGCGTGCCGAGTTGGCCAGCGCTCAGGAATCTTTGAAAGAGCTGCAAAACGGCACCCGTCCCGAAGATATTGCTGTCGCCGAGGCCAACGTACGTGCAGCAGAAGCCACGGTTGCTGCCGAGCAGACCGTGTTGGATGACCTGACAGTTGTTGCGACCCGCGATGGTGTACTGGATTCACTGCCTTGGAATCTGGGCGAGCGGGTAACATCCGGCAGCCCGGTTGTCGTTATGGTCACCGGTCAAACACCCTATGCGCGTGTCTATGTGCCCGAACCGCATCGCGTCAAACTAAAGCCCGGCGATAAACTGAGAGTGCGCATTGACGGACTCTCCGATCCATTGGACGGCGTGATCCGCTGGATCAGCGACGATGCGTCGTTCACGCCATATTACGGACTGAACAAGGATGACCGTACGCGGCTTGTCTATCTCGCCGAAATTGACCTGCCAACCGCATCGCCGGACTTACCCGCCGGAGTGCCTGTGCAGGTTCCCTTACCATGAGCGACATCGTTGTCTCGACGAAAGGCCTGACCCGCCGGTTTGGGGAAAACACAGCGGTCAACAATCTGGACCTTGAGATCAGAACGGGCCAGATCTACGGGTTTCTTGGCCCCAATGGCTGTGGCAAGACCACTACCATGCGCATGTTGACCGGCTTGCTGACCCCTAGCAGCGGAACGATCTCGGTTCTGGGGCAGTCCATGCCCGAAGCGGCGGAACCGTTGAAGAACGAGATTGGGTATATGACCCAGATCTTCTCGTATTATCGCGATTTGACCGTTCTTGAGAATCTGCGGTTCGCGGCTGAAATTTACGGCATTCCGGCTAAATCAGCCGCGGACCGGATTGACGAGTTGCTGCACACCTATGACCTGACAACGAACGTGCATCAGCTAAGCGGCAGCATGAGCGGCGGACAACGGCAGAAACTGGCGCTGGCAGCAACCGTCATGCACCAGCCAAAACTTCTGTTTCTCGACGAACCAACGTCGGCCGTTGATCCCGAAACCCGCCGCACGTTCTGGGAGCAGCTGTTCGATCTGGTCGATCAGGGTGCGACGATGATTGTGTCGACCCATTTCATGGACGAGGCAGAGCGTTGTCACAGGCTGGCGATACTGCAGCACGGCGTAAAAAAGGCGGATGGGTCCCCCCGTCAATTGATGGATGATCTGGACGCCGATGTTGTAGAGGTGGAAGGGCCGGACCTGAGAAAAGTCAAACACGAGCTGGATGGCAAATCCAAGATACTCTCAACGGCTCAGGTCGGCTCGCGGCTGCGTGTGCTGGTCGACAAGTCCGAACCTCGGCCAGTTGATATGCTACGCGCCCGGCTTGATGCGTTTGCGGACCTGACCCTGACGTCTCAACGTCCAAACCTTGAAGACGTCTTTGTCAGCGCAACGCGGGGGCCGGAACAATGATCTCGCCGCGTCGTATCACAGCCGTTTTGAAAAAAGAGCTGCTTCAGCTGAGGCGAGATCGAATGACCTTTGCCATGGTTGTCATGATACCACTGATCCAACTGCTGCTGTTCGGCTATGCGATAAACACAAATCTGCGTCACGTGCCCGTCGCACTGGTGGATCAATCCCGAACTGAACTGTCGCGCACGCTGGCGCAGATTGTTCAGGCCACGCAGGTCGTAACAATCACCGAGGAGTTGACCAGCCCGCAAGAGGCCGAACGCGTGATCACCGAATCTCGCGTACGCGCCGCTTTAATTATTCCTCAGGATGTGAGCCACCGCCTTGCCCGAAGCCCTTCCGTCGGATTGGGATTGCCCGACGCAACCAACCAGACCAGCAGTCGGCCTGTTGCCCATTGGATCGTGGACGGCTCGGACACGATGGTCGCCAGCGCGATCAAGTCCCTGCGCACGATGCCACTGACCGAGTTGCTCAAGCAACCGCCCAACCGACAGGTGCCTACGTTTGAAGTCACGCTCTACTTCAACCCCGAACAGCGGTCGGCGGTGAACATCGTACCCGGTTTGGTTGGGGTTATCCTGACCATGACAATGATCCTGTTCACCTCGGCCGCTATCGTCCGTGAGCGCGAGCGGGGAAATATGGAGATGTTGATCAACACACCGATCAAGTCCATCGAGCTGATGATTGGCAAGATCATACCCTATATCTTCCTGGGGCTGCTGCAGGTCGCAATCATCCTTGGTATCGGGCACGTGTTGTTCGATGTCCCAATCAATGGTGGGTTGGGCGTTCTTCTTGTGGTGACGCTGCTTTTTATCATTGCCAGCCTGTCGCTAGGGTTGGTCATTTCAACACTTGCACAGAACCAGCTCCAATCGATGCAGATGACCATTTTTGTCCTGCTGCCCTCGATCCTGATGTCCGGGTTCATGTTCCCCTTCGACGGCATGCCGCGACCTGTCCAAACCATCGCACAAGTCCTGCCGGCCACGCATTTTATGGACATGATCCGCGGCGTGGTCCTGCGCGATGCTTCCCTTTATGAGTTGCGCTGGGGGATTCTCTGGATGATCGGGTTTGCGGTATTCGGATTGTTGGCGGCAACTCTGAGATTCAAGAAACAGTTGGATTGAATTACGGCCCGTTCCGAACATTCGTCGATTTTGACGTTACAGCATTGCAGCCTCCAGATAGCGGACGGTGCACACGCCGAAGGTATCGAAAGAGAACTATCGGCTCAGCAGAAAAACGCAGCGCACCCATTCGGGCACACGACGGTTAGCCAAGGAAGATAAAAATCATGGGAAAAGGCGCAACGGCAATCGCTGCCGCCAAAACAAACCCCAGAAAGGAAACCTACGGCTGGCCCCGGCCAGAAAGGCGAGTCCCCCGCCCCCTCCGAAATCCGCGACTCTTTCCTGATTAGGAATTTTGACGACGAACTGCTGCTACATCCCAGAAAGGCCTGCATTGGTGTTTAGTAGGAACTGGCGAAAAATTGGGCTGCTTGCCGCCCCAATGCCACGGGCGTTTTCTCCGACTGCTGCGGCTTCCACGACCGGAGGGATAAGACCGCGTTTGTCCTGGTTGACCAGATAGCGCCGAACCCTTGCCACCAACTCTTCTCTTACGTCCGGCGGGAACGCCCCGTCGATGAAAATGGCCTCGAAGTCGATGACGGCACAAATTGAAAGAGAGGCCTTGGCCAACTCCTGCGCAGTCGCTCCAATCCACGGCTCGACATACCGTGTGATGCTGGTCCAGTCCTGCGGCTTCTTCCAGAGAATCGCGGGATCGACGCCCCCTTCGATCAGCCTGTCCTCAAGCAGAAACAGTGAGGCGGTGTCGATCAGTTGCTGGCTTTCACCCAATGGACCCGTCGTGCGCATCGCGCCCAAGGCACCAGCATTGCCTTGGTTGCCCTCAAACACGGTGCCGTTCAACGCGACTCCGCCGCCGATCATTGACCCAATGAAGAAATAAAAGTAATCGCGATACTCAGCCCCACGACCATATAGATGCTCCGCGTGACACGCAGCGGTCGCGTCGTTGACTACAAAAACCGGCAAGTCGCTGAACTTGGCGACCTCCGAGAAGAAGTTAACGTTTTTCCAGGAACTAAACTTCTTGGCGGCAAGCCCAGACAGGTCGTGCCATTTCCAAAGTTCGAACGGTGTGCCGATTCCAATCCCGCATACGCGATCACGAAGCCTTTGCGGTTCGTGAGCCAGTAGCGTTTCCAAGCCAGAATCCAAAAACCCGAAAACGGCCTCTGGCAACGGATAATCATAGGTTGTGGAAAGTTGGCGGCGCGGCTTGCCTGTAAAGTCGATCAAAAGCAGATCGGCACTGCGTCGCCCTATCTTCATCCCGACTGACAAGATGCCTTCCGGATTTAACTCCATTGGGATCGAGGGCTTTCCAACTTTTCCTCGCAACGGGGCTCCGCGTTTGAGAATCTGGTCTTTTTCGAGCTTGCGCAAAATGATTGAAACAGTCTGTGGAGACAGACCTGTCAACCGCGCAACGTCGGCACCCGCCGTAGGCCCATGCCGTTGTAAAACTGTCAAAATCAGACGTTCGTTGTGGTCTCGAACACCGCTTTGACTTACGCCTCCTGTCAGCATTCTCAGCGCGTCTTTCTCCATAACTCAAAACATAACCACCTTGTTTTACTATGGAAAGGCGGTCGATCAAATTAATAAATAAACTTTATTTATTTATTGACAGAGAGACCAGAATCACAGTTTCTTGAATGAGACCTTCATTAGAGGATGGAGGTAGGCCTCGTTGGTACGCCGCTCGGGGCAACAAATATTTTCTGGGAGGACAAATATGAGAAATCTATTCAAGATTGCCGCATCTGCGACTGTGCTCACGATGGCAGCGGCCTCTGCTCAGGCAGCCGGAGAAACCGTCTGCCTGATCACGAAGACTGACACCAATCCCTTCTTTGTAAAAATGAAAGAAGGCGCGACAGCCAAGGCTGAAGAGCTTGGCATGACGTTGAAAGCCTTTGCTGGTAAAATTGACGGCGACCACGAAACTCAGGTTCAGGCCATTGAAACTTGCATCCTCGACGGTGCAAAGGGAATTCTACTAACGGCATCGGACACGAGCTCGATTGTTCCAGCGGTCCAACAAGCGCGGGATGCAGGACTTTTGGTTATTGCGCTGGACACACCGCTCAGCCCGATCGATTCAGCTGATGCAACTTTCGCAACGGATAACTACAAGGCCGGACTGTTGATCGGGCAATGGGCAAGGGCCAAAATGGGTGACGCTGCAGCAGACGCAAAAATCGCGACGCTTGATCTGAATGTCAGCCAGCCAACAGTAGACGTTCTGCGCAATCAGGGCTTCCTTGACGGATTCGGAGTGGACCTGGCTGATCCCAATGTCATTGGCGACGAAACGGACGCGCGGCTGGTTGGTAGTGACGTGACCGACGGCAACGAAGAAGGCGGGCGCCGCGCCATGGAAAACCTTTTGGCCAAGGACTCGACGATCAACGTTGTGCATACGATCAATGAACCGGCAGCGGCGGGCGCTTACGAGGCCCTGAAATCCATTGGACGTGAAAACGATGTTCTGATCGTTTCAGTCGATGGCGGCTGTCCCGGCGTACAAAACGTTCAGGCCGGTGTAATCGGCGCCACAAGCCAGCAATACCCCTTGCTGATGGCTTCGCTTGGTGTTGAAGCCGTAAAGAAATGGGCAGACGAAGGCGTGAAGCCCGAAAACACACCTGGAAAAGACTTCTATGATACCGGTGTGGCGCTGATTACTGATCAACCCGCCGATGGTGTTGAATCGATTTCAGTCGCAGAGGGCCTGGAACTCTGCTGGGGCTAAGTACAAGCCCATTTGGAGAGGCGCTCATATGAGCGCCTCTCCATTGCTTTAACCAGCAATCCGATACTTCCTGTAAACTGATCTCGTGACCCCAATGCAAGCCACGAAAGGGTGAGATATGTCTGAAACAAACCGAGGCACCCCGGAATTTGAAGCCGCAGCAAGCAGGGCGGAAACCGTCGCGGAGTTTGAGGATCACCGGCGCGGCGCCCTGGGGAAGTTGCAGCACCTTCTCCATGTCAATCCGTCCTTTGTGCCACTTATTGTCTTAGTCGGAGCGATGTTGGTTTTTGGGCTGCTATTGGGTTCAAAATTTTTCTCGCCCTTCGCTATGACCTTGATCCTTCAACAGGTTCAGATCGTCGGCATCGTGGCAGCAGCGCAGAGCCTTGTTATTCTGACCGCTGGCATCGATCTGAGTGTCGGTGCGATCATGGTTTTTTCTTCAGTTATCATGGGTCAGTTCACCTTCCGATATGGCATTCCTGTGCCATTAGCCGTCATGTGCGGTCTGGCTGTCGGAACGATGATCGGAGCCCTCAACGGTTGGCTTGTCAGCCGCGTTAAACTCCCCCCTTTTATTGTCACACTTGGAATGTGGCAGATCGTTCTGGCAACCAACTTCCTGTATTCCGCAAACGAGACCATTCGTAGTCAGGACATAGAGGCAAACGCCCCCTTCCTTCAGTTTTTCGGCACAAAATTTAGCATCGGTGGAGCGACTTTTACAGTTGGCGTCATATTCATGCTCGTCTTGATTTTTGTGCTGGCCTATGCACTCAAACACACAGCTTGGGGCCGTCATGTCTATGCGGTGGGCGACGATCCAGAAGCGGCCGAACTGTCCGGTGTCAACGTCCACAAGACCTTGATGTCAGTTTATATGCTCTCCGGGCTGATCTGCGCCTTCGCCGGCTGGGCTCTGATCGGCCGCATCGGCTCAGTCTCTCCAACTTCTGGCCAACTGGCCAACATCGAAAGTATCACCGCGGTTGTGATCGGTGGCATCTCACTGTTCGGCGGGCGAGGATCCATTCTGGGATCGTTGTTCGGAGCACTGATCGTTGGCGTGTTTACTCTTGGGCTGAGGCTCTTGGGCGCAGATGCGCAGTGGACCTTCCTGCTCATCGGTCTCCTCATCATCGCAGCGGTCGCAGTCGACCAGTGGATTAGAAAGGTTTCGGGCTAATGTCAGACACAACACCAATCGTCCAAGGCCGCGGAATCGTGAAGCGCTATGGCCACGTCACCGCCATCGACCATTCCGATTTTGAATTGCGTCAGGGAGAAATCCTTGCGGTCATTGGGGACAACGGCGCCGGAAAATCATCCATCGTCAAAGCGATCTGCGGAGCCACGATCCCGGATGAAGGCGAAATCCTCATCGAAGGCAAGAAGGTTAACTTTACCTCTCCGATCGACGCCCGGAACATGGGGATCGAGATCGTCTATCAGCAACTTGCCATGTCGCCCGCTCTGTCAATCGCGGACAATATGTTCATGGGTCGTGAGATCCGCAAACAGGGCTTCATGGGGCAATATCTGCGTCAACTTGACCGACCCGCCATGGAGAAGTTCGCCCGTGAAAAACTGACCGAGCTTGGCCTCATGACCGTTCAGTCGATCAATCAAGCGGTTGAGACACTGTCGGGCGGTCAGCGCCAAGGTGTTGCCGTGGCGCGCGCCGCAGCCTTTGCGACCAAGTTCATCATCATGGACGAACCAACGGCTGCACTGGGGGTGAAAGAGAGTCGGAAAGTTCTCGAACTCATCCAGGATGTGCGCGCGCGTGGCATTCCGATCATACTTATCAGCCACAACATGCCGCATGTCTTCGAAGTCGCCGATCGCATCCATGTGCACCGGCTGGGCAAAAGGCTCTGCACAATCGATCCCAAGGACTACACAATGTCCGATGCCGTGGCCTTCATGACTGGTGCCAAAGAGCCCCCGAAAGAGGACGCCGCGTGATCGGGCAGGACATAATGCGCGTTTGCGACCTGATCTCGTCCCGGAGGCAAGTTGGGGTTCGGACGATTGTCGCAATCGCCGGCCCCCCTGCATCCGGCAAGTCGACGCTGGCAGATAACGTTGTGCAATCACTGAATGCACATCAGAGTTCTGCGGTTCCGTTAGCCACGCTGGTACCCATGGACGGCTATCATCTGGACAATCGGGTACTTGAGACGCGTAGTTTGTTGGATAAAAAAGGGACACCAGAAACCTTCGACGGAGTTGGGTTTTGCAAGGCAATCAGAGGACTGCAGTCGGCGCGACATGAGTCCTTTCACCCCAAATTCGACCGCCAAATGGATCTGGCCATTGCAGGCGCGATTGCTGTTCACCCAGAAACTCCGACTATCGTCGTTGAGGGAAACTACCTTCTGATGAATAGCGACCCGTGGAGAACATTGGCAGATGTCTATGCCGCAACAGTATTTGTCAGCCCAACTTTAGAGGAGCTTAAATGCAGGCTGCAACGCCGCTGGATCAAGCATGGCTTTGACCCAAAATCCGCGCTGCAACGCGCCACAACGAATGATCTGCCCAATGCTGAACTTGTCATCAGAGAGAGCAGGAAGGCTGATCTGACATTGAACCATAATTACACCGAATTCGGAATGCGTTACGCGTTTTGATCCGGTTCAACCGACGCAGAAGCGATCCGTTGATACTAACTCGTCCTGGCGTTTTTCAGTGCAATTAACATCATCCCATACACGATGAGGGAAGCTTATGAAGTTCTTCGTGGACACCGCAGAAGTAAACGACATCAAAGACCTGATAGACTTTGGACTACTGGACGGTGTTACCACGAATCCAAGCCTTGTCGCCAAGTCTGGCCGCGATTTCAAAGAGGTCATTGCTGAAATTTGCACTCTGACAGATACGCCCGTATCGGCAGAAGTCGCAGCTTTAGATGCCGCAGGAATGATTGCGGAGGGAGAGTACCTCTCGGCGATCGCAGACAACGTGGTTGTCAAACTGCCGCTGACCTTGGATGGCCTGAGAGCCAGTGCTCATTTCAAGAGGCAGGGTATTAGAACAAACGTCACGCTTTGCTTCACACCCAATCAGGCTCTTTTGGCGGCAAAGGCGGGCGCGACCTATGTATCACCTTTCATTGGCAGATTGGATGACATCAATCTGGACGGAGCCGATCTCATCCGTGATATCCGAAGCATCTTCGACACCTATTGTTTTGAAACTGAAATCATTGCAGCATCCATCAGAAGCCCCAATCATATTACAGAGGCGGCCTTGGCCGGATCAGACATAGCCACGGTCCCCCCGTCCGTTATCCGCAAATTAGTCAGGCATCCGCTAACCGACACCGGCATTGAGCAGTTTCTCAATGATTGGAAGTCGACCGGGCAATCGATTCTGTAATGGAGGGTCATTTTGCCTGAGACAGAAGGCACCGAACACTGAACGGCTGTGTGTCGGGGGACTAAAACCTCAATGACAGGTTACCTTAAGTGATTAGAAAGTCGAGTTGTTCGGAAAATTGCCGGCACTACGCTTCAGTGGTGGCATAAACACAAAGGCAACGATCTAAATCTTCAACGTCCGCTTTCTGAAGTGACGGGAGATTTTGGTGCGGCCGCGGCAAAGGTCCACTTCCCGTGCCTTGCGTCATCTAAAGCACAGCTACACAGGTGGTTACACATAGAAGATGAGATGGCACGGGTGTCTCGCTATTCGACCGTGCCAAACAATTTGTGGCAAGTTTAGAGAGCCAAATATCCTGTGTTACACTTTTGAGACTTCTCCCCGAGAATTAGGAGGCCAATATGGTTAGTTCATCCAGGCGAGAATTCTTTAAAGCAGCCGCAGCAACGGGTCTCGGAGGAACTGCTGCGATGCAAGTTTCAGCCGCAGAGTTTCCATCGGGCCCTTTTTGGAACAATGTTCCTGATCCAGAACTTTCCAAGCAAGAGCTTCCAAACTTCAAGTTTGAACTGGAAAAATCCAAAGGGCGTGAAGACGGTGGCAGTTTCGGAAAAGAAGCCACCGTGCGCCAACTTCCGGTTTCAACGGGAATCGCCGGTGTCTCAATGAAACTGGAACCCGGTGTCGCCCGTGAATTGCACTGGCACGCCACTGCTGCGGAATGGGCATTTGTCATGGAGGGGCGATGCCGGACAACAGTCATCAACCCGGCTGGAAAATCCGAAACGAACGATTTTGAACCAGGTGACGTATGGTATTTCCCGCGTGGTTACGGGCATTCGATACAGTGTCTGGGCAACCAGCCCTGCCACTTCATTCTGATATTCGACAATGGGTATTTCTCTGAATTCGGTACATTCAGCATCACGGACTGGATTGGCCACGCGCCGAAAGACCTGTTGTCAAAATCCCTTGGCTTGCCCGCAGCAGCGTTTGATTCTTTTCCCAAGAGCGAAGTTTATTTCGTTCACGGCGACCCGCCGCCGGAAGAACCTGCTTTGCCTCATCAGGGGCATCTGGCAACACCTCGGAATACGCATAAATACAGGCTGCTCGACCAAGAGCCGAATTCTTCTTTCCCAGGCGGTCGAGAATGGCTGGTCAGCCAATCGGAATTCCCCATCTCAACCACGGTAACGGGCGTGGTTTTGGAACTTGAGCCTAAGGGGATGAGGGAGTTCCACTGGCACCCGAACGCGGATGAATGGCAATACGTAATGAGCGGTAGCATCGGAATTACCATATTTGGTGCAAACGGCCGCTTCGCCACAGAATCTCTGAACAAGGGGGATGTGGGATATATTCCTCAGGGTTATGGGCATTCGATTGAAAATGCTGGTGAGGAAAAAGCCCGAATACTGATCGCGTTTAACACCGGTGAGTATCAGGCAATCGACCTTTCAGAATGGATTGCAGGTAATCCCAACTACCTGCTTGCCGCGCATTTTGATCAGAAACTGGATGTTGTCGAAAAGCTCCCGAAGCAGGACGTCTTCATCGCTCCAAGGTAGGTACAAGGCAAACGTACAATGGCGGCATACTAAGACTTGAACTTGCCAATGATCAGCGCCGCGACGATCAGAATAAGCGCAAGGATGTCATTCGCCTGTAGTCGCTCTCCAAGAAACGCAATGCCGATGAAAACGCCAACCAGCGTGATCAGATAACCGGAAAGGGCAGTAAAGGTCGGGCCGGTTCGACCAACCATATAGATGAACAGAACATAGGCTATGCCGCCACAAAAGACGCCTAGGCCTGCCAGCGCTGTTACGCTTTGCCACGACGGGTCCGGCTTCCACGCGGAACTGAGGATCAACGTCAAAACCACCAGTACTGCGGACGCGATCATAAAGACGTTTCGCATCGCAAGAACAGGTGGCACGTTTGACAGATGTTTCATCATGATCAGGCTTGCCGAGAAACTCAGTGCGCCGCCCAGGATCGCCAGTTCGCCGATTATGTCCGCCAGCCAGCTGCCTTTGATACTTGGAACGATCAGAACCAGAATCCCTACAAAGCCGACAGCGACACTCAGCGCTGCGATCAAACTCCAATGCTCGTCTTTCACGAAAAACGGGGCCAGTATCAGGGTAAAGATTGGCACTGTGGCAAGGAGGATGGCAGCAATACTGCTGTCGACGTGTTGCTGCCCCCAGGGGATCAGAAAGCACGGCAAGATTGCTTCAGCTACCGCGATTGCACAGTAAAGCGACCAAGGCTGTCTGCCGACTTTTATCGAAGATCCCGCTGAACGTCCGTACATCACAGCGGCGATGATCGTCAGGGTGACAAATCCGATCAGCACCCGCCCGGTCGCCACGACCAACGGCGAAAAACTCTGAATGGCCAGTTCGTTCAGAACAAACTGAGACCCCCAAATCAGACTGATCCCGACCAATAACAGATAGTCGAGGGCAACAGGCCTGTTCATGACGAATGCGCTTTTTCGAACACGTGATTCACCACAAAAACATGAAGTCAACTAATCCTACCACAAGCAGGGAGACCGTGCGCCCGGGTATTAACATGCGTGAATACAGTGTATTTTCTGGATAGATATGGGAGGCACCAGATGTACGAAGATCTATTACCTCACACATTGCCGACTGAGGCCGAGCGGCTTGATCGCATGTCACGTGCGCACGACCCCGATACCTTTGCAACAATTGAAAGACTGAACCTTCCAGAGAATGCGCATTGCCTGGATATAGGTGCCGGGCGCGGAAGCGTCGCGATCTGGCTGGCCGAGACATTGCCCCACGCAAAAGTCATCGCCAGCGATCTGGACGTGTCGTCCGTGAAAGAAAACACCTTACCCAACATAGCCCTGGAGGAGATCGATCTGCGAGCCGATGAGCTTGGTTCAGAATTGTATGACCTGGTTCACTGTCGCGCGGTGTTGTGCTTTTTACCGACCCGAACAGAGGTTTTGTCAGCGATCCTGAAGTCGCTCAAACCCGGCGGCGCATTTGTTGTTACTGAAATGGACTTCAGGCGAGTTGCTTCCGGTCCGAGCCGTTTTTGGGCTACGTTCTGGACCGCGTATCTCGAATTCACCGCATCTCAAGGGTGGAATTTAGAGTTTGGTGCAACGTTACCGGGCTTTCTTGCCAAAACCGGCTTTACGGAAATTGATGCACGGCACATTCAGCCCATTTTAAATCTCTCCGGGAATACCGCAGGAGCGGCTGAAGCGCAGACCTGGTCACTAACATTGGCAACATTGGCGCCTAAATTGATCGGTGGCGGTTTTATGACCGAAGGCATGCTGACCGAAGCACTTTCGATCATCCGTAACCCCGAAGCTTGGACGGCCGGACCAGGCTTCATGGTCACCAGTGCGCGGCGACCGATGACCTAACCCGAGGGGCAACTTATCCTCAACAAGAAACACTTGTGGATGTCTGCTATTTTGAAGCAAGCGCCATTCGTGCAATATGCAGAAAGTGGTACTTAGGGCTCAAGGCGGCCATCAGAGCCAGTGCAGCATTGCCCCCTGCCCCACATCACACAGGCCTTACGGACGGCCCAATCCGGTCACTCAGTGAGGTGCATAGTTGCTGCGCGCGCAGCCCGCTTTGCTGACTATCACTGAACGTGCGAATTATGAAAGCACCAAACTCACAGATCACGGACAAATCCTGGTTATGGCTTCCGATTGCAAGCTCAGCCAGCTATGAACCTGGTGGTTTAACCTTTCCAATCCAGAGTGAGTTGCGTTTGGGTCACGATCGCCGCAGTACGGCCATCGGGTCGGGTAATCGTGGTCTGCCAAATCATTGTTTTTCGACCGCGATGCAGGGGAATACAGGTCAAAGTGATCTCGTCGCCAATCCGCACAGATCGGATGAAGTTCGTCTTGCTCTCCAGGGTTGTTGTACTGGCATCTTTGTCAAGGTTCACTGCCGCAGCTACTCCTCCTATGGAGTCTGCCGCCCCCATGATCGCACCACCATGCATCACCCCGTTTCGGTTGCCCATGTCTTCTCGGACGAGCAGTTTCGCCACCACCTCCTCCACTGAAACGGACACTAGTTCGAGACCCAGAGATTGGGAGTAAGGTGGTAACCAGTGCTGGATGTTTTTGTTATGCATGTACGATTTTACTCATGGGCGAATACATCTGTGTTCCTTGGTGTCCGAACTAGAGTACCCACCACCATTTTACCTGCAGGCGGAATACAATTATTCTTGTGGTGTATTCAAAATCGAATTGTAGGAGAAGTTACCGTGTCCGTCCCGCAGATTGTAACTGTCGTTGGCTATATGACGATCCTAGAATCACATGCAGCGGCATTTAGAGAAAAATGTTCAAAATGATTGAACTGCGTAGGCTAGAACCCGGCCATTTGGCGTCAGCCTACAGTTTCGGTGCCGGTGGAAAAGTTGTATCCCGCGAAGACTATGACAACGCCGATGCAGTGATCCGCCATATGGAATTGGGCAACCACATCTTTGAGCTCACGCAACAGCTGGTCGAGATCACCGGGGTCGAATTACATGGCCCTCAAGCTGAGCTTGAAAAGCTGGGCGATCTGTTCAATGGGATGTCTCCCGCAATCTTTGCCACCGAGTTTGGATATCGCCGGTAGTTAGACGTGTATGACGGATTGAACGGAAACTGATAAGGTGGGCCCAGCCCGGTGATCAGGGCATCTGTTTGCAATAGGTGGAGACAGGTCGAATGACGGGAAGACGACGCTTTTTGACTCGTGTGATCCCGACCACGTTCTGGGCAAACATCGTAATGCGTAGCCTTTCCATAAACGCGGAGGCAAAGACCGTCGAAAACACAAGCTACAAGGTACTCACGGCAGCCGAAGTAGAGACTCTGGCTGCCTGGTGCGCGGCGATCGTGTCCGGCGCAGACCAGGCCGGGGTCGCTAGGTTTGTCGACGAAAACCTCGCAGGAGATCAGGGCGCGTCCTTGTTACTTCTCAGATACCTTGATGCCAGCGACATGGCAGGATTTTACCGCAATGGGATCTTGGGCATTGAAAAAGAATACCTGCACCGGTTTGGTTTGTCCTTTGCACGGGCGGATGCCGGTAACCGACTGGAATTGGTTGAGGCTGCGATAGCCTCGAAGATGCAAGTCTGGACCGATCCAGATCCGAATTTCTTTTATTTCATTTCACGCAGCGACGCGGTGGATGTTGTTTATGGCACGCAGGCGGGATTTGCGGATTTGAATATTCCTTATCTCGCGCATATTCCGCCACCCCGGCCTTGGTAGCAATTCTGCTAACCTAGGAGAAACCCAAAACACAGAGAACCAATGACCAAAATCTCACATGATAAGGTCGAAGTCGTGATCATCGGCTCTGGCATCGCCGGCAGCACGATGGCGGCGGAGCTGGGTGAGGCGGGGTTCACCGTGCTGGTCCTGGAAGCCGGGCCGGAGCGCCAGCTTTCGGATATGATCAGCTCGCAGATCTGGTCCCGGCGGCTCAGATGGGCAGGGCCGGAGGTCCGGGAGTCAGGCGATCTTGTGGGGGCCGCAAACTTCGCCATGGGTTGGGGGACCGGCGGGGCCGGTTTGCATTGGTACGCAAATTGGTACCGGCTGCATCCGGACGACTTTCACGTCAAATCCTTGTACGGGCGCAGTCTAGACTGGCCCATTGATTATGAAGACCTGCGGCCATGGTATGACCGTGCGCAGTCTTATTTTGGCGTTTCTGGCGATGAAGATACTAATGCGCCGCCCGGCGAGGCCTATCCCATGCCTGCCATTTCAATTTCCAAACAGTCACAGACCATCAAGCCCGGGTTTGAAGCAGAGGGGCTGAAACTCACGACAAACACATTGGCAGTAAACTCCGTTCCCTATGATGGCCGGTCAGGATGCCTGCTTGACGGCTGGTGCGACGCGGGCTGCCCAATCGGGGCGTTGGCAAATCCACTAGTTCTGCAATGGCCACGGGCCCGAAAAGCTGGGGTTGATCTACGCCACAACGCCTATGTTGCACGAATTGAAACTGACCCTGCGGGATCTAAGGCAACCGCAGTCTTATATGTCGATGAGCAGGGTCGGGAAAACCTGCAACCTGCCGAAATTGTTATCTCGGCGTGCCACACAATCTGGAATGCACGGTTGCTGATGCTGTCCGCCAGCGACAAGCATCCTAATGGGCTTGGCAATGGCAGCAAAACCCTGGGACGCTATTTTACGTCTCACGCGCTAACGACCATCCACGGGCTTTTTTCTCAGGAAACGGAGCCCCATTTGGGTGTGTCCGGTGCAAATACGCTCTGCCTGGATGGCTATGACGACAAACAACCGGCAAAGGATACCTTTGGCAGCCGCGCGTGGCTTGTTGGACAGGCTGCAAAACCCAACGATCTGTTGGGAATTGCTCTGGCCAAACCCGAATTGTGCGGCGAGGCTCTGGACGCATATTTGCGTCAAGCCAGTTTGCATTATGGCAATATGACTGTGTTGTGCGAGGAAGATAGTATTCCGGAAAACCGCGTCACGCTCGATCCATCAAAAAAAGATCGATATGGGTTACCGCAAGCCCATGTGCAAAACTCTCTTCCACAGGCAAATGCCTCCAGATCAGATCTGGCCAGGGCCGAGGGTCTCCGTATCTTCAATGCGGCGGGGGCTACTGATGCCTGGGCGGGCCCGCGAAATCCTATGCACATGATGGGCGGAACAATCATGGGCGACGATGCATCGGCATCGGTCACGAATTCATATGGGCAGGTGCATGAGATCGACAATCTGTTTGTCGCCGGCGCAAGCCTGTTTCCAACGCCCGGCGCCATCAACCCGACGGCTACGCTGGCTGCGTTAGTGTTTCGCACGGCAGATTATATTCGCACCCATCGATCAGAGTTACTGCCCTAAAGAGCGCTGCGCGGCAGTTGTGCCCGCCCCATTCCATCGAATGCGCCGAGCAGTTCTTCGAACCAACGGTGCAGAGCACTCTCTGGTGGCCAGAATGTCGTCAGACTGACAACCCGGGGCCACTGGAATGTACCGAACAATATATAGTCCGAATAATCTGGTGCTACGCCGCCCAGGAAAGGCGTTTCGGCGAGAGTTACCTCAAGCGGGATCAGTGCTTGTTTGGTCGCGTGACGTGCGGATTCAGGGTCAGCTCCGATTTCTTCGACGGTCTGGCCGAATTTGCGCAGGGTTCGTTCACGATAGTAATCCTTGTCGCACTTCGCCGTCAGGGGAAATTGCTCCGCTATGACAGCACGAAAGATCAGAGGGTGCAGCGTGTTGTCTGCCCAGTGATTGACGAATAGCGACTTTGCCTTGTCGGATGGGCTGGCAAACAGTGGATGGCCCGGATAGGTGTCATCCAGATAAGAGGCAATGTACCAACTGTCCCGGACCCACTGATTGCCATCCACCAGAACCGGCGCCGTCACACCCCCGGATCTTGCGATCCGTTGCTTTTCGGTTATGCGCCATGGCTCTGAGTCAAAACTTAGTTGTTTATGCGCCAGCGCCATGCGACTGCGCCAGCAGTACGGACTCAAATGGGCTTTTGGATTTTCACCAACAACTTCAAAGAGCCTGCGCTTGTTCTCGTGCGATATCATGTTGGGGCCCATTCTGTTTCACGGCAGTCTATCACATTGCCAGAAACGACTGAGGCTGCTTTTGCGTTATGTTCGCGCAAGGGAGTCCTGGTTAATGGCTGTCCGCAACCGCAGTTGAGCAGCCGCCACGCCATCATTCGGCTCTGAGCCGACATTGGCTTTGCCCACTGGTGCTGCGGCGCACCCTGTCGAAGCGGCCATTCACTGAAACTGCGGTATCAAGGCTTGCACGAACTTTAGCATTGTGACTCTGCGACTACCTATTGACCTAATGAATCAGCCGCCAATCTGAGTCATCGTAGCTTGAACCGCATGATACCTTTGTGCGTTGGGAGGATGTGTGCCCAGAAAACGATCACCAGGATCAGGAACTCGCGCGAAGTACAGCGCACCTTTGAGTGGATCATAGCCCGCTTTATGGGCTATTACCGTGCCTAGTTGATCAGCTTCCAATTCAAAGTTCTTTGAATAGCTGCGCCCGCCGACAAACGCTCCAAGATCTTGTGCAGCGGCAATATCATTCGGCCCGGTCCCGGCAATTGTTGCCAGACCAGCCAAAATTACTGCACCAGCCGCCGCATTTTGAGCGCGACGCGCCAAATGCCCTTGAATATGGTGAGCGGCTTCATGCGCCATTACAAATGCAAGTTCATCGGTATTGTTCACACTTCGTGTCAGCGCTTGGGTCATTGTGATCACCGGGCGCCCCGACTTACTTAAGCTCTGATATGCGTTTGAGGGTGCTTTTTTGTTTGGATCAATGCGGATCAAGAAATCGCAATTCACTCCCCGAGTACGGCGGCGGCATTCTCGCTCTGCCACGGGTTCTATCCGTGCGGCGACCTGCCGAAACCTTACTTGTGCCTGCTGTGAACTGACGGGGGCGCTTGCGCGACCGGGATTTGGGATAGGTGCAGATGGAGGAGGGTTGGTTGATACGCATCCCGCCAACATCAAAATAGATATTGCCAATACAGCTCGCTTCATAAAAGCATCTTTCTAGCAATTCAAAACACAGAAATAGAGGCCATAGTCTTCGATAAGCCAACATCCAAATCCGATAATAGAGCTTGTGTGAATTGTTATTCAATAACAGCGGAGATTGTCTGTAGTCGCAGGCCGATTCAGCTGTCGCCAGAATGGTGAGCACCGTAAATGGCGTTGAAACGAACAGCCAACTAGCCCACGGCCTCCTCGCTAACGACCTAAACCTTGTTGATCGACACATAGACAGCCGCCATTCTCGCGGCACCACGGCTTGAAACCTATCTGTTTTGCGGCGTTTTTCGGAGAGATCGAATGACCGCAGACTAAGAAAAACAACTACTCCTATAAGGTTAACTCAATTGGCAACACTAAGCGCTATTGAATAACAGGTTTGTGTCGTAACCCTTTGGGATGCAGTTTAAATCCGGAAAATCAACGTCTGGGAAACTTGGACCAGTCAGATGAAGCTGCTCAACAGTATCTCCAACCGCCGATATCAAGCTGACTTTGTGTTGATCCTCCCCCTCTGAAGTGGTCCGCCGCTATGGTTAAGAAAATGGAGGAACCACATGGCGAACAAGCGACCGAAGCCGGAAGAGATTGTCTCACCAATCAGGTGGCCCAACAAGAATTGTCGGAGTACGTAAATAATGGGACCGAATAATTGAGACTCGTCACCCATTGAATTCAACACCTTAAGATTTTTGCGCTTTTTGAATGCTTCTACAGCGACTTGTCGGCTGCAGCCTCGGGTCATGTTGCGTACCTCGTTTGCGACAGCCGCAGCTGCCGCATCACCGGTTTCGATGCCCTTGAGAAGTTTCTGGATCAGGTCCCCTTTCGAAGCCACAGAAACAATTCACACATTCTTACGCGAAAAATAATATGAGTTGCCATCTTCGGTATCAGCCAATCGAAACGAAGTCACTGATTACAAGCTGGGACTGAGGTTCAATGTCGTCAAGTGACAACTCTGTTGGTGCTGCAGCGCGGCTTCGCCAGCGCGAACACTGGTAATCTAATTAACGATGTCGCGGATGTTCAGGTAGTTGGGTCACCAGCTCTCTCGTTAACGATCTCAAGTATACGGTTTCGTTGGATTTTCCCAGATGGCCCTTTTGGCAGTTCCAGCAGAAAATGAACGCGATCGGGCGATTTGAACCGGCCGACCTGCGCTTCGCAAATTTTCGATAGATCCATAGAGGTCACTTGAGACCCCTCGCGAATTGCAACAGCGGCTTCTACGGTTTCACCATAGCTGGCGCAGGGGCGTGCGAAAGCTGCCGCTTCGACAACGTCTGGGTGGGAATAAAGCGCTTCATCGATCTCACGCGGCGCGATGTTCTCACCGCCTTTGATGATCAACTCTTTCAAGCGTCCTGTCACAAAAACATATCCGTCCTTGTCCATGCGCGCGAGGTCGCCGGTGCGCAACCAGCCATCAACCGTAAACGTTCCCGACGTCGCGCGGGGGTCCTTGAGGTATTCCAGCATCACATTGGGACCACGAATGACCAATTCGCCTTCGGTTCCGCGCGGCACAGGTTGAAGACTGGCGTCCAGGATTGCCGCTTCGTTTCCAAAGGCAACCCCGGGCGACCCGATCTTACGAACACCCGGAGGCAGCGGGTTCGACAGAATCTGCGCCGCCGTCTCAGTCAGGCCCATCGTTTCTATGATCGGAATTTCGAAGCGGTTTTCAAAACTGCGCTGAACGTCCGGCGCCAATGCTGAAGATGCGGATCGTCCGAAGCGTACGCGCTGTCGGGTATTGGCATCCGGACTGGTGTCCGAGTGCAGCAGATGAGAAATGATGGTTGGTACCACCGAGAACCAAGTTGCGCCGACCTTGCCAAGATTGTCCCAGAATCTGCTGGCCGAAAACTTTTCGCACATGGCCAGCGAACCACCCGATACCAATGTTCCCATCACCGTCACGCACAGCCCGTTTATGTGGTAGATCGGTAAGACGCAAAACCCGCGGTCAGCGTCAGTCAATTGGTGCGCGACCGCAGTTGTCCAACCGCCCGCCAACAAGCTGGCGTGAGTGTGAACTACCCCCTTAGGACGCCCGGTCGTCCCCGAAGTGTACATCAACAGCGCATGACTGCTTGATGAGATGCCATGCAGGTTGCTGCCGGTGTCTTTGGCGTCCGATACATGCAGCGCTGTAATCGCTGCCGGATCGGCTGTTCGGGCAAACAGGTCCGTTTGGTCGGAATGCACGAACCCATAACGTGCATCGCTGTGCTCCAGAGCATAGGTAACGGCGCTGTCTCCGGCGACGAGGTTGATCATCGTTGCCCGAAATCCGCCATAGAGAACACCGAACAGAACCTCCAACGCTTCGCGACAATTTGGGTAGAGGATGGCGACACTTTCGCCTTTTTCCACGCCCAGATCGGTCAACATGACGGCAACACGACGCGCGGTTTCGCGCAACTCGCTCCAAGTCAGGTCCGCCGTGCCGTCCGGGAAGACGAAGCCGGTCCCACCTTGGATCGCACGGTAGTCCAGCCAATCACGGATGGTGCCTTCGGGCGGGTTGGTCATTGTCCGACCTCCGACCAGTAGGCCCCGAAAATCTCATCAAGCCCGGGTTCGCGCGGCGGCGTTTCACGCACAATTTTCGTGGTCTGGACGAAGTGACGCCAGTGCAAATTGGTGTCGATTGAGTTCTCGCCCCAGCTGCCGCAGCCCATCGACAGCGAAAAAGGCATCCCGTTGGTAAAGCTGCCGCCAGTGGCAAAGGTATGTGCTTGATTAACGATCACCCGGCAGGTGGGCAGATCACGCCCCATACCGATGGCACGCGCATCGTCATTCGTATGAATGCCAACCGAATGCCCCGCCCCTTGATGCGCCAGAATTCGGGTTGCAATTTCCCTAGCGTCGTCGAAATCCGCCGCGTGATAGAGTGCCAGAACCCGACTGAGTTTTTCGCCAGACAATGGATGATCCGCGCCGATACCGTCGGTCTCAACCGCAAGAAACTTGGTTCCTTCAGGGACTTTGCCTGCCATCCCCAAGGCGTCTAGCATCTTGTCGGCGTCCTGCGCGATAACGGACCGGTTGAGGTGACCGTCAGGCCAGAGCCGCGCGATGATACCGTCTGTTTCCGAAGACGGTACCAGAACGCCGCCTTCGGTCGCCATCGCGGCGACGAATGCGTCATAAACCGCATCCACCACGACCAAAGCATTCTCGGAAGAGCAGGACGTTGCATTGTCGAAACATTTAGACGCCGCGATCTTGGCTGCGGCATCTTGCAGGTCGGCGGTTTCGTCGACAATCACAGTTACGTTGCCAGCGCCAACCGCCACCGCAGGCGTGCCGCAGGACTGCGCGCGCTGGACGTTGTTTTGACTGCCAGTGCAGATCACCCGATCAACGGTCTCCATCAACCGCTGGGTTTTCGCCTTTGACCCGGGCGCTGCGATCATCTGGACCAGATCACAATCCAGCCCCAGTTTGTCAAACTCAGCGTGGATGTAACCCACTAGCAGCTCACAAGAAGCCACACCCTTGGGCGACGGTGCCACCACGATGGAATTGCCACCCTTGAGCGCATTGATGATGTTGTTCGCGGGCGTGGCGGCAGGGTTGGTCGAAGGGACGACCGCGCCAATGACCCCGATCGGCCGGGCAATCTCGGTAATTCCGGTGGCCGGATCGTCGCTGATAATGCCCTGGGTTTTAACGCTCGCGATATCCCGCAACAGGCCAAGTGTCTTGCGGTGGTTCTTTGTGATCTTGTCGGGCACATTGCCCAGTCCGGTGGTTTCGACGGCTACCTCGGCAAGCGCCCGATTGCGCGTCGGTTCCATGATGGCCCAGCCCGCCGCCAGTGCCGCTTTGTCGTAAAGCGACTGGCTAGCACCGGCTTCAAAAGCCGCCTGAGCTTTTCGCGCGCGTGCGACAATACGATCTATTTCAGCAATTTCGGGGGAAATCCCGTCCTGAGCGTTCATCTTGGTCCTCGAATGGTTGTTCGGGGCGGACCCGTTCCGCCCCGCTATGATCGCCGGATCAGAGGCCGGCCAGCAATTCGTTCAGTGTCTGTTGGCGTTGAGCCCACATTTCGATCACTTCGTCCCGTGTCATGATGTGCATTGGCGAACCGCCTGCCTCCATCTTTTTGGCGACGCGGGAATTGGCGAACATCTCGGGCACGGTGGCGGCCAGTTTCTCGATCACCTCCGGCGGAGTTCCTTTGGGCACCATCACACCCCGGAAGTTGACCGACGAATTGTCGACCTCGAGCCCCTGTTCCATCATCGTCGGAACATCCGGCAGGAAGGCGTTGCGTTCCAGATCGGCGACGCCCAGGATTTTGACGTTACCCGCCTCTTGGGCGCGGAACGCGTCAGACAGGTTGTTGATGCCGCCCATGACTTCGCCCGCGATCACCGCTTTCATTGCTGCGGCCCCGCCACCTTTGGTCGGGATATAGGCCATTTTGGTCCCGGCGGCCTTGTCGAGTTGCAGTGCAGCAATGTGGTGGCCTACAAACAATCCTGCACCCGAAACGGTCAGTTTGCCGGGGTTTTCCTTCGCAAAGGCGACAACATCCTGCATTGAATTAAATTCACTGTCCGCACCAACCACGAACACAGCAGGATCGGCCCCCCAATTGGCGATGGGCTCAAAGCTGTCGGTCGAGTATTCGACGCCGCCCTTGATCGATTGGGCGATGAAGTGGGGAACGTTGTAGGCGGCCAAAGTATAACCGTCCGGGTCGGCCTGCGTGGCAAACCAGTTCCAGCCAACGCGACCACCTGCGCCGGGTTTGTTGATGATGGCAATGGGCATTCCCAGCGCATCCTCGTTCCCGGCCGTCATGGTGACGATCCGCGCCTGAAAGTCGGTTGCACCTCCGGCCCCATAGCTGACCATCATCATCAGTGGTCGTTCCGGGTATTTCTCGGCCATTGCCTGGCCTGTCAGGCCAGCCAGAACCAGTGCGGCCCCTGCGATCAATCGTTTCATTTTGCGTTTCCTCCCTGATTTGGTTCACCCGCAAATTGCTGCGGTCAGAACAGAATTTCCCTTGGGGTGTAGACGTTCAGAAGCATGGCGAAGAGCCCGTACATCACCGTCACAAACACCACTGTGATGACCCCGCGTTTGATCCAGCTTTTTGCTTCGGCATGAGGCGCGGGATCGTAGATCGACAGCAGGACAAAAAAGGCGATGGTCGTAGCAGTGTAGAACCCAAGCGTTTTTGCCGCCCAGAACACGTAGATCAGCGTGATGATCAGGCCGGGCAGCATGTTGATGAACATGGCGCGCGTCACGCCGTTTCCGACCTTGGACAAGCCCATCAGGGCTTTGCCAAATGTCCAGCCGGCCAGAACCACGAAAACAGACGCGATAAGGCGCGGGAACAGAAAGGCTTCGGCCGGTTGCTGGGTATAGCTGACCCAGGCGACCCATAGTCCAACCGCAAACACCAAACCTGATCCGAGTACATGCTGCGAGCGGTTCATGCCTGCGCCTCCTCTTTGGTGGTGTAGCGACGGCTGCGCAGCTCCATCCAGACCGAATAGGCGATCGAGGCCAGCACAATGACGATCAGCAACAGGTTCAAACCGCCGGTCAGGAAATACGAAGCCTTGCCAACGGTGGCGTCGGCGATCATTCCGCCCTGAATGAAGTTGGCCTCGGCGATGGGTCCAAGGATCAGCCCCAGCACCAGGGGTGCGGCAGAGAATCCGAAACGTTCCAGAAAGAACATGCCGATGCCAAGACAGGCCATGACATAGACGTCGCCCATCGATCCCTGCACCGAATAGGCCCCAAAGACCGACAGCGCCAGCACGATGGCGGCCATGACCGATTGCGGCACCTGCGCCACGCGGGCTGCTAGCCCTGCGACATAAAGGCCAAAGATGCACATCAGTATCTGCCCGATCAGCATCGAGTTGATGAAGGTCCAGGCGACATCGGGGTGATTGTCGAACAGGTCTGAGCCAGGGAAAATACCGTGAATCAGCAAGCCGCCCAACAGAACAGCGGCGGTGGGGCTGCCGGGAATGGACAGCGTCAGCAAAGGTACCAGAGATGGGCCGACCATGGCATTGTTGGCGGATTCCGCAGCGATCACTCCTTCGGAATGACCCGTGCCGAACTTGTCTTTTTCAGCCGAGAACTTTTTGGTCTGATCATAGGCAACAAGACCCGCTATTTGTCCGCCGACACCCGGGATTAGGCCGATGATTGAGCCTGTCATCGTTCCGATACCCAGCGCACGGGTGCGGCTGAACAACTCTCGGAATGCCGCGACGATCGAATGGCGCTGCACTTCAATGACCTCGGCCCCTGCGTTATGGCGCCCCTTGGCGAACATCGTCAGCACCTGTGGGATTGCAAACAGGCCGATCAGCGCGGCAATGATGTTGATTCCACCACCCAAAGCGGGGTGAAAGATGAAACGCTGCGCCCCCATGATGTCATCAAAGCCGATAGTGGCCAGCCACAAGCCGATGCAGCCTGACAGTAGCCCCTTTACCACCGACGCGGAGTCCAGGGTCCCGATCACCGTCACGCCCAGAATGGCCAACCAAAATAAATGCGAAGGACCGAACGCCAGAGCCCATTTGGCCAAAACGGGGGTTAGGAAGATCAAAAGCAGAACCCCGAATATTCCCCCCACCGCCGAAGCCAGAAACGAAAGCTGCAAAGCGCGCGCACCTTGGCCTTGTTTGGCCATCGTATGCCCGTCCAGTGTTGTGGCGATATTGGCAGGCGCGCCGGGGATCTTGAGGAGAATTGCGCTGACTGCCCCTCCGGCCACGGTCGATGTATAGGCGGCTCCCAGCAAGATCAGACCCTGCGCCGCCTCAAGCTGGAAGGTAAACGGGATCAACAGCGCGACAGCCATGGTCGGTGAAAGCCCGGGCGTGGCACCCAGAATCAGGCCCCCAATTGTACCGCCGAGCAGCAGCATGAATGACAGCGGGGTAAACACGTCTCCGAAGTAATAAACGAATTCCATTCAGGGCCTCCCAACCCGTCGGTTCATGTTTTTACTTTTGTTGACAAATCAGGTTAGGCAATGAAAATAGTTTTGCAAATGTTTTCATAAAATCGACCAAGTGGAAGAAAATTATGTCAATTTTTCAAAAGGGTAAGGTGGATATTGTGGCAGTTGCAAAGGCTGCAAAAGTCTCTCCGTCCACGGTGTCACGTACCTTTAATCACCCGAATTTGGTGAACCCAGCGACTCGCAAAAAGATCAACCGAGCGGTTCAGAGACTGGGGTATATCCGCAACCGTGCTGCACAGACGATGCATGGCAAACGGTCCGGGACCATCGGCCTAGTTGTGCCCACAATCAACCATGCCATTTTTGCTGAGGTCATTCAGGCATTCTCGGATTCGATCGACAAGGCCGGCTTCAGCCTGTTGCTGGCGTCGCACGGATACGATCTTGACCGGGAATACGCGATGGTTCGCAAGTTGCTCGAGCATCGTGTGGACGGGGTTGCGCTTGTCGGGTTGGAACACGCCGAGGCAACCGCCCGCCTGATCGAACAGCAGAAAATTCCGGGGCTGGCGATATGGAACTACTCCGAAGATTCAGACTTGCCCTGTGTCGGGGCAGACAATCTTCTGGCCGGGCGACTTGCGACCGAGCATCTTCTGGCCTTGGGGCATCGGGACATCGGACTGATTTTTCCCAAAACCAATGGCAATGATCGAGCGCAGCACCGGTTCACAGCCGTACATGATACGCTCGCGGAAAGGGATATTTGCCTTCCGGACAAGCGAGTTTCCGAAGCGCCCTACAGTGTCTCGCAGGCAAAGCAGGCTGCCATTTCCCTTTTGACGGAACATCCGCGCCCTACGGCATTGTTGTGCGGAAACGATGTTATTGCACAGGGTGCCTTGTTTGCCGCGCAGAGTCTGGGCCTGACCGTTCCCGAAGACCTGTCGATTATCGGCATCGGCGATTTCAAAGGGTCGTCAGACGTCGAGCCGGGTCTAACGACCATTCGTATTCCGGCAGAAACCATCGGAACGCTGGCGGGGGAAAAGTTCACCGACTACATTACCTCAGACGATCCGGAGCCATTCAGAGTCTGCTGCGAATTGGAGTGCATCGTCAGAGGAACAACGGGTCCAGTGACGATTTAGCGGCTATTCAAGGCAATATTTTTTGCCCCCGGAAAATTCTCGTATTGAGCGTTTACGGGTGTGAAGGTGTGAACGCCCCTGCTGGTCGCGATGAACTGATAGCATATTGGCAATTTTCTCGCTTTAAGTGCTTGCGTTGTGAAAACAGCTGCATGAGCGCCGGATAGTTCGCTTCCGCGCAGTAGAAAAGTTATGATTCACACAGACTGTAGCAATTCATTAGCCGAGTAGTTGCACCTCTTGGACGCCATGCGGCGGCGTTACGCTCCAACTGTTAGCCTCAGTCCTAAACTTTGCGCTGCTTTATAGTAGTCTTGAAGCCACCTGCAGAACTGGTTCACCTCGTTTCGTTTTTCCGAGGTGACCTGAACGACCAAAAAACACTGCGGGCGTAGGCAGCCGATCATCGAGTTGAGAGACCAGCAGTCCTTATTTGATGTAGCTGCGCAAAAAATCCTCCGAGATAGTCGCCGCGCCTTGGCCGCGGGAAACGATCTGCAAGGCAATCAGTGAAGAACCCACCTTCATGGCAGTGTGGTCCGGCAACTCTATGCCAGCATTCCCCGCCATCTGATCCCAGTCCGCCTCTGAGCCGATGATCTGGACAGCCCGTTCGGCCAATTTTTTCAGGCACAGGTTGCGACTGAGCGAGGCGGCCAGGCTTGGATGGCAAACGATTTCGGCAAATTGATGCCCCAGATGGCGGATGTCGCGTTCGGCCCGGTCGCCATATCCGGCATACTCGGAGTTACCATTTTACTTTGGGTTACAGACAGCTGGCATGGAATCGCACCTGCGTGGATCGCACTTGGGGCCGCTCTGATCTGTGCATTACCTGTAGTCGGTGTCATCCCCTTCAGCGATCTTCCTCAGAAAGTAAACATTGCGCCAATCTTCTTTGTGTCCGGGGTCATTGGCTTCGGAGCTGTGGTTTTTCACTCCGGAATAAATGCCTGGGCCGGAGTGTATCTGGTGACCATGTTCATGAAGCAAACCTTTCCAGCAATACGGCAATATTTGCCTCTCTGGCCGCCATCGGATCACTGGTGGCGGTGTGTACGACGGTTCCGACTGCGCCAGGTGTAATGACGCCACTGGCAGGACAATTGGCAGAAACCACTGGCTGGCCAGTTGAGTGGGTCTTAACGGCGCAAGTTCCAACATGGATTCTCGTGCCGTTTCCATACCTGGTTCCGCCTTTGCTACTGACAATGTCAATCGGTCGAATTTCGTCAGCGCAGGCGGTTCGCCTGCTGCTAGCTTACTTCCCGATTGGAGTTACCCTGCTCGCCCCACTTCATTTCCTTTGGGCTAGGTCATTGGGTTTCTTTCTATGAAAACTTAGCCCACCCGTGCCAGAAGCAATCATACCGATAGAGCCAAGTTCAATCATGTACTAACAATCAACTTAAACCAGTCAGATGAGGCTGCTTTGGTTGATTGAAAACCGGGGGATCAGGGCCTGCCTTTCAGCATGGCGTGCATAGGCGCGATCTGTGCGCTCCTGAAACTTTAGTCTTCAGCTTGGATCAATGATCGGTCTATTCGCTGCGCAGAATACACGAAAACGTAGATCCGCAGAAATCTCCGTGCCGTGAGCGCCACAAAGGAAGCTCTCTTGGTCTCTTTCCAAGCATTCCCTACCTGTCAACCGAAAGTCGCGTTCTTAAGTTTTGGAAATTTTGGCCCGTTTCCGGATCTCAAAGACTCGAAAACCTAAGTAACTGAATCTGTAGCATGCGCATTCTCAGTAATTAAGCGATCCGACAAGAACTGTTGGCTTTCAATAAAATGAAACCAAGCGCCTGAGAGTTTTACATTTTTCAATACAGTACTTTGAATGAAAAAAGTTTCCGGCCCCTCCCCAAGAGGAACCGGAAACCCCATCTTTTGCAACCAATTGATTTTGCTTGACCTTATCTAAGGACCACCACGCTGCAATTGGAATGCCGTACAACCCTGGCGGCCGTAGATCCCAGTAGTAGGTCAGAAAGACCGGGCCGGTGTGAGGACACGACGACACAATCCGCCTTGTGCTTTTCCTGCCAACTGAGGATTGCATTGGTCGAATGTCCTGACACAACATGAACATCGATCACGTCCGATCCCAGCTCTGCCGTCAAAGTATCCGCAAGCTCCTCAATTGCTTTCTTAAGCTGATCCTTCGGAAAATATGACGCCATGTAGGATGGCAGCTCTTCCATAATGGACAAGACCGAAATCCGACCACCGTCCGCCAACAGTTTTTTAGCTGCTTCTATGGATGCCGAATACTCTTTCTCATGTCCGGGAGCTACGGGGACAAGTATATGTTTGAACATCTGATATCCTCTATTTCAGCGCGTTGGGCAGCCAGGTGGCGATTTCCGGGAAGATGAAAATCAACGTGAGACCAACGAATTGAAGTACAACAAAGGGTCCAACCGAGTTGTAAACATCGCCCATACTCACGTCCTTGGGCAAAACGCCCTTGATCCAGAACAGAACGAAGCCGAATGGAGGGGTCAGATAGGCGATCTGAATGTTTACGATGAACAAAGCGCCGAACCACAGTTTGTCGATCCCTAGTTCATCAATGATCGGGATGAACAGTGGGGTGCAAAGCAGAATGATGGCCCAGTCATCCATGACCATACCCAGGATCAAGATGATCAGCATCATCATCAACAGGATGCCTGTGCTTCCGCCTGGCATAGATAGAACCAGATTGGTCAGAAGGTCCTGGCTGCCTAAGGTATTGAACACGTTGAGATAGACAGTTGCGCCAATCAAGATCCACAGGCCCATACCGCTGAGCTTTACTGTCGACACCAGCGATTCAACCAGAACTTCCTTGGTCAGTTTGCCATAGATGAAGTTGATGACGAATGCGCCCGCAGCACCAAACGCAGCAGCCTCGGCAGGCGTTGCGATGCCGCCCCAGATAACGCCCAAAACGATCACGATCAAAAGGGCAAAGGGCCAGATACTGAGCACGGCGGTGAGTTTTTCACTCACCGTGAATTTCTGATCTGCCGGCAGAGCGGGCCCAAGTTCCGGCTGAATGCGGCAACGGACACCGATGTAGATGGTATAGAACATGGCAAGCATCAGACCCGGCATCAGACCGGCCATGAACAGGTCACCGATGGATACTTTTGCCAAAAGACCATAGAAGATGAACGGAACGCTCGGCGGGATCAGCGCGCCCAGAGCGCCACCTGCCGCGATACATCCGATGGCGATCCTACGGTCATAATTGTATCGCATCATCGAGGGGTATGCGATCTGCCCCATGGTTGTCGTCGCAGGTGGCGTGATGCCAGTGATAGCTGCGAAAACGGTACAGACCTGAACCGTTCCCATCGCCAGTCCGCCATGAACATGACCAATCAGCTTATAGACAGCGTCATAGGCGGCCTCGGCTATTCCGGAAAATCGTATCAAGGATCCCATGAACAGGAAGAGCGGCACGGTCACCAGAATCGAACTCCACGGAGTCGAATAAAAGGCACTTGGCACCGACAAGAGCGCTCGCGGTTCTATGATCATCGCGAACAGTACGGCTGTACCGCCAAGGCCAAATGAGACCGGCAAACCCATGAAAAGAATGGCGAAAAGCACTATGAAGTACAGCGCTGTGATAAGTTCAAGGCTCATTTTTTGTCTTTCCTTAGCACGTGGCAGCCTAGGAACGTCGGCTAATGCGCGGTTCCAAATGCCGTATTGTTGGCGGCATTTTCCGGGGCACCGCTGGCTCGTTTAACAAGCCAGCGGTCATTTTGTGCGTCACGTATGACGAATTTTCGGTGGATTAGTTCCCTGCAGCTTTATCTTCGAGGAACTTTTTGTAGATTTCGACGCCTTTGGCGTTTCCTTTAGATGCTGCAGCAACTTGGGGCCAAACTTCTGCGATGGACTTTTCACGCATTCTTGCCACTTCTTCGTCGCTCAGCATGATCACTTCGCCACCGGCATCGCGCAGGATTTGCAGCGCTTCTTCAACGCCTTCCGCGTGCATACGGCTGGTTTCAAAGTAGGTTTCTTCGAAAATACCGTCGATTTGCTCACGCTGCCAGTCCGTCAGGGCATTCCAGCTTTGCAGGTTGATGAAGATTTCCTGGTGCTGTGCGGGGTTCCAACCCGGCATGATCGCGTAGTCGATCACTTCCTGGAAAGACATGTCGTCGATCCCACCGGTATCCCAGTAGGTGCCTTCGATCGTTCCCAGCTTGATGGCAGTATAGATTTCACCACCGTTCATGGAAACGGGTGCACCGCCCATGGTCGAGTGGAAGATCGCCTGAGGACCACCTGCGCGCATTTTGTGGCCTTCCAGGTCTTCCATTTTTTCAACCCGGAATTTGGTGAACATCGCGTTTGGACCTTGGTTGGTCCAACCAGCCCAGTGCAGGTTACGCGCGTGGGCAGCTTCCTGAACGATATCGCCGACGCGATAATCAGGATTTCCCCACATCACTTCCCATGCTTCTTCGGTGTTGTTGGCGCCCATTGCCATACCGAAAGCCAGCATGCCTTCCGGCATGTCACCACCATAGACGGATCCCCAGCCGGCATAGCCGTCTGTTTGACCGGCTGCGGCCGCAGAGAAGGCCTCGGCGCCGCTTACCAGTGCGCCAGCAGGCTCGACACGGATTTTAACGGTACCTTGTGTTGCTTCCTCAACGGCTTCAACCCAAGGAATCAGGCCGTTGTCCCAACCAGCGTCAGTTTGGTCAAATGCCGGCTGGAAAACCCATTCTGTTACCTCATCCGGCGGGCCGTCTGCAGCGAAAGCAACGCTTGCGCTGGTGGCAAGAGCACCGGCCCAAAAGGCTGTCTTTATGGATTTTTCAAGTTTCATTTGTATCCTCCTTGTTTGTAGAGATGATTTTTTTCGTTTTGATCTTGTTCAGATTAGGACGTCGCCAGGTTTCGGCTTACGCCTCATCAGGTTCGCCGCCGAAGATTGTTTGCAAATCCACAAGAAGCTTCTTGATGACGATCAGCAGAACAAAGAACCCGGCGAGTGGGATTGCAAATTTGATTGGGTAGATCGGAATCGGCACCGATGTCGGCGTCCACTGGTTGAGCATCAGTGAAAGCGAACCCGCTTCGTATCCTTTCCAGATCAGAGTCACCAGAAAGAGGATCGCGATGGGCGCGGTCAACACATCTAGGATCGCCTTCTTTCGCGTTGTCGCATTCGCGTAGAAAAGATCAAGCTTCACAAAGCTATCATGCTGCAGCGAATAGATACCACCCACACATGCCAAAAGCACCATTGCGGCCTGCAAGGTGGTGCCGATCCATTGCGATGGGTTGTTGAGCAGGTAACGCATGAAAACGTCGGAAACACCAAACGCCATGCAGTACAAAATCAGAAACCATCCGATCCAACCTGCGAATTCGGATATGGCCCCTGTAAGAGCTTCAAGTCCTCGCATCAGCACGCTTTGTCCTCCCCGTGAAAATGCCTATTTTGAACAAGGCGTTGCAATGACTTTGCAGACCCAGCTCTGTCTTCCCTAGAGGAATATGATGCGTTCCCTACGCGAGCAGGCGCAACCCCTCATTTCGCAGAAGGCTTGCATCGTCCTCCTCGGGTCAAGTTAAGATTATGCAGGCCAATAAGCGAAAGGCACAGATCGATGAAAATATGGGCACAGATCAATCCAATGCTTATCACATTGTAAAATAACAATATTATTCGATATCGACTTGAAATTAAGCGGGTAATTTCAATGTCGATGGTAACAGTTAGCGCCCGTCCAACGCACATTGCTTCAATGGATCGACCAGACGGTGGTTCTTCGTCGTCCTGTTGCAATCCAAAGATGAGATTCAGAAAAGCAATAGGATGCTACACAGATTTTGCGTAGGCACGTGTTAGTGTTTTCACGAGGCCTTTGGGATCAACTTCAAATAATAGAACCTCGCCGGAATATGACGTGGCGCCTCAATGTCTCGATGCGAGAATTTTAAGAATGGCCGCTCAATCTCAGCCTTGGCTCAGACAACTTTTCCGCCGGTAATATCGAATTCAGCCCCCGTGCGAATTCCGGATGGCCATCTGGTTGTCATGGTTTTGAGTCGGGTATTGAATCGCACCCCTTCCATGCCGTGGATGTGATGGTCGCCGAACAAGGACCGCTTCCACCCTCCGAAAGAGTGATAAGCGACCGGAACCGGGATTGGCACGTTTACTCCGACCATACCTATGCGCACGCGCGCCCAGAAATCACGCGCAGCGTCACCGTCGCGGGTGAAGATCGCCGTCCCGTTTCCATATTCATGATCGTTTATCAGACCAACTGCGTCTTCGTATCTGGCAGCTCGCACCACGGAAAGGACCGGACCAAAGATTTCATCCTTGTAGATGGGCATATCAGGCGTCACTCGGTCAAACAGGCACCCGCCGATGAAATAGCCGGCTTCGTACCCCTGTAACGAGATTTCGCGCCCGTCGACAACAAGCTCGGCACCCTTTTCAAGACCCTGTTCAATATAGGAATAGATGCGGTCGTAGCTTTGCTTGCTGATCACGGGACCAAGTTCTGAGGACGGGTCGGTAAATGGCGCAACTTTCAAAGCCCGCACCCTGGGTGCCAGTACGTCGATCAGCCGATCTGCTGTGTCTTCACCAACGGGTACGGCAACGGAAATGGCCATACATCGCTCACCCGCAGAGCCATAGGCCGACCCAATGAGCGCGTCCGAAACCTGTTCCAAATCCGCATCCGGCATAACGACCAGATGATTTTTTGCGCCGCACAACGCCTGCACGCGTTTCCCGTTCGCCGAGCCACGCGAGTATATGTAACGCCCAATTGCCGTTGAGCCGACAAAGCTGACCGCTTCAACCAATGGATGATCCAAAAGCGCATCCACGGCCACTTTATCCCCATTCACGACGTTGAAAACGCCCGGTGGCAACCCGGCCTGCGCCAGTAATTCCGCGATGCGCATCACGACCGAGGGGTCTTTTTCGGAAGGCTTCAGCACGAAGGTGTTTCCACAGGCAATGGCCACCGGATACATCCAAAGCGGGACCATGGCGGGAAAATTGAAGGGTGTTACACCTGCAACAACGCCCAAAGGCTGTCTGACAGAAAAACAATCTACGTTTGCTGCAACGGCCTCTGAATACTCGCCTTTAAGAAGCTGAGGAATCCCACACGCGAATTCGACAACCTCGATACCGCGCGCAATCTCGCCTCTTGCGTCCGGCAGAGTTTTTCCATGTTCTGACGACAGCAGTTCAGCCAGTTCATTGGTATGTTTTTTGAGAAGATCGCGAAACTCGAACATAACCATCGCGCGTTTGGCAGGCGGTGTTGCAGCCCAGCCCGGCGCCGCCTCAGCCGCTGTTCTAACGATGGTGTCTACGTCTTCGACAGAGGCCAGCGTTGCCTTTCCGGTCACCGCCCCGGTGGCCGGGTTTACAATTTCAGAAATCCTGTTGCTCGCACCTGGCCAGAATTCGTTGGATACAAAGTGCCCCAGAATATTCATCTCTCACCTCGCTACATTCGACCTGACGGACCTATGGGCGCGGTAAATCAACAAAAAAATAACTTGCTTTCGCGTGGGCAAGTGACTCGATCAGACCAGCCCGATTGGCCTTGCCCATCAATAAAGGTAAGTTTGTTGGCCTGTTGGATAGACACAGATGAATTTAAGTGTGGGCACAGCTAGAGCGCATCAATGGCGCTGCGCAAGGTGCGAAGACCCTGTTCGATATTGCCTGCCGGAACGGCGGAAATGCCAAGCCTGAAGGTTATTTCACCCTTTTTTTCATCAGAAAAACAGACGCTAGACGGCTCGATAATCACGCCCCTTTGACGTGCAGCTTCCGCGATTTGATAGGCGCTGTGCCCTTGGGAGCTGCGGAAGAAAAAGTTCGTGCTGCCATATTCGTATTGCAACTCGAAATCGGGAAACAGCTCTTGGATGACCTGCGATGCGACGTGCCAGCGTTCGTTGAAAATCCGGTGCATCTTTGCCCGGTGCGTCTCATGATGACCAAAACGCAGGAACAGAGATGCGGTGTGTTGAATGACGTGAGGTGGATGGCGGATCATCATTCCGCGTAGGGCGCGCGCTTCTTGCACCAGAGATTCCTGGGCGACCAGATAGCCCAGCCGCAGACCCGGAGCCAAGCTTTTTGAAAGGCTGCCAGTATAGATCACCCGCCCCTGAGAATGCCCACTATACAAAGGAAGCAGACTGTTCTCATCAAAGTCCATGTCACCTTCATAATCGTCTTCGATAATCAGGAAATCTTCCTTCTTTGCCATGTCCAGCAGCTGACGTTTTCGGGTCTGCGACATAGACAGAACTGTTGGCATCTGACGGTTTGGCGTCACATAGACCAGATCGCATCCGGCCAGTCTTTCATCGACAACAAGACCCTCACTGTCGACGGGGATGAACCGGACCTCATCAAAGGTCTGTTCGAATATGTTACGCGCGTCGGCATATCCTGGATCCTCAATTGCAACGACGCGGCCAAAGCCACGCAGCAAAGCCGCCACTATATAGATGGCCTGCTGCGCACCCATGGTAATCAGCACGTTTTCAGGCTTGGCGACGATGCCTCTATGCGGCAACAACCGGCTACAGATTTGTTCAACAAAGGTGTCGGAATCACGATACTGGTTGTCACCTGTCCAATTGCTGAGGTCGCGCATGTTCAACGCCAGTCGGGAACATTCACGCCATTCAGCCAAAGGAAACCTGTTCGAGGCCGCCTGATTGCACACGAACGGGAACTGATAGTCCGGCCAATCCGCAGGCCGCGTGATACAGCCTGCTTTGGATGGTAAACGCCTTCTGGTTATTCTTTCGACGATGTTCGGGAAATTCGCGTTAATCTCTTGATCTGCCTTGGCCTGCGTCCGGTTCAGATTGAGAGAGACATAGTAGCCAGATTTTGGCTTCGAAATGATCGTACCTTCGTCAACAAGCCTGGAATATGCACCCAACACCGAGTTCACAGACACCTTGAGATCACGCGCAAGTGCTCTGCAGGAGGGCAATTTCGCTCCATTTTGCAGTACGCCGCTTGAAATCAAATAAGCCAACTCTGCGCGTATCTGATCGCGTATACCTAATGCGTCATCGCGGTCGATGTTCATCACATTGACCAGATTTGACGCCGAACGCTGTGCATCGGATGCCTCTGGTTGATTTTTGCAAGAGAGATTTTTGCTCATCGTGAACTGGCCATTTGATCAAACACAAGACGCATGATTATTGTGATCCTGCATCCGAGTTTTGGGGGCTACGCGAATTGTGTACGTATCCCGGAATATAGAAAGCCTCTGGGCTTTCCATTCTCAAAACCGACATCCGACAAAGGGTAGCGCCTTGCCAAAGCATTGTGGATGGACAATCGAGCTCTGTTCAGGCTGATCAATGATGTGATTGCCCAGCTTGAAGTCAGAATTGCCCCACAAACCGCAAATCGCCGACGATAAAGAAGGGCTTGAACAAGCCTGAAACAGGTCGGCCAGTGTATTCCCGTTGTAAACTGGCAATAGCCTGAGATTGCCTGGTTCCATAAACACTCCTTTTATCGCATGTTTGCTCGGACTGTACTGCGATGGTCTCACCCTATCACTGACTACGCAAGATTCGTTCACGTGAAGATTCGCGGGTTAACATGGGGGTTTTCCCCATGTTTCTTAAGAAAAACAGTGCAGGGCCTCATTCTTCGTCAGCTGTGGCTTAGTTCACCTCATCTGGCAACATCAGGGTGCTGAACTCAGAACTGCTGCCGAAGCCAAGAATTGAACGCTTCGATTTGTGGACGAACAGCAGCGCGGTGATCTGTTCTAATGAGGTAATGAGATTGCTCCAATGCTACCGCTTCGCCAGCGATACGAATGTTCTGTCCGGCCGCCATCGCCCGTGCCGCAAAACGTTCAATGACCACGGCACACCCCAAACCAGCACCAACCATTTCGATCGCGGCGGTTGAGGTGTCGGTCACCAGCCGCGCGCCAGGGCACGTTGATTCCAGCGAAAAGGCGGAAAGGTAGCGCGCCCAATGATCGTCAAAACCCAAGATATGAATTGAGGGGTGCTGCAGTAAGTCCTTGGGTCCTTTTATCATTTCATGGGACACGGCACTGACAATCGGGACAATCGCCTCGTCCGAAAGCGGCTCCAAATTAGGGCCAGCATAGTCTTTGGACGCTAAGACGATATCAACATCGACCGGGTGTTGTTCCGAGGAATCCTTCCAGATCGAGGTTAAAAGTTTGACGCTGGTGTCGGGATGATCGCGCAGAAAGCCATCCAACCTTGGAGACAACCACATGATGAAGGCCATCGAGGCACGTATAGTGATCGTTGCTGCCCCGTGGGGACCAAATAGACCGGTCGTCGACATCTCAATCGTGCCCAGTGCTTCGCGGACAGGCAGTAAGTAAGCTTTGCCCACATCGGTCAATTGCAGACTTTTGGGGCGGCGCACGAACAGCTTATCGCCCAGCTGCGCCTCAAGGGCTTTGATATGCTGGCTTACGGCAGTCTGTGTCAGGCCGATTTCTTGACTCGCAGATGTGAAGCTCAGCAATCGCGCTGCGGCTTCGAAACTCCGCAACCAGTTGAGGTTCAGATTGTGGCGCATCAGCTTTCCATAAAAATTTTTTGTTCATGGGCCCGTTTTGTTTCGTTTTATCTGATCAAGACTGCTCTGCATAGTATCGGGGTGTGCGACAGCGCACTGACCGGTTGAGTTTTCCTGAAGGAGATCATCATGACTGACACCAGCCAATCCAAACGGGATGTCGCTCTGGATTTTGTAGACCTCGACCGCTACCCGATTGCCGATCTGGACAATGGCCCGGGTGCAGAATTATTAGCCCAATGTCAGCTCAGCATCGACACCAACGGCTGGTGCAATCTGGATGGCTTTCTGCATTCTAAGGCTTTGAAACAGGTGAATTCAGAGGCAAACGCCCTGCTTCCGACGGCGGAGATTTTGCACGTGAAGCGAAACATCTATCAGGGGGCGATTGACCCTTCGCTGCCTGACGATGATCCACGCCGAAAAGAATTCATCCATAGCGCCGTGCAGCTTGCAGATGATCAAATACCGGCAGAGTCCGGCCTCAAGCAGCTGTACCAGTCAGAAATTTTGACCGAGTTTGTGCGGCGGGTGCAGATGAAAGACCAACTGTATCGATGCGCGGATGAGTTTCAGGCGCTCAACGTCGTCGCACTGCAACCCGGAAGCGGACATGCCTGGCACTATGATACGACCGAATGCACCGTCACGCTGTTGTTGCAGGCTGCCGAAAAAGGTGGCGAGTTCACCTTTATTCCAAATTCCCGGACAGACTCGGATGAAGACCGAGAGGCGGTGGACCGCTTGTTGGATGGGGACTTGTCTCATGCCCAGACCTTCGCGCGCGGGGCAGGAACGCTGACGTTGTTCCGCGGCGGGTACTCGTTACATGGTGTGACCAAGGTTGAAGGTGACCGCCCCCGTATCACGGCCACGATGACTTATGACGAACAGCCCGACCGCGAAATCGGGGATGAGATCAACATTCGCATATACGGCAAGCGGGTGGAAAACATACTGGCCAGCCGCAAGGCTGAAACCACGGACTAAGGACGGAAAAGAATGAAAACCGCACTTTTGGTGATTGATGTTCAAATGGCCCTGGCGCACGAGGATGCTTTGGGCACGGAACGGTCATGTCCTGAGGCAGAAAGCAATATTACCCGGCTGCTGGACAAGTTTCGCGGCGACGGCAGCACGGTCGTTCATATTCACCACCATGGTACGGATCCCGAGGACCCGTTTCACCCCGACGCCCCAGGTTGTGCAGTTCAACCGTTCGCGGCCCCGGCCACCGGTGAGCCTATCGTCGTCAAGACCGGCAGCAGCGGTTTTGCGGGAACACCATTGCAGGCAATTCTGCAAGACGCTGGCGTCGAGCGTGTTATCCTGTGCGGTGCGACCGCCAATCATTGCGTAGAATCGACCACGCGCAGTGCAGCTGATCTTGGCTTTCAGCCAATCTATGCAGCCGATGCTGTTTGGACATATGGGCTTACCGGCCCGGACGGAAAATCCCACAATGCCGCTCAAGTTCATTCGGTTAGCATGGCAACGCTTAACGGTGAAATCGCGGATGTGAAATTCACAAACGACATTCTGGCCCAATAACACTGGCGATCAAAAAGAAGCGCTGCGTTGAATAATGATAAGTCAGAATTCAAAAGCATGATTTCTCAACATTTTTCGTTTTTCCGTCGTGAAAGAAATAGCAGACTGAAGCGAAACGTCCGCCGACAAGTTACCTAGTCAACTAGCACCTTTTTCAGAAACAAGCACCTCTGATCGGGCTGCGCGCCCGGGCAGTTCAGTAGATGACGTTAAGCATCAACAAGGAAACAACCAGGAACAGAATTGTCATAACCCCACCCGAGCGCACAAAATCCATAACCTTGTAACCTGCAGGGCCCATAATCAGCGCGTTGACCTGATGGGTTGGAATAATAAAGCTGTTCGAGGTCGAGATTGCTACGGTCAGTGCAAAGACAGCTGGGTTGCCTCCTGCCGCCACCGCAATCGAAATGGCAAGCGGCACAAGCAAGACAGTGGCCCCGACATTCGACATGACCAACGAAAAGGCTGTGGCCAATATCGCGACACCAGCCTGTAGCGCCCATATCGGCCAGCCGTTGAGAATGATCATGATTTGCTGGGCGATCCATGCCGCCGTTCCGGTGTTTTGCACCGCCTGCCCCAGCGGTATGAGACAGGCCAGCAGGAATACGGTGTTCCATCCGACCGCGCGATAGGCCTCATCCACACTCAGTACACGTGTGAGCATCATTCCCGCGGCTCCGGTCAGCAGGCACAGCGACAAACGAACATCGGTGAACAAAATCAGCGACAGGGAAATTGCGAAAAAGGCCAAGGCCCAGCCGACCTTCTGCGGCCGCAATTCATCCTGCGGGAAATCCGTTGTCACGACGACAAAATCAGGATCACGCTTAATGCGCATCAGGTTGTCCCACCTTGTATGTGCAACAAGCATGTCCCCTGCGTGAAATTCCTCGAGCCCGATCTGAGTGGATTCGTGCGTGTCGGTTTCAACATGGCTAAGCGTTTCTTCACCGCGGTGAATCGCAAGCAACGACATGCCATAGGTCTTGCGAAACAAAAGCTCGCGCGGGCATTTTCCGATCAGTTTGCTATCGGGCGTCACAACGACTTCGGCTATGCCGGCATTGGTCGGCGCAAATTCTTCAACGAAGATATCCAAATCCGGCAGAACCGTTAGACCAAATTTCAGTGCAAATTGTTCTACATCCCAGCGGTTTCCGATGATGGCCAATCTGCAAGGTGCTGCAATCTCGGCGGTCAGGACCTGAACCATCGACGTTTTGCCACGATAAAACGTAGAGATTATGTATAGGTGTTCTTCGTGGTTGATATCAGCCAGAATGCGCCCCACCAGCGGGCTATCTTCGGGCACGATCACCTCGAAAACATCTGCCTGCAGCCCGTACACCCGTTGCAAATATTCCTGCGTACCCTGCCCTGTGCCGGTACTGTCAGATCCGGTATCGCCCGGTAACACCCACCGCCCAAGCAGCAGAAAATACGCGATCCCAGTTAAGATCAGGACCGCTCCGATTGGTGTAACCGAAAAAAGACCAAATGGCTCAATCTGCTGGTCAGCGGGCAGACCCTTGTTTGCAGTGATGACGAGATCGTTAAGCAAAATCAGCGGTGATGAGCCCACCATTGTCATCGTGCCGCCCAAAATGGCGCAAAACCCCATGGGCATCAGCAAGCGGGACAGCGGAATTCCGGACCTAGAGGAAATTCGGCTGACCACGGGCAAGAACAATGCGGCCGCACCGACGTTCTGCATAAAGGATGAAATAACGCCGACCGTGCCCGAAACAATTGGCAGCACCCGGTTCTCGGCGGTGCCGCCATATTTCAATATGACCGCCGCAACTTTGTTCATGATGCCGGTTTTATCCAGACCTGCCCCCACGATCATAACCGCGATGATGGATATCACCGCGTTGGACGCAAATCCGTCGAACAGTTGCGAAACATTGGCAAGGTTCTCAAGCCCCGGAGCGTAGCTAAGAAGGCCGACCAGAACCAAAACCAGTATCGCAGAAAGGTCTATTCTGACAATTTCCGATACGAAAAGGAAAACGGTGAAGGCCAACAAAGCGCACACCACTCCCATCTCGAACGTGAAGGTTACGTGTTCCACTATATTCACCGAGACATTGTCAATTTTGCTTTAAATTGAACAACTAAACTATCAAGCTCGCGCTGTCATGATGTTTCAGTATTTACCGGCAAAACGAAACAAAATTTCAAGGCGATGGCGCCAGAAAACAGAGTGACGAGCGCCTCACGCCTCAAACATCCTAAGGAAACACTATTTATCATCCATGAATGCAACGCCCGTCCAATCGCCTGGCGGAGGGTCCGCCAGCAACGCTTTTGCTCGCTTGATCATCAAAACGGACGCAGGATCGCCCCCGCGCAAATTATCTGCGGCCTCAAAGGACGCGACCGCCTCGGGCATGCGTCTGGCCCGGTAATGGGCAAGACCTGTTTCATAAGCCTCGATCCACGGTGGGGTCTCAGCGACACTGTCAGTCATGCCAATCAGTTCGAAAACGACCAGTTCTCCGGACCGGCCGGCAATTTCAAGCGTATCCAGTTCCCGGACGATGATCGCATCACCTGCTTCTCGCCGTGTTTCGGGTCCAATGAGGATCGCGCTGCCATAGGCCTTGTTGGCCACCTCCAGACGGCTTGCTACGTTCACGACGTCTCCAATTGCCGTGTAGTTCAGCCGCTGTTCCGATCCGATATTCCCAACCAGAGCTTCACCACTGTTCAGACCGACCCTGACGCGCAGGGAATCGTCAGAGTCACTTCGCAGGCCAGCACTTTCGACCACGTCCACGAGTTCCAGCGCAGCACGACAGGCATCTTCAGCGTGGTCGAGATTTTCTCGCGGGGCACCCCAAAACGCCATCACCGCATCCCCGATGAACTTATCGATTGTTCCATGATGCCGTTCAATGGTCGATGACGCAGCGCTGAAGAAAGGTGCCATCAACTCGACAATCTTCGGGCCATGCTTTTCGGTCAGGCCGGTGAAACCCGACACATCGCAAAACAGCACAGATATCGTTTTTGTTTCCCCTCCGGGCTGCGTCTTGATACCTGCCGCCACCAGCATTCGCACAAGATCGGTCGGCACATACTTTCGAAACGCCGACAGACCCGCCGCCATGTTGGCCGTCGCTGCGGACAGGTTATTTAGCTCTTTCAGGCGCGAGGGACGCCGCGAGACCTGCTCGACATCGAAACGTTCAATTCGGCTGAGGTCTTCGGCAACGCGCGACAAAGGGTTTGCCACAACCTTGCGCATTAACCAAATGGCAAGACCGGTCGCCACAACAACCACCCCAAGCAGCGCATAAATCAGATTGACGAGCGTCCGGTCGATACCTGACAGGAAGGCGGCTTCGGGGATGACCGTGGCCACGCGCCACCCGTAAAATCCAAGCGGGGTCAGTGCCACGGCATAGGGCACGTCGTCATACACCACACGGGTCGTCAAACTGCCGGCGACATTCGGACCAGAGGTCGCCAAAAGGGTTTCCCCAGACATCTTGGCAACTTCGTACAGCTCACCTTCACCCATCCGCGCCGGGGTGACCTCATCTGCATCCGGGTCCGGTACGGCGATCACCTTGCCATCCGCGCTCAGAATATAGGCCGCGCCAAACTCACCCGGCCGCAATGATCCCAGAAAGCGCGACAGGCGATCCGTTTCAATGGCCACCGTCAACACGCCTTGGCGTCTGCGGTTCACGTCGATTGCCCCGGCAAAGGCATAGACCGTTTTGTCGCTACCCGGCAGGTCGCGCACCTCGATCCAGTCCGGCGTATCGCGATCAATGAAATTACCGTACCAGGCGTGATCGCGCGGATCATATTGGGTTGGCGAAAACGAGCGGTCTTCGAATTGGATGTCCCCCGGAATAAAGATGTAACGGTCCTTACGCAGGCTCCGATCCCGGATCTCGTCGTTGATTTCGATCATCTCCAGCCCACTGTCGCCTAAACGGTGGGCGGCGAAAAAGTCCCCGTCAGGCCAGCCGAAGGTAATCCACGATATGTTGGGCTGCGCCTGCAATTGCGACAGAAACACAAACTCTCGCTTGTCGGCTTGCTGTGTCTGAATCACATTCTGGACAAATATTGTCCGGACCGCGGCCCAGGCCGCTTCGGCAGATCTTAGGGTCAATCCAACTTCAATCCGCACCGTGTTGGCGATTTGACTGTTGATCTCGGCCGCCAACATCCGACTGTTTTCCCTCGCGGTCGTCCACCACAGCGAATGCACCACAAAAGTCGACGCGCCGATTGAAAGCGCGACAAGTATTGATACGGCAATTCCTACGCTGACTCGCACTTGTGGTCCAAAACGGCTGCTGGTGGCTTAAACCCGGGGTTGATCGGCCAAATGTCAGTGGAAGATTAGAGGGTGCAATTTCTTGTTTCCAGATAGTTTCAAGGATCATGCCGATTAGTTTACCCGGTGTTGAACACAGCAAGTGAATATCTGGTCACGCCGTACGACCCACGGGTCATCTACCACAAGCGCGTGATTGCGAGAATGGAGGATTGGCACGCCTAGCCCCCGTGTGTAACAGGGTGCATCCCGGTCGCAGCCTACCCGGGTAACAAAACAAGGGTTCAAAATATGAAAACGATCGTAATCTGCTCAGGCGGGCTGGATTCGGTGTCGCTTGTCGATGAGATGACAGGCGAAACCTATTTCCGGGCTTCGATACAGTTGGCCGAAAAATCTATTGGCAGCGGCGCGTATGAACGTCCTCTTCAGGCCGGAATGACCGTGGTGGCAGAGATGACCACAGGCGAGAATACTCTGCTCGCCTATATGCTGAAGCCGGTGCATCACACCGTGAACAACGCTTTTGACGAACGCTGATGGCAGGCCAGGTTACAAGCCAACAAAATGATGACGGTCTTGTAACCTGTGCGCGGATGGCTTTTCGACCAACTACTCAGGTGCGCATATTGGCTCCATTGGCATCGTAAATTGGTGCACCCAGAACCGTGGCGTCATAGAACGCGCCAAGGATTTCCACCTGTAGGATCGTTCCCGGCGCGGCATGGTCCGCGGCAACATACCCCATGGCCATCGACTCCCCGACCCGATGCGCATAGCCACCGGACGAGACATAACCGACGGCAGTGCCGTCTTTCACGATCGCCTCATCATTCGACACATCAATTCCGTCGACGTCGATTGTCATGGTCACTAGCTTCTGTTTGGCGCCTTCCGCGCGGGCCGCCGCGGTCGCCGTCTTGCCGACAAACTCTTTGTTCCAATTGATGAAGGCTTCCATGCCGCTTTCGACTGCATTGAAATCCGGGCGGAATTCAAGCGTCCAGACACCCCACCCTTTCTCCAGCCGCATCGACATCAACGCGCGGGCCCCATACCAGCGATAGCCCAGATCGGCCCCGGCCTCTTCAATCGCTTCGGCCAGACGCAACAGGTATTGCGGCTTGCAATAAATCTCATAGCCCAGTTCGCCGCTGAACGAGATGCGATTCAGGATCACCGGTACACCGGCCACAAAGGTCTGGCGAAGATCACGGAACTTGAAGGCCTCGGCCGAGACATCCTCTCGCGTCAGCCGCGCCAACAACTCGCGGGATTTGGGGCCAGACAATGCGATTCCGTGCCAATCGTCCGACACGTTGGCATAGCTCACATCATCCGGCAGGTCCTTTTCGAACCAGCGGCGATGCGCCTCTTGCATGGCGCCTGAACCAAACAGGATAAAGTGATCGTCGGCCAAGCAGGCCACGGTCAAATCACCAAAGAGCTTACCCTTGGGCGTCAACATCGGTGTCAGCGTCAGGCGCCCCGGTTTGGGCACATACCCGGCCAGCACGTAATCCAGATAGGCCCGCGCACCCGCGCCTTTGAATTCATGTTTGGCGAAATTGGCAATCTCGATCCCACCAACAGCCTCTTGCACCGCTTTCACCTCACGCGCGACATAGTCGTGACTGCGATTGCGCTCAAAAGTCGGGTCTTCATGCGCGTCCTCAGGACCATCGGCAAACCACAGCGCGTTTTCCAACCCAAAGCCCTGCCCCATCCGCGCGCCTTTTGCGACCAAACGATCATAAAGCGCGGTGGTTTTCTGCATCCGTCCCTTGGGTAGCGTTTCGTTCGGAAACGTCATCACGAAACGGCGTTCGTAGTTTTCCGAGGATTTGATCGTGCCCCAGTCTGGCGTTGCGAACTCGCCAAACCGCGCCACATCCATGGCCCAGACGTCGATCGAAGGCTCTCCGTCGATCATCCATTCAGCCATGGTCAGGCCGACGCCGCCACCCTGGCAAAAGCCCGCCATGACGCCCACTGCGACCCAATAGTTCTTCATCCCCGGCACCGGGCCGATCATTGGGTTGCCATCAGGACCAAACGTGAAGGGACCGTTTATCATATCCTTGATCCCAGCCTCACCAATGGTAGGAATGCGTTCAAACGACATCTCCAGCCGATCGGCAATGCGGTCAAGGTCAGGTTGCAGCAGCTCATGCCCAAAATCCCACGGCGTGCCGCTCACCTTCCAAGGGGTTGATTTCGGTTCATACGTGCCCAGCAGCATCCCCTGCCGTTCCTGCCGGAAATAGATGTTGGCCTCATAGTCGATCCCGGCGGGCAGGCGCCCCGCCTCTCCCATGATCTCCATCCGCTCAGCAATCTGAGGGATTTTCTCGGTGATCAGATAATGGTGTTCCATTGGCTGAACCGGCAGGTGAATGCCAGACATATGCCCGACCTCGCGCGCCCACAGCCCTCCACAATTCACCACGTGTTCGGCATTGATCTGACCTTTGGGCGTGGTCAAGTCCCACGAGCCGTCGGGTCGCTGCGACATCGCGGTGACACCGCAATGGGTGAAATACTGCGCACCATAAACGCGCGCAGATTTGGCAAATGCATAGGTCGCCCCCGACGGGTCCAGATCGCCGTCCTGATCATCCCACAGCGCTGCATAGTAGTGTTTCGGATCGACCAGCGGGTGCCGTTCGGCCAACTCGGACGGAGAAATGAACTCCTGATGCAGGCCCATATAGCGCGCCTTGGACCGCTCGCGTTTCAGATAGTCGTACCACTCCTTGGTCGAGGCCGCGTAGAAACCTCCAGTGATATGCAATCCAACCGAATGGCCCGAGGTCTCCTCGATCTCTTTATACAGATCAATGGTATAGCTTTGCAGACGGCTGATATTCGGGTCCGAGCTGATCGTGTGAATCTGCCCCGCCGCATGCCAGCTTGAACCCGAGGTCAGCTCATCTCGTTCCAGAAGCACCACGTCCTTCCAGCCGAATTTGGCCAGATGAAACAGGATCGAGCAGCCAACGACACCGCCACCAATTACAACGACCTTGGCGTGGGACGGCAACGGTTTGCCGGTGGCTGTTTCGTCTTTTTGAATCTCGGGCATACGTGTTTTCCTTGGTTGACCGGCATAGGTGAAAGGTCGGGGAACTTAGTACCAGGCGTCGGGCAAGCTTTCTTTGCGTTTGGCAACGAATGCCTCCAACTCTTCTTTCAACGCCACGTCGATGGGAGGTGCCTCATAATCTTTCAGCATCTGGTTCCAGCGTTCATAAGCCCGCGTGCGCATGTCCTTGGCACCTTCATCCTCCCAGCTTTCGACGTTTTCACTGTGGCTGAGCGCGGGTTCATAGAACGCATCCTGATAATTACGAATGGTGTGACCGCAGCCCAGGAAATGACCGCCGGGACCAACCTCCTCATAGGCGTCACTGGCCAGCGCTTCGTCTGATGTGTCCAGCCCCAGGTCCAGAACCTTTTGATAAGACCCAAGCCGGTCCGCATCCATGATCAGCTTTTCGAAGCCGGCGCACAGTCCACCTTCCAGCCAGCCCGCCGATTGCAGCACGAAATTCGCCCCGGCCAACATGGTCGAATGCATCGTATCCGCGCTTTCATACGCGGCTTGCGCATCTTCGATCTTGGACGCTGTCAGCGATCCGCCACAGCGCAGAGGCAGGCCCACGCGTCGCGCGAGTTGCCCGATCGCATAATTCGAGATCACCGGCTCGGGCATGCCAAAAGTCGGCGCGCCGGATTTCAGCGACATCGAAGACAGGAAGTTCCCCAGTACAAAAGGCGCACCGGGACGGATAAGCTGAATATATGCACAGACCATCATCGCCTCGGCCAATGCCTGGGCCACCGAGGCGGCGGTCGACACCGGCCCCATCGCCCCGGACAGGATGAACGGCACCACCATCATACCTTGCCCCCGGCTGCTGTAGACCCGCGCGGATTCCGTCACCACCCGATCCACCAGCAGCGGTGAATTGGTGTTCACGTTGCCCATGATGACACAGTTTTCCGCCATCACATCCGCGCCAAATACGATCTCGGCCATGTCGACACTGTCCTGAGCGCGGCTCATCTCGGTAATTGCGCCCAGATGCGGTTTGTCGCTTAGCGTCATGTGGGCCAGCAACATATCCAGATGCCGCTTGCTGACTGGAACATCACACGGCTCGCAGGTCACAAAACCCCCGTGATGCAAGTTTGGGTGCAGGTAGGTAAGGCGCACCAGGTCTTCAAAGGAGTTCAGATCGCCATAACGCCGCCCACCTTTCAGATCACGCACAAAAGGGGCGCCATAGACCGGAGCGAAAACCTGATTTCGACCGCCGATGACAACCGATCGATCCCGATTGCGGGCCAACTGGGTAAACTCACGCGGTGCCTTGGCACAAAGGGCGCGAATCCAATCTGCAGGGGCGCGCACGATATCACCGTCGACCTGTGCCCCTTCGCACTTCCATAGCGCAAGCGCCTCGGGGTCGTCACGAAAGGCGATGCCGACGTCCTGCAAAAACCAATCCACCTGACGTTCCAGACGAACGACCTGCTCCTCGTCAAGCAGATCGTAAAACGGGGCCTGGCGCTGAATAAAGGGTGAGGCGGGCACAGCGATATGTGTGTCCTGCCGTTTTCTGGATGTCCGAGCGCGCCGTGCCATTGAAACCCTCATCGCCATGTTTCTTCAAGAACCATAGCGCTCAACCACATCTCTGTGACGGTTGAAAATATTGATGTTTAGCATAATCTGAAGTTATGCAAAAACCCTGGTCCCTCCTCTCCTCTCCTCGCCATCTGGTCGTCTTCGAAGCTGCCGCACGCACGGGATCGTTCACCAAAGCGGCAGAGGAGTTGAATGTGCAGCAACCCGCCGTCAGTGCCTCGATCAAGCAATTGGAAACCTCACTTGGCGTCGTATTGTTTCGGCGCAGCCATCGCAGGATCACTTTGACCAATGCAGGAAACCGTCTGTTTTCAGATGTCACCCGCGCGTTCGAGCTGCTGTCGCATTCTGCAGCTTCGATCCGGCAATTTGCCAGCAATGATCACGTGACACTCAGCGCTTCCTCGGCATTCAACAACTACTGGCTTATGCCTCGAATAGCATCGTTTCAGCAAAATCATCCCGATATTGAGCTGCGCCTGCAATCCAGCGATCGCGAGCCGGACCTGAATGTGGAAACTATCAGCCTTGCCGTGCGGTTGGGCGATGGCAATTGGCCCGATTGCGACGCGCATTTGATATCGGATGAGGTGATCTATCCCGTCGCTTCACCTCGCGTCATGGCCGCCGCCGTCACGCTCAAGAATGTGCCCGGCCTTCTGAATCAACGGCTTATTCACCTAGAGGAGCCGGTCCGTGAACGCCCCACATGGGAACAGTGGTTTCGCACCTTTGGCATCGCCGAGGTCACCCCTCGTACCGGTCTGCGGCTGAACGATTATGCCTTGGTTTTGCAGGCCGCGATGGCGGGCGAGGGCTTTGCCTTTGGCTGGCATCATGTCGTAGCTCCGCTGGTGCGGCAGGGCATGCTGGCGGCGCGTCCTGAATGGGCCTGGAAAACGGGCAAGGGGTTTTATCTGGTGTGGTCCAAAACTCGCCCCCTGACACCAAAGGCCGAGATTGTGCGGGATTGGATCCTGTCTTCCCGGCAAGAGGGATAACAAGGGCGGGGCGGGCGTTAGCGCCGGTCCGCGTCCATCATTGCGCGGCTGGCTGCCACTTCAGCTCTGACACCGCTGCGGAACATCAAAAACATCATCATGGCCACCAACACAAGCAGGGGAAGAACCATCAGCTGGGTTCCGTTCATCCCCAGATAGACCGGCTTATCCAATTCCAGGCCGAACAGGTTTTGATGCAGGTTGACGTTGTAAATGTCATGATTTTCAACGTAATCAGCCGCCTCACGCCAGGCGTCTTCATCTCCGGGTTTTAGTGTGGTTTTCTTGGTTTTCAGGACCCACTCATAGCGCAAGGACGCCTCAACTTCGTTCCACTCGCCCTTGGTTTCAAAATCGACAAAGCGGTTTTCAAAGCTGTAACCGACCGGTTGGTTCAAGGATGCCGGCACATTGCGCATGACCACTGTGTGTACAGCGTGGATCGGATTATTAACCTGCGATTGCCCTGCCAACGCCGCGTCATCATCAAGCTCGTAAAGCTGATCCGAAACCACATAGCCAAAATGGCTCAGGTCCGTCCAAAGGCCATCTTCTTCGAACCCGTCGCGCGGCAGGGAATATCGCTGCACCAGCCGAATGACGTTGGCGTCAAGATCATCCTCAACAACCATCGCATCGGGATGCGTGGCACCGGGAAAGCGATCCGCATACCAATCTTCGTAATTCTTGTGCCGCTTTTCCTCATCCTGACGATCAAAAAGCCACCGCCTGTAATCTGCGTTCACACCGCGCCAGGTTTCGGTCACATCCAGAATGGCAGCCACCGGACCTTCATCCAACAAAGTGTACTCTTGCAGAACTTCGGACGTGGGCTCAGCTGGAAGATGCCGCACAATCTCGACCAGTTCGGTGCTGTCCGGTGACAGCGGCAGCCCCCAGGTGAAATCGGTCAGCGAAATGGCCCGGCCGACTCCGCCCTGCAACAAGTCGGTGGGGTCAACAAACCAATCGCCCTGTACATCGCGAATGCGAACAATCGCATGATCAAAAACAAAGGGCGACGGCAACATGCGTGGCAAGGCAGGTCCGATTTCATGATCCACGATGACCGCATCGGCTTGAATACCCAGATGCGCCAGCATCGAAATCAGCAACAGCGCCTTATCCTTGCAATCCCCGTAAGCTGTGGACCAGACCGTATTCGGCGTACGGGGTATCCAACCGCCTTCCCCGATGGAAACACTGAAATACCGCACACGGTCCTGAACCAGCCGCAGGGCCTGGGTCGCGCGCCATTCGGGGTCGTCCGATTGCGCCGCGATCTCTTCAAGTATCGCGATCAGATCATCGGGCAAAAGATCAGGACGAGGTCGGTAATCTGTCGCAAAGCGCTGTGCGATCTGCCCCCAATCGAGAAACGTGGACAGCTGCATCCCGTCATTCGAGACATCCCAGGCCTCTGCCGCATGCAGGTTTCCGTCTTCCTCCTCAATCTCGCCAAAGGCCCACGACAAGACCGTGCGCCCATTGGCTTCGTAGCGGTTGATCGAGAAGTCTTCGGTATGATTTAGACCAAAACGGGTCGACGCTGGCAGGTCGATGCTTATCCGCCTCTCCGTCCAACTGCTGACTCTGGGCTTGTCTGCCCAATAGTGGAACTGATCAGGAAAAACCGGTGTTGTCGCTTTTTTCGACCAGATGATCTCAAGGCCATCCCCCACGCGCAGATCGGAGATCTGGCCGAAATATTCTATATCGCCCTGCATCACGCCGGATTTGAGTTCACGCTCCAGACTCAATTCTCGAAACGGCAAGTCGAGTTGGTCAAATGTCTTTCCCTTCCGATGTATCCGCAGCCGATGCAATGTGGCGCGTTCGAAAATCGGATCCACCGTCAGGCGAACCTCACCGAAATCCTCAAGACTGGACCGGTCGTGAACAACAAAAAATCCCTGTCTGACGATTTCATACCCGGCCTCTTCGACCCGCATTTTCTCATCAAACAGGGGTTGGCTCACGGATCTGTCTGCTGCCAAAGCGGCCCGTCGATCCTGTGGCGAAACCTCTTCGTACCATACAGGCAGGGTTGGATTTCGCAGCATCTCGGCTGCGGCGGGTTTGGATTGAAGCCAGCCGATGAATCCCAAGATCGTCACGAAAACAACCAACCAGACCACGCCGCTGATCAGGAACGACCACCACCGTTTCTTTTTTCCCTGTTTCGGTACGGTGGCATGTCTGGCGCCATCCCATGCGCCCAATCCTCGCGATGTACGGTGGGCAGCCAACAGATTTGTCGCCGAGGGGATTTCAGGGATGACGAAAACCTGATCGTCGGTCAGCTCAACAACAGTCAGATAATTTTCGCAGTATACCGCGCGCACCATGTTCCAGCCGATGCGCAAAACCCTGCCTTCCCGCCAGATCTCTAACCCTGACGTGTCGCAGGTCACGGCGGTCGGTCCCCAGGCGATGCCGCGCACAAGCCCGTACCGAGCAAAGTGCAGATGCCGCAGACGGGGCAGATGCTTTCGAAAAAACGATGCATGCACCATCAGTGCGGTGACCAACAGCACGACGCACAGCTGATTGAACAGCGGAAAACCTGCCTGCACGGTATTACCCGACACAAGGGACCACAGGCCAAGCGCAGCGAACCCGGTGAGGATCAGGAAGGTCAAATAGTTGAAAACAGAATCCAACTTATTGGGGCATTTGGTTCCTGTTTTCCTTGCGACTCCTTCAAGCGCCTCAAACGCGTCCCGGGCCGAGATATTCTGCACCAACGCCGCATCCGGTGCGTCTTGTAGCGCAAAACTGCCTTTGCCCGAACGACTTTCCTGTTTGAGTTTGCGCAGCAGGTGTTGGGCATCTTGCTCGGTCGGCAAGGGGATAAAAAGCAACCGCATATCGGGGCTGCGCCACATCACGAACCGCCCATTGCGTTCAAGTTTAGAGATATGCGCAAAATGCCAAGATTCGGTGAAATCCTTCTCTCGTGCGATGACGTGGTCTTGCTCAATCGAATAAGTCACTGCCTCGGGCACACGCTCAGTTGGGGTAAGAAAAACAGGCGCGCGGCCCGTCCAGATCGCCCAGAAACTGCCTGCTTTCAACACGCTCGACCGCGCAAAGAACAAGCATAGCAGCCCGACGAACAACGCGGTCCAAGGTTGTTCACCAGCCGCCGAAAGGCCCAGATTCGAATGCCATAAAACAAAGAAAGTGCCCACGGATTCAGCAAGGAAAATGGCAGCCCAGACACTCAAGGCCAGGGCAAAAAGCAGGTTCAGCGCAAACTGCTTGCGCGCCTCCAATTGGCGCAGCTCGGACCGAACGGCGCCATTCAATTCGGTTTCAACGTTAAAAATGGGTGTTTTGACTGGTGCTGCCGAAATGTCAGGAAAAAGAGCGTTCACAATAAGAGAATCCCAAAAATCCAATACTCGCCAATAGATTGCACCATAGTGGCAGAATTATGGATTCCGTAACGTCCAAATCGCGCCCTGTTCAGGCACCCGCATTCCAGCGCGCGGCGGTGGGGGCACTCAAACGCAGGGAATCAACAGCCCTCGCAGCAATCTGATCGATCACGTCATTCAGTTTTTGCGGCTTGAGGTAAAAGGCGGGCACAGGCGGCATGATCACGGCCCCCATTTCCGTTGCAGAGGTCATGTTGCGCAGATGCGCTAACGTCAACGGCGCTTCGCGGGTGAGCAGGATCAAAGGGCGGCGTTCCTTAAGCTGCACGCTGGCTGCTCGGGTCAGCAGGTTGTCGTCCAGACCCAACGAAATCGCGGCAAGCGTGCGCATCGAACAAGGCGCAACAATCATGCCCGCAACCGGGACTGAGCCGGAAGCGATACTTGCCCCGACGTCGCCGGTGGCATGGTGTCGGGTCGCCAGCTTGCACAGATCGTCCAAAGCATCTGCACCGCATTCCTGCGCCAACGTAAGATTGGCCGCCGGGCTGACGACCAGATCAATCTCAACTCCCAACCCCGACAAATTGGCCGCCACAGCAAGGCTTAGCGCTGCGCCCGATGCACCGGACACCCCCAATATGACACGGGCAGCGCTCATTGGCTCAGCCCCGGCATGATCCGGCCCAACAGATCAGCAGCAAAGGCCGCATCGGCATCCGAAGTTCGCATGACCTCACCCCATTCGCGCGAGGTTTCCGAGCCGATCTTGGTGGTGGCATCGATGCCCATCTTGCCCGCCAATCCGGGTTGGGGCGAGGCAAAGTCGAGGTAATCCATGGGGGTATTCTCCAGCAACATCACATCGCGCACAGGGTCCATGCGGGTGGCCAGCGCCCAGGCGATGTCGTCCCAGTTGGACGGATCGATATCGTCATCCACAGCCACGATCATCTTGGTATAGCTGAATTGCGGCAACATCCCCCAAAGCGCCATCATCACTCGCCGCGCCTGTCCGGGATAGCGTTTGTCGATACTGACAATCGCCATGCGATACGAACAAGCGGCAGGTGGCAGCCAGAGGTCACGCACTTCGGGAATCTGCGCGTGGATGGTAGGCAAAGACAGCCGGGTGAACACTTCGCCGATGATGGCAGGTTCATCCGGGGGGCGACCGGTATAGGTGGACAGGTAGACTGGTGCTTCACGATGGGTCACGGCGGTGACATGCATCACAGGAAACGGCTCGGCCGGGTTGTAGTATCCAGTGTGGTCGCCAAACGGTCCTTCGGGGGCGGTATCGGTTGGAGAAACCCAGCCTTCCAACACAATCTCGGCGTCGGCCGGCACCAACAGTGGCACAGATTTGGCAGGTATCATCCGGGGTCGTGTGCCGTTCAGGGCACCTGCAAAACTCAACTCTGACACGGTTTCCGGCAGCGGCAACGCCGCTGACAACAGCGTTGCCGGATCAGCACCCAAAACGATGGCAACAGGCATTTTTTCACCACGCTGAACCCAGCTGCGATGATGCCCCGCCCCGCCGCGATGAGGCAGCCAGCGCATGATCAATCGGCTCCGGTTCAGAACCTGCACACGGTAGATGCCAGCATTGTAGCGGCTGACATCCCCGGCATCGCTGTCATACGGGCGGGTCACCACCACGGGCCAAGTGATCAGTGGCCCGGCATCGCCCGGCCAATGGGTCTGTACCGGCAATGCAGACAGGTCGACATCTGTCCCGGTGTGGACAACATCCTGAACCGCCGCCGACCGAACGGTTTTTGGGCGCGCTGCCAACGCCGCCTTCAACATCGGCCAGTGTGACAGGGCATCGCGCAACCCATCCGGCGGCGCGGGGCTGCGCAGCGCCGCCAGAAAGGACCCCAATTCATCCAGGCCATCTGGCGTAACGCCCAGCCCGGCGGCGACACGCCGGGCTGTGCCGAACAGGTTGACTACGACGGGAAAATCCAATCGGTCGCCCTGCGCCGTTACCGGGTGATCAAACCGCAGAACCGGCCCTTGTGCTTCCAAAACAGCGCGATGCACGGCCGTCATCTGGTGGCGCAAAGAGATGGGTTCGGACACCGCCTGGAATTGGCCGGTGCTTTCGCTCCAAACAAGAAAATCACGAAGGGTGGGAAATTTCGGTAAGGTGCGAATGGGACAGCTCCGGTAATCTGCCTTTCCCTAACAACGATTTTGTCGCGCAGAATTGACAACAGTCAATTAACGGGCACCTGCACCCGCCTACGACAGCAGGACCTGCTAAACCGCCGGAGGTCAGTTTGTCCGATCCTCACATAACAATACCGCACTGCCCCGCCCCTCTGGCGGCGGCGCTTCGACTGGTACCGCTTGCACCCCTGTCCCTGTCGCTGACGGTTTTTTCGCGCAAGATCGCCCGCACCTCACCCGGCCTGTTTCAGCGCCTCGGCGAATACAGGCAGACCGATTTTGTACTCGACCCGGTCGACCTGCCGATTGTTCTGTGTCTCAATCCCAACGATGGTCGACCAAAGGTGACCCTGACTCGCGGTCGGGGGAAAGGAGTGGCCCGGATCTCGGGTCCGCTTGCGGCCTTGCTTGGTCTGGTACACGGGGCCTTTGATGGCGATGCGCTGTTTTTCTCGCGCGATCTGGTGGTTGAGGGCGATACCGGCGCCGCCCTCGCCCTGCGCAATGCCGTGGACGATGCCGAACTGGACCTGGCGCAGGAAGCGGCCAGACTTACCGGGCCATTCGCGCGTCCGGTACAGCAGCTGATTGCCCTGGCCGAGCGTCAAACCGGCCTCTGCCTGACCCGACCCGAGGACGCAGTAATATGGTGATGGAAATCGTCTGCCCGGCAGGAACGCCTGCCGCCTTGCGGGCCGCCGTTAAGGCGGGGGCACATACGGTCTATTGCGGTTTCAACGATGAAACCAACGCCCGAAACTTTCCGGGCCTCAACTTCAATCGCAGCGAAATGCGCGATGCTGTAAGTTTCGCCCATCAACACGGCTCAAAAGTGCTGGTTGCCATCAATACTTTCCCGCGCGCAGGGGATGAGGCGATCTGGCACAGCGCCGTAGCAGATGCCAAAACTTGCGGCGCAGACGCGGTGATCCTGGCCGATCTTGGACTGCTGGACCACACCGCCCGCACCCACCCTGGATTGCGACGGCACCTGTCTGTGCAGGCCGCCGCTGCCAATGCCGATGTAATCAATTTCTATGCAGACACGTTTGGCGTCAAACGTGTGGTCCTGCCACGCGTTCTGTCCGTGCCCGAGATTGCCGCCATCAATGCCGAAACCGAGGTTGAGACTGAGGTGTTCGTCTTCGGCGGCCTGTGCGTGATGGCCGAAGGACGCTGTTCGCTCTCTTCCTATGCCACCGGATTGTCACCAAACATGAACGGGGTCTGCTCACCCGCCAGCCATGTGGATTACTCGGAAGATCAGGGCGTTCTGGATGCGCGTTTGGGCGGTTATCTAATCCACCGGGTCGATAAGGGGGAACCGGCCCCCTACCCCACCCTGTGCAAGGGGTGTTTCACCGCAGGATCCCAAACCGGACATCTGTTCGAAGATCCGGTCAGCCTGAATGCCGAGCAGTTGATCCCGCAATTGCAAAAAGCGGGCGTTACGGCGCTGAAGATCGAAGGGCGGCAGCGGTCGAAATCCTATGTCGCGCAAGTGGTGCGCAATTTCCGCGCGGCGGTTGATGCGCTTGAGGCCGGGCGCCCGATGCCCGAGGGCATGCTGGCCCGCCTGTCCGAGGGGCAGGCCATGACAACCGGCGCCTACAAGAAAACATGGAGATAACGCGATGGAACTGACAGTCGGGCCCAGCCAGTTCTTCTGGCCCGCCGATTTCTGGACTGGGTTTTATCAGGACCTAACCCAGTCTCCGGTCGATCGTGTGGTGATCGGCGAGCTGGTCTGTTCCAAACGCCTGCCCTTCTACCAGGACCGCATCCCCGATGTGATTTCCGCGTTGATCGAGGCCGGGAAACAGGTTTCCCTCACCAGTCTTGCGCTGATCACGCTGAAACGCGAACGCAAACTGACCGCCGAACTGGCCGAAATGGGTGTGACGGTCGAGGTCAATGATTTGACCGCCCTGGCCCATCTGCCCAAGGGCTGCGCTTTCACGGTAGGACCGCTGGTTAATGTCTACAATGAAGGCACCCTGAACTGGCTGGCAGCCCGCGGCGCAAATCGAGTCTGTCTGCCGCCGGAATTGCCCCTGGAATCAGTTGAGGCATTGACGCGGGTTGCCAATGACCTGGATATCGCGATCGAGGTCTGGGGCCACGGCCGGTTACCGCTGGCCATCTCTGGCCGCTGCTATCACGCTCGCCTACATGGGCGCACCAAGGACAACTGCCAATTCGCTTGCGAAGACGACCCCGACGGGCTCGAGGTTCTGACCGGCGACGGCAGGCCCTTCATGGCAATGAACGGGGTACAGACCTTATCCGACAGCTATGCCTGCACCGACCATCAAATTGACCAATTGCGCTGGGTCGGAGTGTCAGCCTTGCGTCTGTCGCCACAATCCAAGGGGTTTGCGAAACTTTGTATACTGTACCGCCAGCGTCTGGATCAGACCTTGCCCCAAGGCGGTGTTGCAAAAGCGATCACGACGGAAGACCCCGCCCTGCGCCTAAGCGATGGATTCTTGACCGGCGCTTGCGGGGCGGACTGGTCAGGCACTTCCTGATTCTATGCAACACTTCTATTGCTTGGCCCGGATTGCACGACATTGTTCCTGAGCGCACGGCCGCCCTAAGCTAGCCGAGCATCCCGGACGTCATATCTGGTAAAGAAGCGGGCCGGCCCAACCTGCGACAGGTGAACCGGCCGTGCAGAACTTAGAAATGGGCCGACTTGGTCCCTTCCGGCGCGACGGGCGGTGCGAACTTTGTCAGGTCGATGCCTTCCACGGCGGATTTGTACTCTTCGATCTTCGGCGTCCGGCCCAAAATCGCTGAGAGGACAACAACCGGGGTCGATGCCAGCAAGCTCTCGCCTTTTTTGTCCGGTGCATCTGCCACGACGCGGCCCTGGAACAGGCGGGTCGACGTGGCAAGAACGGTATCACCCTTAGCGGCTTTTTCTTGGTTGCCCATGCACAGGTTACAGCCGGGGCGCTCAAGATAGAGAATATTTTCGTACTCGGTGCGCGCCTTCTGTTTCGGGAACAGGTCGTCGAATTCGAAGCCCGAGTATTTCTCGAGCACTTCCCAGTCGCCTTCTTCCTTCAACTCGTCGATGATGTTGTAAGTCGGTGCCGCAACCACCAGCGGAGCCTTGAATTCGACCTTACCGGTTTCCTTTTCCAGGTTTTTCAACATCTGGGCGACAATCTTGATGTCACCCTTATGCACCATGCACGATCCGACAAAGCCCAGATCAACATGTTTTTCGGCATTGTAATACGAGATCGGACGGATCGTATCGTGCGTGTAACGCTTTGACACGTCGGCATTGTTGACGTCCGGGTCGGCGATCATCGGCTCGACGATCTGATCCAGATCGACAACAACCTCAGCAAAGTATTTCGCGTTGTCATCGGGTGTCAGAGCAGGCTTTTCACCCGACTTGATCTCGGCAATGCGTGCATCAGCGATGTCGATCAGCTTTTGCAGCATCCCGTTTTCATGCTCCATACCCTTGTCGATCATGATCTGGATGCGCGACTTGGCCAGTTCCAGCGAACCGATCAGGGTCTCGTCATTCGAGATACAGACCGAAGCCTTGGCCTTCATCTCGGCCGTCCAGTCGGTGAAGGTGAAGGCCTGGTCTGCCAACAGCGTACCGATATGCACTTCGATCACGCGGCCCTGGAACACGTTGTCGCCATGCTGTTCCAGCATCTGCGCCTGGGTGGCATGCACCACGTCGCGGAAATCCATATGCTCAGCCATCTTACCCTTGAAGGTCACCTTGACCGATTCCGGAACCGGCATCGAGGCTTCGCCGGTGGCCAGCGCCAGTGCCACAGTGCCCGAGTCGGCACCAAAGGCCACGCCTTTGGACATCCGGGTATGGCTGTCGCCGCCAATGATCACCGACCAGTCATCCACGGTGATATCGTTCAGCACCTTGTGGATTACGTCCGTCATAGAGTGATAGACCCCTTTCGGGTCACGACCAGTGACAAGGCCGAAGTCGTTCATGAACTTCATCAGACGAGGCGTATTTGCCTGAGCTTTGGCATCCCAGACCGACGCGGTATGGCAACCCGACTGATAGGCTCCATCAACGCTGGGTGCCACGACGGTGGCGGCCATCGCCTCAAGTTCTTGCATGGTCATCAGGCCGGTGGTGTCCTGCGAACCGACGATGTTGACCTTCACACGTACGTCCGAACCGGCGTGCAGGGTCTTGCCTGGGGTTGAGCCCACGGCATTCTTGTTAAAGATTTTCTCGACCGCGGTCAGGCCCTGACCTTCGTGGCTGACTTCTTTCGACGGTGCAAACACCAAAGGTGCCTCAACACCCAGCGTCTCGGCCGCAAGTGCCTGCAGTTTCTTGCCGAAGACGATGGCGTAGGATCCGCCGGCCTTCATGAACTCTACTTTTTGCGGAGTGAAGGACGAAGGCACGTCAACCAGTTCTTCGCCATCTTCACTCAGAAGCTTTTGCGTTTTGGTGTTGATCTTCAGAACCGTGCCGGTTGCGACCGAGTACTTCTCTTCAAGGATCGGGTTGCCGTCATTGTTCAGGATCGCGTTGCCGTCTTCATCCACCTTCTTGACCCAGTTTTTCAGGTCCAGACCGATACCGCCGGTCACGCCCACGGTGGTCAGAAAAATCGGTGAAATGCCGTTGGTACCCGCAACGATCGGCGCGAAATTGACGAATGGCACGTAGGGGCTGGCCTGCTTACCGGTCCACAGCGCCACGTTGTTCACGCCCGACATCCGGGACGAGCCCACACCCATGGTGCCTTTTTCCGCGATCAGCATGACACGCTTGTCGGGGTGCTGCAGCTTCAGTGCTTCGACCTCCTGCTGCGCCTTATCCGAGATAAAGCACTTGCCGTGCAACTCCCGGTCAGCCCGCGAATGCGCCTGATTGCCCGGCGACAACAAGTCGGTCGAGATGTCACCCTCGGCCGCGACATAGGTTACGACTTCGATTTCTTCGTCGATCTCTGGCAACTTGGTAAAGAACTCTGCTTTGGCATAGCTCTCCAGAACGTCCTTCGCGATAATATTTCCAGCTTCATAGGCCGCCTTGAGACGGTCTGTATCGGCGTCGTACAAGAAGACCTGCGATTTCAGCACCTCGGCGGCCTGATCCGCAATCGAGGCATCCGAACCCAGTGCCAGGTCCAGCAGAACCTCAACCGAAGGACCACCTTTCATGTGCGACAGCAGCTCAAACGCGAAAGGAACCGAGATCTCTTCGACCTCAGCTTCGCCCAGAATAATCTCTTTCAGGAATTTGGCCTTTTCACCGGCAGCGCTGGTTGTACCAGGCAGCGTGTTATAGATGAAAAAGTTCAGCGCCCCGTCCCGGTGTTCGCTTGCCACATCCTTGATGTGGGCGACGATCTCTTTCACCAATGCGCCGTCGTCGATGGGCTTAGGATGCAGCCCTTGTCCTTTGCGGGTTTCGATCTCGCTGAGGTAATCTGTATAAAGGCTCATGGCTGTTCCGGCTGTTAGCGTTTCGTGTGGGTGCCTACCGGGTTTTCAGCGGGCTGACCACTGCCGGTATCGAATTGTATGCGGCGGTATACTAATTTTTCTAAGACTTCAAGTGACCATCTGAAAAATGCGATCACAAAGTCCGGTATGGGCCGCAGTTCAGCGGAACCAATAGTCCCACCCGTCTAAGTAGTACCCCGCCAGCACATGGGTCTGCAGCGTGTTGGGCTTGGCCGCAACGCGGTCCATATCGGCACCAAACACCTGTACGGCCTGCCAGACATCGGGTGTCTGATAACTCAGCCCATCCGGCACATCCAAACCTCGCCCCGACAGTGGCGCGAGTGAGGCCAGCACAAACCCCCGTTCCCCGAAACGGTTCTGTCGCAAATTCCTTTGAAGGACGATAAGGCAACGCAGGCGGGTTGATTATCTTACCAGTTGAACAAACTGCTGAAACAGGGAGAGTCCGGGTGTGAATTGACCTTTGCGGATCATGTTGACCAGCTCGATGCCAGCCAGGGCAGATGCAGCTGAATCGAAAGACTCAAACGATTATCAAGGCCTTCCTGAAAAGTGGCGGTCAGACGGAACGCGAAGCGACGGACTTCGCTGGAATCTTCGCCGATACGGCAGCTGAGCACGCCAAATCTGCGAGTTAATCGACCTTAACTTTCATTAGGCAGGTCATGAGCGTTGGTATCGTTCATAGCTTTTGAGCGGACATTCGTTCGAGGCGCAGCATCCGGCAGATTGTGCTCTTTCCAGACCTCGGATGCACCGCACTATCTGACTCGTGGAAAACCATCCGCACCAACAAGGCGGTTCTTAGCTACCGTTTAGTGGTGTTGCTCAATGCTGCGCCAGCAACCCACATTGCCGACCTTCGCTCTATATGCTCGAAATTGGTGGTCGCGAAACTCTAGACTGCGGGCTCACAGCGGACTTTGCAGTCGTTTTCGCGAGGCTATCGCCAGTTTCAGATGATGACACAGTCGCACATTCCCGTCAAAATAACATCGCGAATACCACGCAGGTAAAGACCACACGAATTCGTTTTGAAAAAGAGCTTTAAGCAAGGAAATTTCATGATTCACTATCGAAATTGCATTGCTTTTGTCGCAGTAATTCTTGGTATGGGCGCGCTACTTACCGCGTTATTTGGGGGAAGCCCAACTGCGTTAGTGATTGTCGCCGTTTCAGTTTTTGTGGCTTCTCTCGCGATCTCGAAAACCAACCCTCTGAACGGAGAAGCCGTCGACCGAACTTACTACACATCGGCTATATTGGGAGCTTGTCTCTATTTCTACGCGCAGTTTCTACGCGCAGTCAGTGGAGCGCACAGAGTTTCTCGGGTATCGAGACCTGGCCGAACTAAGATCTCAGCTAGAGGACTCTCAGTCGACCGTGGATCGGCTTGAGATCGATGTCGAAAATGGAACGGGCGCGGCCCGATTCATCCGAGAGAACGAAGAGCAGTCAGTTCGCGAGATTAGTCGTGAAATTGCCGAGTTTCGTTCGCTTCAAATCGAGTTGAACGCAGCAGAACTGGACGCATGCTTAATTGGAAGCGGCTTTAACTTTGGGGCTACCGACTTCGGCCTAGACGAGCCCTCTGGTGTTGATGCAATCATTGATGACCATCAAAAAGAAATGGAGCGCGTATTTGCTCAACAAATGTGCTCTGCAGCAAGAACGAGAATCGAACAAGAGCGGGCCATTTTTGTCGAAAACTATCCGCTGGCGACAAGGTTCGGCGATATCGAGCAAACCGTGCTGAAAGAGAGAGGAATATCCCAACGTTTGGTACAGCTCGGCGGGTATAGCGTGACGATAGGAACAGCGTCTGCGGTCTTTAGCGGCGAATTTTCTATGGCAGAGCACATCACTGCCCTTGAAGAGGCACAAACCGTCCTCAAACAAAAAATCGACGATGTTCGGTCCAAAAGCGGAGAAATTACCGACGAAATTGAGAAGGAGAAAGAGCGATCAGCTTCCACAATTGGACAGATCGCTCTCTTCATCTGGCCATACGTCTTGATTGCAGTGCTAGGGTTAAAGCTCTCTCGCGCGCCTAGAAAGAACACGCCTCAATTGGGTTAGCATCTTACTATCCGACCTCTTCTTGGGGGGATCGATCTGATATCCGCTTCATTGCTGTGTCTTCCGCAATCGCCTAAGAGCGGACGGGTATAGTCGGCCCATTGCCGACCTTGAGCGCTATGTTCGAATGCTGCGTTTGCAGCCCACATTACTGCCGTTCGCTGCACGGGCAATATACAGAGTGTTATGAACTCACCAAATGCGGGACGAAGCGGGCGCTAGAGTGTCCTAGGATTAGGAGCTAAATTATCCAAGCTCAACGGCAAAACTACTCGGTCTTTCGCCACTGTGGTTGATAAGGCGAGATCGATCTTGGGGGCTATTCCAAATGCTCAAGAATTGGTTTCAAGCTATGAAGATAGAAAATGTTAGGCCTGCAGGCAGCGAACGTTAGCGTTTACCGCCCTACAATCAGTGATGGAGTTTACCTGCCTTGAACGGGGCTAGGCTCTCTTGGAACTGCTCGATGAACTCTAGCGTCACCAGTGACGGTTGCTTCAAAATCGGACGCACAAGGGAAAGCGTATGTGACAAGAGCGGTTTGAACGGTCGGTAGCTCAATCCCTTGTCTGCATATTGGACGGCGTCCAACTCGCTGACCACGGAAATCCCAACACCTTTTACAGCCAATTCACATGCCGCCGTGAACTGCCTGACTTCGATGTGGGAATTCAGTTTGACGTTGGCGCTTTGAAAGGCTTTTGAAAGCTGTCCAAAAAAATTGCTGTCGCGCCGTGTGTGAATAATCTTGGCGGTTGCAAGATCCGTAGGTGTCACCTCGGAGAGGTGCTCCAATTCATGTCCAGTAGGAAACACGCAAACTGTACGGACATCGATGTCTCTGCTTTCGACGGCCGGATGCCCGTTAAAGTTATCTGTGATTCCGAAATCATATTGCTCACCGATCATCCACTCGAGAATGCGTTCCGGTCTGTCAGGTTCGATCGTCATGGTTACACCTGGCCGATCTTGTAAAAACGTGGCGATGACGTTGGGAAGGTGACTGGTGGCGAACCCGGGCAAACATGCGATGCGGATGTGTCCCGCTTTGCGTTGGGTTATGTCTTGACTAACGTCCGAGATCTGCTTCATCAATTCCAAAACGCGCTCTACGCTGGGTTGCAGATAACGCACCTCCTGCGAAGGCACCAAGCGACCTTCACGGCGATCAAAAAGTTGAAAGCCAAGCGATTTTTCCAGATCGGAAAGCAGTCGGCTGACCGCAGGTTGGCTTATCCCAAGATCCGTAGCTGCAGCAGTGACCGATCCGTTTGTGGAAACTGCCATGAGCGCCTCCAATTGGCGGATCCTCAAAGTTTGACTCATACTTTGATCCTGGTTCGTTGTTTGCTTAGTTGTTTTATAATGTAATGTTATGTTTTTCTCAAAAATTAAATGCTTGAATTATAAATTTGTAACGTTAACGTCGTGAAATCGTCATGTGTGCTGATTACGCGTTGCGGTCGGTATTCAACGAAGCATCAACACTGATGCATGGGAGGAATCATGAATAAGCAATTTCTCGGCGCTCTCGCCGTAACTACTGCGTTGTCCCCCGTGGCGGCGATGGCCCAAACTGAAGTTCAGTTCTGGCACGCCTTCACCGGCCGACTGGGTGAGCTTGTTAAAGCGCAGGTTGAAGAGTTCAACGCCGGCCAGGATGAGTTCGTCGTGGTCGAAAGCCACAAAGGCAATTATTCGGAAACTCTGAACGCGGGTATTGCGGCTTTCCGCGCCGGTGAGCAGCCCCACATTCTAATGGTTTTCGAAGTGGGCACGGCTACGATGATGTCGGCCGAAGGTGCGATCAAACCCGTCTATGAAGTGATGGCTGAAAGCGGTGCGTCGTTTGATCCTGACGCGTACATTGGCGCTGTCAAAGGGTACTATACTACAACGGACGGAGAAATGCTCTCACTGCCTTTCAACTCGTCCACACCGGTTCTGTGGGTCAATCGCGATGCCTTCGAAGCGGCGGGTGTTGATCCGGACACAGATCTATCGACCTGGGAAAAGGTTGGCGACGTACTTGAGCAGCTTAAGGCTGGCGGCGAGGACTGCCCGCTGGTGACTGCATGGCAAAGCTGGATTCACCTCGAGAACCTGTCGGCCTATCACGACGTTCCGTTCGCATCGCAGGACAACGGTTTTGCCGGTCTGGATACCGAGCTGATGCTGAACGGTCCGGCGCAGGTCGCACACCTGACAGCAATGGGTGACTGGGCCAAGGATGGCAAGTTCATCTATACCGGACGCAGAAATGAAGGTGGTGCAAACTTCCGGGCTGGCGAATGCGCATTGTTTACCGAAAGTTCGGCCGGTTACGCTGGCATCAGCTCCGAAGCCGAGTTCGAATTCGATGTTCGCCCGCTGCCCTATTGGGAAGGCGTCACAAGCGAGCCGCAGAACACCATTATCGGCGGTGCGTCCCTTTGGGTGATGGAAGGTCATGACCCCGAGGAATACAAAGGCGTCGGCGAATTCCTCAGCTTCCTGTCGTCTTCGGACGTTCAGGCGGCGTGGCACCAGAACACCGGTTATCTTCCGATCACGGCCGAAGCTGGTGAAGCCACGCGTGCCGCAGGCTTTTACGACGAAAACCCGGGAACCGATATCGCTGTGATCCAGATGACGGCGAAAGAGCCCACCGCAAATTCGAAAGGTCTGCGTTTGGGGTCGTTCGACCAAATTCGCGGCATCATCGACGAAGAGCTCGAGGCCGTCTGGTCCGGCGAGAAAACCGCTCAGGAAGCGATGGACAGCGCGAAAGAGCGAGGTGACGCTCTGCTGCGCCGGTTCGAATCCGCCAATCAATAAGTCGTAACTCGATGCGGGCCTGTTTCGGGCCCGCATTTTCTATATTCGGTGGTTTATAGGGATGGAAAAACGCGTCACCTTTCGCGGCTGGCTGTTGCCATTGGCGCTAATCGCCCCGCAGGTCGTCATTTCCGCTGTATTTTTTTTCTATCCGGCGGGGCAGGCTGTTTGGCAATCTCTATTCATACCTGACCCCTTTGGGCTGTCGTCCCAGTTTGTGGGTCTCGGTAACTTTGAATTCCTGCTGAGCGATAAATTCTACCGAGCCTCTTTCGTGACGACAGCGGTGTTTTCAACGCTTGTCACTCTCTGCTCGATGATCCCGGCGTTGTTTCTGGCGGTCATCGCGGACCGCCTGATCAAAGGATCGGGCGTTTACCGGACGCTACTGATCTGGCCCTACGCCGTTGCCCCCGCTGTTGCAGGCGTGCTGTGGCTGTTCATGTTCAACACACGCGTCGGCGTCGTCTCGTGGTACCTCGGCCAACTCGGCTATGACTGGAACCATGTCCTGAACGGAACCGAGGCCATGGGGCTGGTTGTTGTCGCCTCGGCCTGGGGGCGCATCAGCTATAACTTCCTGTTTTTCTTCGCGGCATTGCAGTCAGTTCCAAGGTCCGTGATTGAGGCCGCCGCGATCGACGGCGCGCGTTTCTGGCGCCGGTTCTTCACCATAGTGCTGCCGCTCTTGTCACCCACCGCGTTCTTCCTGCTGGTGGTTAATGTTGTCTACGCCTTCTTTGAAACCTTCGGCGTGATCCACACGATTACCGGTGGTGGACCACAACAGGCAACAACCATTCTGGTCTACAAGGTCTTCTCGGATGGGTTCGTGGGACAGGATCTGGGTTCGTCTTCGGCGCAATCGGTCATCCTGCTGATCGTCGTCGGCCTGCTGACGGTCATCCAATTCAAATACGTGGAAAAAAGGGTGCACTACTGATGGCAGCCCAACAACACGGAATGGTCGAAAAACGCGGGATGGGGATCTGGCTGACCCATGCCATGATGATCCTCGGGGTGTTGATCATTTTTTTCCCGATCTGGCTGGCCTTTGTCGCGTCGACCGTAACCCAACCGGAAATCGTGACACCGCCCATGCCGTTGGTGCCGGGTGATCAGTTCTGGGAAAACTACAAGGCCGCGCTGTTTTCCGGCGTGAATGTCCCGGTTGCAACGATGCTGTTCAACAGTTTGGTGATGGCCATCGGGATTGCCGTTGGCAAAATAATCATCTCGCTGCTGTCAGCCTTTGCGATTGTCTATTTCCGTTTTCCCGGGCGGACAACATTCTTTTGGCTGATCTTCCTGACGCTTATGCTACCGGTCGAGGTGCGTATCGTTCCAACGTTCGAAGTTGTTGCCGGGTTCGGTATGCTCAACAGCTATTACGGATTGATCTTCCCTCTTATCGCTTCGGCCACGGCAACATTTCTTTTCCGGCAGTTCTTTCTGACGATCCCGGATGAACTGGCCGAAGCTGCCCGCGTGGACGGGGCCCGGCCGATGCGGTTCTTCATCGATATCGTGGTGCCGATGAGCCGGACCAATATCGCAGCGTTGTTCGTGATCCTGTTCATCTATGGGTGGAACCAATATCTCTGGCCGCTTTTGATAACCACCGACCCTGAAATGAACACCATTGTGATGGGTATCAAACAGATGTTCCCTTCTGGCGATGATGTGGCCGAATGGCCAGTCATCATGGCCACATCCATTCTGGCAATGATCCCGCCAGTCATCGTGGTGGTGTCGATGCAAAAGCTCTTTGTCCGCGGCCTTGTCGATAGCGAGAAGTAAGAAATGGCAACAGTAACCCTTGAGAACGTCAAAAAGAGCTTTGGCCCGACGGACGTCATCCATGGCATCGATATCGACATTGCGGATGGTGAGTTCATTGTAATCGTTGGCCCTTCGGGCTGCGGGAAGTCCACGCTGTTGCGGATGGTTGCGGGCCTGGAAACCGTGACATCCGGCGAAATCCGGATTGGCGAAGAACGGGCCAACGAGAAAGAGCCGATGGATCGCGACATCGCCATGGTGTTCCAGAACTATGCGCTTTATCCGCATATGTCGGTGCGTCAGAACATGGGTTACGGGCTGAAGATCGCCGGGTTGCCAAAAGATCAAATCGATCAAAAAGTGACCGAGGCCGCCAGACTATTGCAGCTGGAACCCTTGCTGGATCGCAAACCCAGACAACTATCAGGCGGTCAGCGTCAAAGGGTGGCGATGGGGCGGGCCATTGTCCGCGAGCCAGCAGTTTTCCTGTTTGATGAGCCGCTTTCGAACCTAGATGCCAAGCTGCGGGTTCAGATGCGTCTGGAAATTCGCGAACTCCAGGAAAAGCTGGGGATCACGGCGCTCTATGTGACCCACGATCAGGTCGAGGCCATGACGATGGCCGACAGGATGATCGTGATGAATGGTGGCATCGCCGAGCAGATTGGAACGCCGTTAGAGGTCTACGAAACACCGAGAACTCTGTTCGCGGCACAGTTCATTGGCAGCCCTGCGATGAATGTGTTTGACGCCCAGCGTGAAAACGGGACGATCAAGATCGGTGAAATTGCGGTCGGCCGTTCTGCAGGTCCCGATACCGCGTTGAAGCTGGGGATACGCCCAGAGCATCTGCTGTTGGATGATAATGGTCCGCTGGAATCGGCGATTCAGATGGCGGAACCGTTAGGGGCCAACACTTTGTTGCACGGTCAACTAGCGAGAGTCGGCGGAGCGATCACGATAAGCCTTCCGGGAGTCCATCCGATCGAGGGCCGGCATCCGAACTTGCGGTTCTCGGTCGCCCCAGAGCACATGCATCTGTTTGACCAATCAACTGGTGAAAGGCTGGGCGGCTAATGACGTTTCCTCAAGTCGAAGCCTTCCGTGGTGGCGAAAACCTGATCCGGGTCGTGGGACATCGAGGGGCAAGAGGCGTTTTGCCCGAAAACAGCATGATTGGTTTTGATTTCTCGCTGTCTATCGGTGTCCCGCTTCTTGAGTTTGATGTTGTCCTGACGGCGGATGACGTGCCGGTCATAACCCATAATCATCGTCTGCACGCACCGAGCTTTCGCGGCGCAGATGGCCTGTTTCTGACCGGGGAGGAACCGAAGGTTTCGTCACTGACTTTCGAAAAGATTCAGCAATTCGATATTGGACGGTTAGACGGGCATTCTGCCTATGGCCAACGCTTTCCAGACCAGGCCCAATTGGAAGGCGTTCGAGTCCCAAGGCTGATGGACTTGCTAGAATTGGTGAGTGAACCAAAATACGGCGATGCCTATCTGATGCTCGAACTGAAGTCGGATCCTGACGTGGCCCATGATCCGCTTCATAGGGAGAACTTTGTCGGGCGAGTTCTACAGGAAGTTCGCGGCAAAGGTCTTTCGTCGCGCGCAGTACTGCACAGTTTTGACTGGAACCTTCTGGAGGAATGTCAGCGAAAAGCTCCTGATATGCCGTCTTCTTACCTTACACAGCTTCCAGATAACGCGGATGATGTTGGGGAGGATTCCTCGAAAGCGGTTTGCCCTGACTTTCGTGGTCGTTGTGATGAAATTCCCTATTTGGTCAAGCAAGCTGGCGGTTCGCTTTGGTGCCCGTACTTCGCGGATGTAACGGCTGAAAATGTGGCGCGCGCAAAAGATCTGGGCCTATGTGTTGCCGTTTGGACGGTGAATGAGCACGAAGAAATAGACAGGATGATCGACCTGCGCGTGGATGCAATCGTATCTGATTACCCTGGGCGGGTTCAAAGGCATCTGTCGGATTTAGGCATGGGTTGGCATATCGACAACCAGTGAATTCTGCATTGCTAATTCGTGACGTTTATTATGTTTCTTCCAGTCGCAATCGGAAAGGGTTGGTCACATCTTCACTTCAACCTCCTGCGTAGGGCGAGAAGCATAACGGCTCAGCGTACTAAACAAGTTGCAGCATTGCCTCTGCAATTGTTCGGCGGTCGCCCCAAAGTACTTCTTATCACGTCGCGCTACACAGGACGCTGGATCATGCCCAAGGGCTGGCCGATGGACGGCGAGCAAGACTGGTGCACGGTAGAAATTGAAGCGCTGGCGGAGGCTGGTGTGGAAGATACAGTTTCTCGCAAGCCGATCGGTGAGTTTGAGAACGCTAAGACTTTTAACGACGGTACCAGTGTCCAAGTGAAAGCCACCGTCTACCCGCTCTACATCGATAAGGTGAAGCCCGGTGGAAGGAAAGGCACGAAAGAAAAAGACACTGGCTTTCACCGAAAGGAACTGCGAAAGAACTCAAACAGCCAGAGTTGGAAGACTTGCTCTTAGACCTAAAAAACAATCCAAGAATGAACAGATCAATACGCGCAATCGCAGCGGCTTGAGGCTATCAACCCCTGGCCAGCTTCGCGTACCCGTCTCTGGTCTGTGGCGTTTTAATGCCCAACAAACTACCTGCAAGCTGTGTTTTCAGAATCTGCGCAGTTCCACCACCGATGGTAAACATGCGCACGTCGCGATACATGCGCTCGATTGGCTCCTGCGCGCCGTATCCGCGCGCACCAAATATCTGCAAGGAGTCGTTGACGACTTTGATCGCCTGTTCAGACGCAAAGGCTTTTGCCCTGGCTGCCATTGCCATGTCGGGAAACCCAGTCGAACCAAGGGATCCAGCGGCTTCATGCAACATCAGACGGGACGCATGGACCGCCGTGTCCATGTCTGCAAACATCCATTGAAGACCCTGAAACTCCTGCAACGGGCGGCCGAATTGATGACGCTCACGCAGATATCTTTTTGAGTGCTCCAGCGCACCGGCTGCAATTCCCATGGCTACCGTTCCCGCCCCGACACGCTGGCTGTTATAAGCGGTCATCAGATCGGCAAAGCCACGTTTTATTCCCGATGGGGTGACCAGCGCGAAACGCTCATCAACTTCCAGATCGGTAAAACGAAGCTCAGTTTCGGGCATGCCGCACAGCCCCATGGTCCGTTCGCGACCGACCACATCGAACCCTTTGGGGGCGATACCGTTTTCAGGATCGTAGTGAACCAGAAAACCGGTGATCCCGAGATCGGTTCCGTCCTCATCCAGAACACGCGCAAAAATTAGGTAAAGCTTCGAAACGCCGCCGCCCGTGATCCAGTGTTTGCTGCCGTTGATCAGATATTTCCCGCCAACACGCCGGGCCGTTGTCTGCATCTCGGTCGCCGCGCTGCCGGCGTTGGGTTCAGTTATACAGATCGCGGGCTTGTCCCCGGACAGGACAAGCGGGGCCACAAAATCCCGTTGCTCATCTGTGCCATAGGCCATGATCGCGCTGATGCCGCCCATATTGGCCTCGACGACAATCCTGGCACTCAACGCGCAGGCCTTGGCGATTTCTTCGACGGCCAAAACCACGTCAAGGTATGAGGCGCCGAGCCCTCCGAACCTGGGCGGGATTGTCATGCCCATAAGTCCAGCGTCGGTCAGTTCACGTACGTTTTCCCAGCAATAGGCGCGGGTCTCGTCCCAGTGACCTGCACGTTCCGCAAATCCTGGAGCTAGTTCACGGGCGATTTCCTGATACGTCTTTGTTCCCTGATCAAGCATTGGGTCATCCTCTCTACTCACAATTATGTGAGAGCCCGCATGTTATTTTCAATCGAATTTACTTTGTGATTAAATTAAGTTTTATTGAACTTATGCAGATTTCAGCTTTTGAAACACTAGTTGCGATTGCACAGCACAGCTCATTTTCTCGAACCGCAGAAGTGCGCAACATGACACTGTCTGCTGTCAGCATGCAGATGAAATCGCTGGAAGAAGAGCTTGGCACAGCGTTGTTCGACCGCCGGTATCGGCCGCCCAAACTGACGCCACTCGGAGTGAGGGTTGCTCAGGACGCCAAGACAATAGTTGATGCCTACTCAGTTCTGAAATCAAGATGTGTGCCTACCGATCAACTGACCGGAACGTACCGGGTCGGGTTTGTTCCCTCAGCCGCTGCTCGCATTCTGCCCCTGTTTCTTGGAACGGCAGAACAGCTGGCTCCAAAAGCAATGTTGAGAACCAGTACCGGATTGTCAGAGACTTTGTGCGAACAGGTCCGGAACGGTCAACTGGATGCCGCAATCGTAACTGAAATCGCAGATGCGACATTTGATCTTTGCTGCGAAACCGTGATCCGTGAGGAAATGGTGATCGCGGCACCGCTGGACAGCAAGGTAAAAGGACTAAGCGGACTTTCCGGGTCACACCCTTTTTTGCATTTCATTCCGTCGTCGGGCATTGGCAAGCTGATCGCCCAATACCGTGATCAGATGCAATTGAAGTCGAAGGAAGTGATTATCCTTGATAGTATCGAAGCCATCGTAAACTGCGTTAAAAACGGCATCGGATACGCGCTTTTACCAAAAACAGACGTATTGCGGTATGGCGCTGATCAGGTTCTTGTTCTGCCTTGTAAGCCGCAGCCGTTGTTTCGCAACGTCTCACTGGTAACACGCGAAGACGCCCTGACTGAAATATGGCGCCCAAAGCTGAAGGCATTGCTTGAGGCCAGCATAACCGGTCTGGAAAACACAGAAATCTAAGTTGCTTAAATCGTTTGGTGGATCGCCCGCAACGCGGTCCATAGCGGCACTAAACACCTGTACGGCCTGCCAGACTTCGGGTGTCAGATAACTCAGCCCATCCGGCACACCCAAACTTCGCCCCGACAGTGGCGCGGGTGAGGCCAGCACAAACCCCCATTCCCCGAAACGGTTCTGTCGCAAATTCCTTTGAAGGACGAGAAGGCAACGCAGGCGGTTTGATTATCCTAGCAGTTGAACATACTGCTGAAACGGGGAGAGTCCGGGTGTGAATTGACCTTTGCGGATCATGTTGACCAGCTCGATGCCAGCCAGGGCAGATGCAGCTGAATCGAAAGACTTGAAACCCAACATGGGCCTGATCCGACGTTTGATGAATCGATGTTCTTAATCAATGATGTTGTTGAGATACTTCTGCCTCACCATCTCGATCGGTATCGGATAACCAAAGCCTTTCAGAATCTTGTTTATAGCTTTGATGCCAGCAGTGTTGGCGCCGCTTTTGTCGATGACAATCTTCCGTGCAAACCCTTCATCTCAAGCGCACAAGCGAAGAACTTCGTTGCAGCAGCTTTATTCCGGCGTTCGGATAGCATGAAGTCCAGGGTTTTGCCGTGTTTGTCGATGGCGCCATAGAGGTAAACCCACTCACCCTTCACTTTAACATAGGTCTCATCCATGCGCCACGAACGGTCGGTAGGACGCTTCTTGTGCCGCGAAGCATCAGCTACAAAACCGGCATATCGGCTCACCCAACGGTTCAGCGTCCCGTGATCCAGTTCAACGCCTCTTTCCGCCATGATTTCCTCCAGATCCCGATTTGGCACGTCGCATCGGAGATAGAAGAAAACAGCGTACTAGATCACGTCTTTCGGAAAGTGCGCACCTTTGAATGAGATGGTCATGGTCTGCTCCTGTCTTATCTGAGCATGCGCTACCAAAACGACACTCAGTCTGACAGGTGGAACAAAGTTTGCGACAAAACCAACTTGCGCAACACCTTATAACTGTCCTGCGCGTCCAGCTCTGATCCGCAAAATTCGCAGATTTGGACCATTACCCGACCACCGCCAAAAACGTCCATCCCGGCACCGCATGAGATGCAATTGATCGAGGTAAGCTCGGGCGACCTTGTCATGTTTGCTGTATCTTTATGCCAAACGGATCGAACCAGCGCCCCTGAAACCACATCAACCCTGCCCCCCCAAAATTCGCCCGACAGCAATCTGTTGTATTCGCACGTGGCATTGACCTAGTCATAAGCCTCACCCACTTGCAGTTCCTCGTCGAACCGCCCTCGCAGGGCAATACATTCGGCTTGTTCCACTTCGGTGACCGTGTAGGTGCTGTTTTCATACTCCAGCGTCTCGCCCGGTTTGAAAGGCGGTCGGAACTTTGGCATCCGTTCGTCGGAAACGCGGATCTGTTCGACCACATCACCCTCATCCACCGAAACCCAGGAGATCGCGCCTTTCTGAGAAGTTCCGCAGAACTCGTCCCAGAAACGCGACCATAGGAATAGCGCGCGTGTCCAAGAATCTGGATCGCTTTCGCCCCAACTCGACCGTGTCCCCGATCCCGAACAGCAGCGGCGCGTCATGCAGGACACCCTGATCGCCCGCAAGCGCAATATGGTCCCCTTTTAAAATAGTGTCGAGCCACAGGATGAGCAGGTCACGACCTTGGCCGCGTCCAATAAGATCGGGCACAAAGACCCGCAATTGGGACAATTGAAATCTTTCATACCGTCAGGTCTTTCAAAGCAGTCGAAAATTCAAGCGTCAGTAATCCTGTCTATTCAGCGGTTTCAAAGCGCAGACGGCGCACCGAGGGGTCAACCCGGCCGTAGGCGGCCAACAACCGCGCGGACCATTTTTGGGCGATGTAATCCGCCATGAACCGCGACGGTGCCATCAGGGTGACGACCCCCCCTACCCTATCAGCCTCTGTCAAATGTTGGAACCAACTCGCCCATAGTTCAGGATCGCGCCCGTGCAATATGGCTTGCACCTGCGTCCAGACCTCCTCGTCCGACGGTTCAAATGGTGCAGGTTTGACTTTGAAAGGGACGATATTTGTGTCCGGTTCGGGATCATCCGACATTCGGGCCTGAAAATCGGACCCGATGATGGGCCAGATGTCCGAAGTATCAAGCATCACCTGCTTCAGGTCCAGCTCATACACCGCAACTCGCCCGCGCGCAGCGGCTCGCTTGACCGCAATCCAGCCCATCGACCGCAGCTTTGCCATTTCACGTTTCACCGTGCGTTCGTTTACGGACCACAGACGCGCGATCTCTTCCCGCCCAATCGACAACTCATTGTTGCGCCAGTTGTACCGGGTAGTGATCAAGGCAATGATGCGTAAAATGCTGCGCTGGCGATGTTTATCGCCAGACAGGGCGTGAACTGTCAACGCTGATAGAATGTCGTATTTTATGGCAGGCGCATTTCGCCCTACCGGTTTTGCAACCTGCATTCCTATTCTCACCGCTCTGTCTGCCTCAGACGGGTTATACCGCCAATAATACGCTGTTTGCCAACGCTTTTCGTCTTGATGACCTGATTAGCGTCCAAACCGACGATTCTGTCAAGCGGAGTCTGATTTTGAATCGCTGCGGCCCCCAATCCAATTCAATTTAAAAATGAAAATAGGTGAAGTATTGGTGATGGGGGACGTCTAAGGTGTCCCCTTAATATCCACTTTTGACCCCCTATATGGGGCATTTCAGGGTTTAGCGCCCCCCTAAATCTTGGATCGCTGCCCTGGAAACCCTTGGGGGCGAATCGGATGCCAGCCGAATCGGATCATGCGGTGTAACGCCTTGTTTTCTTACCCGTGGGTAAGATTACACTCTTATCATATTTTCTTTTGCGTAAAGCGCAAATCAAGCGTAAATAGTTAAAACGTATAAAATAGCGTCCAAAAGAATGAGACTTGAGGCATGTACACGCACGAAGACCTGAACGCATTGCGCAATCAGTCCCTCAAATTGCAGGGCTGGATCCGCCAACAGACCTTCAGCCCCGAGATGGAAAAGACCCTCCGCCGCTTTTCAAGCTGGGAGGTGTCCGAACTGATCTTTCGCGTCAACCAGTCGACCTTTCGCGGCAAGCTGGCTGCGGACCCGTCACTGCCCAGTGGTGAGGTTGAGCCGGATGGCCGCCAGCGTTGGTTCAGCCTGGAAGAGGTGAACGAGCTGCGCCGCCGCCTTAAGGTGAACCGCAAATCCCTGATGCCACCCCGCCCCGTGGGCAAGCGCGCCATCCGGGCGGCGGTGGCCAATTTCAAGGGCGGCGCGGGCAAGTCGACCGTTGCTCTGCATCTGGCCCATGCCGCGGCGCTGGATGGGTACCGGGTGCTGGTGGTGGATTTCGACCCGCAGGCAACGCTGAGCCACTCGATGGGTTTGACCGACGTGACCGAAGATTTCACCGTCTGGGGCATCATGGCCCGAGATTTGATCCGTGAGACCGAGCGGATGAACAACCGCCCTGCTGCCGCCGAATCCGGCACCACCCTGCCCCGTCGTGAATTGCCACCCTCGATTACCGATATGGGGCTGGGCGATTTGCGCATTGCGGACTTCATCAAGCAAAGCTCTTGGTCGACTATTGACGTCATCCCGTCTTGTGCCAACGCCGCCTTCGTTGAATTTGCTTCCGCGCAGTATCGGCACCTGAACCCCGAGTGGTCGTTCTTTGCCGCCGTATCGCGCTATCTGGATCAGATCCCGGATGATGCATACGACCTGATCCTATTCGATTGCCCCCCGGCGATTGGGTACCAATCCATGAACGCCGTTTTCGCAGCTGACATGCTCTATGTCCCCTCTGGTCCCGGCTACTGGGAATATGACTCGACCACGTCGTTCATCGGTCAGCTGGCCGAGGCGTTGGAAGACCTCGCTTATGGTTTCGACAAGACCTTACCCACGGGTAAGATCGGCTTGCCCAAAACCTTTTGTGAGCTGCGCTTTCTGCTGACACGTTACGAGCCGGGCAATGCCCTGCACCTGGCGATGTTCGATGCGTTTAGGAAAGTGTTTGGTGACCACGTGGCCGAACACCCGGTTGAGATGACCCGCGCAGTCGAGCAATCCGGCCGCTTCTTAAGTTCTGTCTATGAGATGGATTACCGGGAGATGACGCGCGAAACCTGGCGACGCGCGCGCTCGACCTTTGACAATGTATATGAAGAATTCCGGGACGTGATGCTATCGGCCTGGGAAAAGCTGGAGGATGACGCATGAGCCGCAAACGCAGAATGTTTGACATCGACATGTCGGCCATGGATGACATTCCGGTCGGCAAGGTTCCGGACAAGGTGCTGGAAAAGCGGCGCGGACCGATGGCCACCGCAATATCGGAAAACGCGGACGCGTTGCGCGACCAGCAATCGACCGAAGAAACCATTCGTGCCGAAAATGATCGTCTGGCGCATGAGCTGGTCCGGTTGCGGTCGGATGGCTTGGTGACCGAACATGTAGTCTTGTCAGATGTGGTCACCGAAAAACTGACCCGTGACCGCAAGCCCGGCCCCGATCCGGAGTTGGAGGAATTGAAGGCCTCGATCCAAGATATCGGATTGTCGAATCCCATCCGGTTGGAACGCCGTACGGATGGCCGGTTCGACCTGATACAGGGCATGCGCCGCCTGTCGGCCTATCGCGCGTTGCATGAGGAAACGGGGGATGAGCTTTATGCGCGTATTCCAGCGGGTATCTCTGAAGCGGCAGACCTGAACGACAGCTACCGTCGCATGGTAGATGAAAACCTGATCCGCAAAGATATCTCGTTTGCTGAGATGGGCGCATTGGCCAGAGCGTATGCCGAAGACCCGTCAAACGATTGTGCTGACGTAGACAAGGCCGTTGCGGTCCTGTTCAAATCCGCCAGCTATACCAAGCGCAGCTATATTCGCGCGTTCGCCAGTTTGCTGATGATGTTGGACAAGGTGCTGATGCACCCCAATGAAATTCCGCGTAATTTGGGGGTCGAATTAAAGCGAAAATTTGACGCCAATCCCGGATTGGTTCGACAGGTCAGCACCGCAATCATGAGCGAACCGGATCGCGACGGCCCGCGCGAAATTGCCATTTTGCGGACTTTTATAGAAGCAGATAGCACCGCGACGAAAAAGCCGGAACCGTCAGGTGCTAGTAAAACGCGCCGGGCCAAAACCACATTTCAGGTGTCGGGGCGGGCAGGGGTCGCGAAATGCTCGGCCTCGAGCGGGCGGATCGAGCTGCGCTATGATCTGGACTTTACACGGGTTGATCGGGCCAAGCTGGAACAAGCGATTGCCACCTTGATCGACGATTTGCAGGAAGAAGACGATCTTACCCACGGGTAAGGTTCACACCTGAATTCTTGGGCAAGGAAGCGCCGGGTCGAAACCCGGCGTTTCTTTTTTGCCGCGTCATCCCAACAGATCTGTTGCCGGGTTTTCCGCAGTGTCCACATCATCATAGTAAGTCTGAGCCAGAACCTGAGCCACGGACCGGCGTAAGGACTGCCGCATGGCGGCTTGGATCGGCGCGCCGTCCAGCGCGACCTGGTTCAGAAAGCCCGAGCGCAGCCGGTGGGGCAAGGCGCACCCCTGATTCATCTGGGTGTGATCGAGTATTTAGGCTGGCGCCGTGGCGTTGCTTTCTGACCATTCCAGCACGGTGCCGAAGCGGGCCGCTTTCCAGGCGGTGATGTAGAGTAAGTCCCGCTCATAAACCCGCAAGGTGTTGGACAGAGTTCCGCGAACATAGAGAGCGTCCAGCGTCTCCTGATCTGCAGGTGACAGAGCAGGGGAGGAGGCAGGGAGATAGGACGCGGGGTCTGTCATGGGTGTATTCAGATCTCATTTCCGGACAAAAAAATATCAATCCCGAAAAGCGGTACTCATCGAGTTTGGCGGTCGGATTATGGTAAAGTAAAAGTAATGAGCAAAATCATTAAATTTTGCGTATAAAGCGACCGGGAGGTAATCCAGGATATAAGAATAGTGATACTGCTGAACCTACTATGAAAGGAAACCCAAGGCTTTGGTGGGGGCTCTGTTGCAAATTTTTCGCGATCAACGCCCAGACGATCCGTGCCATTTTGTTAGCCAGTGCTTCCCTAACCAACAGGGATGACTTGCGCTCCAACATTCTTGCGGGCCAGGAATCCGGGACGACGCATTTATGTTCTGCCCATCTAACCACGACGCTGACGCCAATAATAAAGAGGCGTGGCAACGTCCGGTTTCGGCCACCGGAAAGCAAAGTGTAATTTGGGCTGATCTGTGACGGTTAGCCCTGATGTCCTTTTAAAGGATCAACGGATTGTCTTCGATATCTACGGTGGCCAGCGCGTTCCATTTCAATTGGCTCGGTCGGAATTTTGGTCCGAAGGCAGATGCGACGCAAAAGAACCCCGCAGTGCATGCGCCAACAAGGGTGTAGTCATGCGGTGCATTTACGCCTGATCTGGCTTTGCCGGAGCCACGTAAGGTAGACGCGCCCGCGCCTTGGTGTCTGCCGCCCCTGCATTGCGGATGTAGCGTCCACCATCATCGTGGCGAACTGTATGAACATATGTCGGATCCCCACCCGTCACGTTGTGAATTGCAAGCCTGCGAACCTGGCTGGCGCGAATGGTTGTTTTTAATTCCTCCGGATTCCAACCGTCGAACAAGATAGCCTCAAGCTCGGCCCGGATCTCGGTGCAGTCACGATCGTTCGCGCGGTTTCTCACCTCGGTGGGATCTTCGTCGATATTATAGAGCAATGTGTCTTCACCTTCGAGCCACATGAGCTTCCACGGCCCTTTTTTAACCATTCGGCTGGGCCCGGTTGAACCATCGGCCGCAAACTCCGAGATCGCGACATCCGACAGTGTAGATGTGTCTCCGTTCAGGGCAGGGACCAGGGATTGGCCATCTATGGGCGACGCAAAATCCTGGAACGCGCCGTCAGCGGCAAGGTCTGTGAGTGTTGGTAGAAGATCGATCAGTGAGATATTTTTTTTCACCCGCGCTGGTTTGAACCGATTTGGCGCGTAGACGATGAAAGGTACACTGGCGGCCCATTCAAAAAAGTGTTGTTTGAACCACATGCCACGCTCACCCATCATCTCACCATGATCGGCGGTCAGGATAATGATGGTGTTTTCCATCTGACCCGTCTTTTCTAGAACTTCCACAAGGCGGCCGACTTTATCATCGATATACGAGATCATGCCGTAATACCCATGGCGCGCCATTCGACGATCTTCGGGGGTGACGGTAAATTCGTGGCGCGACTGGCAATAATGTAAGTTGCGGCTGAGGTGATCCATCTCGTTTAGCTCAAGTGGTGGCACTGCTGGAAACTCGATCTCATCATGGTCGTAGAGATCCCAGTATTCCTGTCCGATCACGAACGGAGAGTGGGGTGAGGTAAAGGAAACGGTCAACATAAAGGGCCGGTCATCGCCCGTGCGCGCCAGGTCATACAGCGCCTGAATGCCGTGATATTCGACCTCGTCATCGTAATCCATCTGCATGGTGCGCACTGCCGGGCCGCTTTCCAGAATGGGTGCCATGGTCAGGTTCGTGGGCTTGTATTCACGCCCTTTGGACCAATCCACGGTCCAGGCAAAGTTTGCCGGGTAGATTTCTGTCGTATGGCGTTTGTCATATCCATGCAGCTGATCGGGGCCGACAAAGTGCATCTTGCCCGACATTTCAACCCGGTAATCCATGCTGCGCAAGTAATGGGCAAATGTTGGAATATCGGCGTGGAATTCGCTGGCATTGTCATACATGCCAATGGAGAAAGGCAGCTTTCCGGCATGCATCGACGCGCGGGACGGACCACACATGGGCAAGTTACAATAACAGTTTTCAAACACGACACCTGCCTGCGCAAGGCGGTCGATGTTTGGCGCCTTCACCGTCTTGTTTCCGTATGTTTTCAACGCATTTGCTGCAAGCTGGTCGGCCTGAATAAAAAGGATGTTCGGACGTGCCATTGTGGGTTCCCAAATGTGAAAGAAAATTGTCCCGGGCGGCCAAGGGGAGGAGCGGCCGCCCGGGACGCCGAGCTGCTTATTGAATTACCATTCCCAGCTTTTCGGCGGTGTCACTGAAGGTTTTGACCTGACCCTCGACAAACGATTTTGTTTCGTCTGGCGACAGAACAATAGGGACCGAGCCCAGCTTTTCAGTCGTATCAACCCAGCTTGCATCGGCGGAAATCGCGCCCAGCACTTCGACCCATTTTGCTACAACGTCCTCCGGCAGATCTTTTGGGCCCCATACGCCTGTCCAACCGACGACATTTTCCAGATTTGGATGACCAAGCTCCTGCGCGGTCGGGGTGTCCGGTATGGCTGAGAACCGTTCCGGCGTGGTGGTCAGCAATGGGCGAATTTGATCGCTCTCAATTGCGCCGGACAGACCTGAAAGGTTGTGAAAGATCAAATCGGCGTGCCCGCCAACAACGGCAGCGGTCGCCTTTCCGCCCCCTTTGAAGGGCACATGGATCAGGGTTTCGGAATCTACCCCAAGATCATCCAGCATGATCAGCATTGCCATATGCAACAAAGTGCCAACTCCGGCAGACGCATAAGAAAGGCGCTCGCCCCCCTCGATTGCTGCTTTCAGTTCGTCAAAGTTTTGGTACGGCGAGTCTGCACTTACGCCCAAGACAAACGGGTTCTTTTCAATCAGGCCGAGAAAGGTAAAGTCGTCCCACTTGTACGGTATTGTGCGGTTGATCGCAGGAACCGTGGCCTGAGAGCCCACGCGCGCCATAAGCAAAGTGTAGCCGTCCGGGCGTGATTTTGCGACCTGAGTCGAGCCAACGACTCCGCCAGCGCCGGTTTTGTTGACGACCAGAATGTTCTCACCCAGATACTCGGGGGCTTCTGTACTCATAGTGCGGGCGGCCAGATCAGCGGCACCGCCGGGGCCGTACGGAACGACCAATGTTACTGGCTTGCTTGGATATTCCTGCGCAGATGCCACAGTTGGGATTGCGAGCAGGGCAAGGCAGCTCAGCGTAGCGACTACTGTATTTTTCAGTTTCATTTTATAGCGTCTCCCTGAATCGAATGAATTCACCTTAATAAATTACTTGCAGTAAGTAAATAATTAAGTCAATATGAAATGGGAGGCTCAAAATGGCAGGTTCATCACTGGAAGAAATCGGGCGCGGAAACCGGCAAAGGGTTCTGAGTGAGATATTGGGGTCTGGTACAATTTCCCGGTCGCAAATTGCCGACAAGCTGGAATTGAACGCGGCAAGCGTGTCCCGGATCACGCGCGAACTTATCGAGGCGCGCTTGGTGCAGGAAGTCGGCGACGCCAAATCAGAGGGGCGGCGGGGCCCGCGCACCAAGAGACTGTCTGTCGATCGCACTGGTGGATACGTTATCGGAATAGGTATCAACGCCTATCAGCAGGTCGTTACACTGGCCGATCTTTCAAACAACAGAATTGCGTCCTGGGATGCTGGTGGTGAAGGCCTGTCCGAAGGCGAAGGCTTTCTGAAGACATGCTGTGATCAGGCCCGAAAGCTCATTGAACAACATGTTCCTGACAGAGACAGGTTGTTTGGTGTTGGGCTTACGATTGCAGGAAATCTGGACAAGGCGCGTGGCACCGTCATTTCGGCCCCGACACTTGGGTGGGATGACGAAGTTGGTGTTCGGGATCTGGTCCAGAAAGAGCTTGGAGTTCCGGTTGCGCTGGAAACGCCGAGCGCTGCGATCTGTCAATCCGAGGCTGCATTTGGGACCGCACGCAACATTGAAAACGTGGTAGTGATCTACTGCGCGCTTGGCTTTGGTATCGGACTTCAGATCAATGGGCAGCCCTATAGTGGGATCAGTCGGGTTGGTGGTGTTCTGACCGAAGCTAAGACCACCGACGGGTTGGGGTCCAATCTGCCCGTGACGTTGTCAGATTTGTGCGGCGGGAAAGCGCTGCTGCAGAAATTGCTTTCTTCGGACGTTTTCAATGCGCTTTCCGATCGGGACCGGGCGCGAAAAATCTGGGAGGTCGTCTCGGGCGCGGATGAAACGGATGGTGACTACAAATCGGTTTTGGAAGAATTTGGCGCGCGGGCAGCAAACTGCTTTTCGCTAAGTTTGACGGTTTTGCAGCCAGAACTGGTGTTGCTGGCAGGGCCGCTGGCCCAATCGCCCATCTACCTAGAAGCGTTTCGAAAGCAGATCGACACCCTCAAGTCGGATCTGCAGCAACCAATCAAGATCAAATCCAGCGAGATGACGCATATGGGCGCGGCTCGGCTGTTATCGCTCAGCGAAAACATCGCAAACGCTGAGTTGGATTTGAATTTGCTGAAGGGAGGAAACTGACCGTGGAGCCATCAAAACGGAGAGATTTTTTCGCGGGGGCACTGTTCCTGGTCCTTGGGATTCTGACAATCGTGATACTCATACCGTCAGGGGTGGATTCTCCGGGCAATGTCGAGATCTCGGCGTTGTCACCCGAGTTCTGGCCTCGCGTCATTGCTTTCGCCGTTGTGTTTGTCGCGCTGAGTTTGGTGGCGGAATCATACTTCCTCAAAACACCCGAGGTGGATGCGGATGAGGACGCGGAAGCAGATGCAATCTACAAGTTGGAGACGCTGCCGGGAACGCTACGAACCGTAATTCTAATCTTTGCACTTTTCCTGTTTTACTTTGCGCTTACGACGCTGGGCGTGGTTGCCAGCTCGATTGTTTTGATGCTTGCCATGATGCTCTTTTTTGGTGAGCGAAAATGGTACTACATCGTCCCAATCAGCATCCTTCTTCCTATTCTTCTTTATCTGTTCTTTTTGCACGTCGCAGGTGTGCCAATGCCCCTTGGCATATTCGAAACGTTTAGCTGAGTAGGAGCTGAGCATGATCGAGAATATTTCCACTGCCTTTCAGCTTTTCCTGAGCTTCGAAAACATTCTGGTGATCGGCATCGGGGTTCTGATTGGAACCATCATCGGTGCGATACCGGGGATGACGACGCCAATGGGCGTAGCTCTGGCGCTGCCGTTTACGTTTACGATGCAGCCAGTGACCGGCATCCTGCTACTGCTTGGTGTGTATAAGGGCGGCCTTTATGGCGGGTCTTTGACGGCGATCCTCATCAAGACACCCGGAACCCCGGCGGCGTCCTGTACCATTTTGGATGGTTATCCGCTGGCACAGAAGGGGCAAGCACGAAAGGCGTTGGACATAGCGCTTTATGCATCTTGTTTGGCTGATCTGATCTCGAACATAGCGCTGATCATGTTCGCCGGTTTTCTGGCGACATTCGCATTGCGTTTTGGTCCACCGGAGTTTTTCACGCTGATCGTCTTTTCTTTGACAATCATCGCAGGTGTTGCAGGACCCAGCTTGACCAAAGGTATCTTGTCTGCGTGCCTGGGTTTGATGTTGGCCACTGTCGGGCTTGATCTGATCTACGGCACGAACCGGTTCATCTTTGGAAACTACGAGCTGATGTCCGGTCTGAACTTTATTCCTGTTCTGATTGGTCTCTTCGCTATCCCCGAAATCTTGGATCGCGCGACGCGGCGCGCAAGGCCACCCGGGGCACAGCGTCAGGAATTGGGGAGTGGTGCAAGCTTTGCCGATTTCCGCAAAACGCTGAAATCGGTTGTTCGCGGCAGTTTCATCGGCGTGATATTGGGGGCAATTCCCGGTATTGGTGGCGCCCCGGCGGCTTTCCTAAGCTACAGCGAAGCACGCAGAAACTCGAAAAACCCCGAAAACTTCGGCAAGGGTGAGCCTGAAGGCGTCGCTGCTGCCGAGGCTGGGAACAATGGTGTAGCCGGGGCGACAATGATCCCGCTGCTGGCTTTGGGCGTACCAGGTGACGTGATCACGGCGGTAATTCTGGGCGCATTCATGATCCATGGGTTGCGTCCGGGCCCCATTCTCTTCGCGGAAAGCCTGCCAATGATCTATGCGCTGTTCATGGGTATCCTGCTTAGCTCGGCCTATTTGTTCATCGTAGGCAAGGTCGCGATCAAGACCTTCAGCCGCGTCGCGCTGATCCCGAACCGCATTCTGTACCCGATCGTGTTTACACTATGTGTTTATGGTGCCTATGCGGTGAACAACAACCTGTTCGATATCTTGGTAATGCTGTGCATGGGTCTTGTTGGATTCGCCATGATGCGGCTTGATATCCCGGTCGCGCCGTTTTTGATCGCTTTCGTTCTAGGACCGCTTCTTGAGGACAACTTCCGTCAATCACTGTTGTTGTCTGATGGGAGTCTTTCAATTTTTGTCAGAAACGCGATTTGCTGGCTGTTCTGGCTGCTGACAGCGTTGTCGATCTTTGTACTGATCCGATCCCGCATTCGTGCCTCACGCACAGGGCAGGCATCGGTTCTGACCACTGGCGGATAATCCCGAGATACAAGGAAGACATCATGGTTAATACGGGAAAGGCCGGTCTGGGCCACTTTGTCTACAGCTTTGCGGTGATCTCGGACACCCATGTCAATCCAGACGAAGATCGCTGCAACTCGCCCTTTCCCGTGAACGCCCGCGCCAATCGCCGGTTTCGTTTTGTAGTCGCAGATATCAACCGCAGAGAGGTGGACTTTGTTGTCCACCTCGGTGATCTGCTTCACCCCGTGCCTGAGACTGGAGAGCTGTTTGCGCAGGCCGCCGAAGCTTACCGCGCAATTGTGTCGGACCTGACGATGCCAATCCATGTGCTGCCGGGAAACCACGATATCGGCGACACGCCAATCAGTGGCGGGCCAGCAAGCCCCACCACGCCTAAAATGATCGAAGCGTGGGAAAAGGAGTTTGGCGCCCAATACCACAGCTTCGAAAAGGGTGGGGTGCGTTTTCTTCTGCTGAACGCGCAATTGATCAATTCCGGGCTGCAGGATGAAGCGGATCAAAGACGTTGGGTTGAAAACGAGCTAGCCGCGGCGCAAGGGCAACGAATTATGCTCATGCTGCACCACCCGGCCTACTTGTGTTATCCCGACGAACTTGACCACTATGACAATACCGATCAGCCGGGTAGGGGATGGCTGTTGGGGCTGCTCGAAAAGCATGGGATCGAGGCCATGTTTTCAGGTCACGCCCACAACTTCTGGTACGATCGTTATAGCGAGACGGATTTTTACCTGGCGCCAGCGACCAGCTTTGTCCGGCAGGACTATTCAGAAATGCTGAGGGCAATTCCACCGGAAGGCAGTGAATTCGGTCGCAATGACGCTGCGAAACTGGGTTATTTTTTGGTGAGTGTTTATGAAAACGGCCACGTCACGAAGTTTGTGCGTACCAACGGAGCAGAGCTGGCACCCGGTGAAAAACCAACCGGCGATCTGCAGCCTTTGGCCCCTGACCCAAGGGAAAACACCCGGCCACTGATAGGCTTTGACCTTCGTAAGAATTGGGCGGAGATATCAGAGGTGCCTCCCAGCGGTGGCTTGGACGAATTCGATCGCAAACCGGTTCGCAATGACTATCATCTTCTGGCGCTGCAAGAGATGGGCATCCGGGACGTGCGTCTCCCTCTGCATGATCTTCTGGACCCTGTGCGCCGCGCCCGGATCGGCCTTCTGAAACATCTTGGATTTCGCATCACGTTGTTTGGTTACAGTATTCCTGAAAACCACCTGAATTTGATCGCGTCCGTCGCTGACAACTTGTTTGATTGGGAGATCACGTTGAATTGGCGCGACGTGGAGGGATCTGTTGATGCGCTGTCTAAGGCATACGAAAAAACCGGCTTGCCAATCTACATTTCCCGGATGCGCACGAAAGAGGATATCAAAGCTGATGGTACGTATTTTCATGTGATAAATCACGGGTTCGATACACAGGACAGGCACCAGATAGAAATTCTAGAGACCCTTCCGAATTCCTGCGGACTTGCGGGTGCTGTGTTCCGGCTGGGCAACACCGAGCCGGTTGCGGATAGATTAGAAGCCGCAGATCGGGTGGTTACGCCCCACGGCTTGAAAGCATCGGTGCATCTGCGCGTCGCCGGAGACAACCCTGCCATTCCCCATAGGGATGATGACGCGACCAACGCCCGGGTCCTTGAGGCAATGGGAACCAGCGCAATGCTTAAAAACACGCGGGTGTTTTGCGATACCCTTGCCGATGTCGATCGTGGTTACTTTGTGCGCAACGGTGCGATTGATCGATACAATAACCCGCGCCCCCTTTTGGAAACTGTCCGCGCGCGTCATGTCGGCAATAAATGAAAGCGTATACGGTTGGCGAAGCAGCTGCACTTATTCAAACCTAACTACCCTACGGGTCAAACAATAGGGCGCGTCAGTTGGACTGGCACTGAACCAATTCGAGCGTGGATTTTCAATTCAACCAACGCCCGCTGACCTGAAAGGGAGATACCTTGCAGTGAATGGAGCCAGAACCGGGATATACAGGGCCGTCACTTATCCTGAGGCAGCCGGATAATTGCCATTTTATCCTGTGTCATGTCGTGCATCGTGTATCTGATCCCGCCGGTGTTGTAACCGGATTGGCGGCGGCCTGCGAAGGGCATCCAGTCAACCCGAAAGGCCGTATGGTCATTGACCATGACCGCCGTGGCATCCAGCGTGCGTACCGCCGTCAGCGCGCGATCCAGTGACTGGGTGAAAACCGCAGACTGGAAGGCGAAAGGCAATGCGTTCGCGGCCTCAACTGCGCCATCGAAAGTATCATAGCCATAAACACAGATAACGGGTCCGAAAATTTCCAGCGTCGAGACTTTGGCATCCGCCGGAGGGTTCAGCAATACGGTGGGCGCGTAGGTTGTCGGCCCCAACCGTTTACCGCCGGTCAGAACGCGCGCGCCGCCAGCGATTGCCTCGTCTACCCATTCTGCAACCCTGTCAACTTCGCCCGGACGGATCAGTGGACCGCAATCAACCGTTTCATCAGTGGCGTTTCCAACCTTTAGCTGAGATGCAGCCTCGGCCAGTTGCGTGGCGACCTCTTCGGCCATATCCATTGGCGCAAAGACCCGCTGTGTCGAAACGCAGACCTGCCCGGAATGATAAAACCCGCCCTTCGACAAAACCGGGATCATTGCGTCCAGATCGGCATCGGTGTCCACAATCACCGGTGCGGCACCGCCATGTTCCAATGCGCAGCGTGTACCCGGTGCCAGTTTGGATCGCAGCATCCACCCCACACGGGCTGATCCGATGAAGGTAAAGAAAGCCGTGCGCGGGTCGGTGATCAACTGTTCCGCCACTGCATTGTCGCAGGCTACGAAATGACAGAATTCCTGCGGCAGGCCAGCCTCGTGCAGCATGTCGACAAAGACCTTGCAGGACAGAGGCGTGTCGAGGGCTGGCTTCACCAGCACCGGGCACCCGGTTGCCACAGCAGGGGCGACCTGATGCACAATCAGGTTCAGCGGGTGATTGAACGCGCTGGCTGCCACAACCACCCCGATGGGTTCGCGGGTCGTAAATGCCAAGCGCCCGGCTCCGGCGGCGGTCAGGTCCATCGGGATTTCGCGCCCGGACATCTGCCCGATCTCGTGGATGCACAAACCCACCCCATCTATGGCGCGCGTCACCTCGACCCGCGCATCAATCAAGGGTTTGCCACCTTCATCGGCGATCAGATGCGCCAATTCGTCGAACCGGGCCCACATCAGAGCAGCGGTTTTTTCCAGAATTTCAATCCGATGATAGGCGGGCAACCACGCGGACCTGTCCCGAAACAGAGAGTGAGCACGATCCAGCATCGGCTCGATCTCGTCCCATGTTCGCAGGTCAATCGCGCCTATTTTCTCAAGGCTGAATGGGTTCACGACATCCAGGCTGGTACTCATATCAGGCATACCTTGGCTTCCAGTTCTTCGATCAGGACGCGCTGGTTTTCGCTGTAATCGACAGGTACGTCGATCAGATGCACGCCACCCGATGCAAAGGCGGCCTCGAATGTCGGAACCAAGTCTTCGGTGCGTTCGACGCGGTGGCCGGTTGCGCCATAGCTGTTGGCGTATTGCACAAAATCGGGATTGTTGAATTCCAATCCCCAATCGTCAAACCCTGCATGAGCCTGTTTCCAGCGGATCATTCCGTAAGAGCCATCATTCAGCACGGTCACCACCAGATTCAACCCCAGCCGCACGGCGGTTTCCAGTTCCTGACTGTTCATCATGAATCCACCATCGCCACAGATCGCCATGACCCGGCGGTCAGGATACTGCATCGCCGCCATCATCGCCGAGGGCAACCCCGCCCCCATCGTCGCCAGCGCGTTGTCCAGCAGCACGGTGTTGGGCTCATACGCTTTATAGTTTCGGGCATACCAGATCTTGTAGATGCCGTTGTCCAGCGCGATTATATCGCTGTCACCCATCACCTTGCGGGTGTCGGCAACGATACGCTGCGGGATGATCGGAAAGCGCGGATCATCGGCCCCTTCGGATGTGTGTTTTTCCGTCTCCTCGCGCACAAGCCGGAAATAGCTGTCATCAAACTCCAGCGGACCGTCGAGGATTTCGGCCAGGCGCGTGATTGATTTGGCCAGATCGCCGACAACCTCGATCTGCGGGAAATAGACCTGATCGACCTGCGCCGCCTTGTAGTTCACATGAATGACCTTGGTGCCGCCCTCTTCCATAAAGAAAGGAGGCTTTTCCACGACATCATGGCCGACATTGATGATCAGGTCGGCCCGGTCGATGGCGCAGTGCAGATAGTCGCCGTCGCTTAACGCAGCCGTTCCCATGAACAGCTCAGACCGTTCATCAATGACACCTTTGCCCATTTGTGTGTCAAAGAATGGGATCTGAGTGTCTGCCACAAACCGGCTGAGCGCTTTGCGCGCGTCCTTGCGATTGGCCCCGGCCCCCAGCAAAAGCAGGGGCATCTTTGCCGATCGGATCAGTTCAGCGGCTTCCTGCAAAACCGTATGATCCGCCACAGCATAGTGGCGCGGATGAGGCTGCAGAACTGGTGCATCGGTGGCTTCTGCCGCAATATCTTCTGGCAGTTCCAGCAATACCGCGCCGGGGCGCTCTTCCTCGGCCACGCGGAACGCCTCGCGGATCAGGGCAGGGATCGTGTTGCCATGCACGATCTGCTTAGACATCTTGCAGATCGGATCAAACAGACCGACCACATCGATGATTTGAAATTGCCCCTGTTTGGACTTCTTGATCGGCTTTTGCCCGGTAATCATAATCAGGGGCATCCCCCCCAAATGGGCATATGCAGCTGGAGTTGCGAAGTTTGTCGCCCCCGGTCCCAGCGTCGCCATGCAGACACCTGCCTTTCCGGTCAAACGGCCATAGGTGGCCGCCATAAAGGCCGCGCCCTGTTCGTGGCGCGTCAACACCAATTCGATGGACGACGTGCGCAGCGACTCAAGAACATCAAGGTTTTCTTCGCCAGGCACAGCAAAAACTCGGGTGACCCCTTCGGCTTCGAGGGCGGCAACAAGCAGGTCAGAGGCTTTGGTCGGAGTAGATTTGGCAGACATGGAAACACTCACCTAAATGGGGTTTGAAGGAAACTATAGACAGCAATTGCGGGTTATTCAGCCGCCGCCACCTGTTGCGGTTCGGGATAAAGCTCGCTCATCGGTAAAGAGCGGCCGTTTTCCAGTACCAACCGCGCGTGGTGTCGCCTGAGAAGTCGGGGTTCAGCCACACCGCAGCTATGGGCGATAATGCCGATCTCTTTCTTCATGTTCATTGCATAGCTGGCCACGCGTTCCGATTTATTGGCCGGGTCCAACCCAAATTGCAGCTTGCGATTGTGAGTGGTGATCCCGGTTGGGCAAGTGTTTTTGTTGCACTGCAATGCCTGAATGCAGCCCAGGGCAAACATGAACCCGCGGGCCGAGTTGACAAAATCGGCCCCTGCGCAATAGGCCCAGGCCACTTCGGACGGGTTGATCATCTTGCCGCTGGCGCAGACCTTGACCCGGTCGCGCAGACCATGCGCCTTCAGCACATCAATGACCAGAGGCAAGCTTTCGCGTATCGGCATCCCCATATTGTCGATCAGGCTCATGGGGGCTGCGCCTGTGCCACCATCGGCGCTGTCGATGGTCACGAAATCCGGGGCGCTTTCAACACCGCGCCGCAGAATTTCAGCACAGAGGTCTTCAAAGAATCCTTGCGCGCCGATCACCGCCTTGAAGCCCACCGGCTTGCCAGTAACTTCCCGCACAAAGGCGATCATGTCCAGCAGATCGTTAACGCTGTCGATATCAGGATGCCGGTTCGGGCTGATCGCGTCCTGCCCGGGTTCGATCCCCCGGATTTCGGCAATCTCTTCGGTGACTTTGACGCCGGGCAGAATACCGCCTTTGCCGGGTTTTGCCCCCTGACTTAGTTTGATCTCGAACATCTTGACGGCATCATGCGCCGCAACCTCGCGCAGCTTGTCCTCGTCAAACCCGCCTTCGGGTTTACGAACGCCGAATTTGCCGGTTCCGATCTGAAAGACGATGTCGGCGCCGCCTTCCAGATGATATGGCGACAGCCCGCCTTCGCCCGTGTTCATCCAGATTCCCGCTTTTTTTGCACCCAAAGACAGGGCACGCACCGCCGGGATTGAGATGGCTCCATAACTCATGCCCGAGATGTTGAAAATCGAACTGGTCTTATAGGGATGACGCGCAAAAGGTCCGATTTCGACCTCGGCGGGTTCCTCGGCGTCTTTCTCCAGCGTTGGAAATGGACAGTTGGCGAAGAACACGGTTCCCGACGGCTTCAAATCCCGGCTTGATCCGAAGGCGACAGTGGAATCCACATCCTTGGCCGCCCGGTAAACCCAGGATCGTTCCGCCCGGTTGAACGGCATCTCCTCTCGGTCTAGTGCAAAGAAATACTGCCGCAGAAACTCACCGACATGTTCGAACCCGTAACGGAACCGCGCAATGACCGGGTAGTTGCGGCGCAGCGTGCTTTCGGTTTGCGTCCGGTCGCGAACATATAAAACCACAACCCAAAGCGCCGCCAGGCCGACACAAAGGACAAAAGAGTACGTAAGTATTTCAAGCAATTGAAAGGCTGCTCCTGAAAACTCTGCCATATTCATGTCGAAGCGGGCTCCTGTAGTTGTTTCACTGACCTGCTTTGCCGCAAGGTAACCTCACGCGGCGTTCACAACACTTAAAGGCGCCGATCCGAGTGAACTAGTAAGCCTGCGCGCGATTTGGATCACACCCGCTGACAAGCGCGAGACAGAATTTTCCGTATCTGTGAGGTCATTGAAACAAATTGAATTGTTGGTGGAATAATGCGCATCCCTCAGCAGGTCGGGCAAAAGCTTTAATCTTGCCCGGGTCGGTTGGTCAGCGGCCTTAAAAGCTACCGCTGGCTTCTCGATGTTCTGAACAGAAGCAGGAACACGAAAACGGAACCAATCGAGGTGGTAACGATCCCAACGGGCAGTTCTTGCGGAGCCAGCAAAAGGCGGCTGAGAATATCTGAACCTGTCAGCAAGGCCGCCCCGACAATCGCTGCAGTGGGTAATAGATGCCGGTGCAACGGCCCTGCGATCCCACGGGCGATATGAGGGACCATCAAGCCGACGAAACCGATCACGCCAGCCACCGAGACGAACACAGCTGTTGCGAGGGCCGCGACAAAGAACATGCTGAACCGCAGCCCCTGCACCGGCACGCCCAGCGTTGCAGCTGTCAGGTCTCCGGTCAGCAATGCGTCTAGCCAGCGGGCGCGATAGAGCGCGTAGGCCAAAATAAGCAGCAATCCGGCGCAGACCAGCGGGAACGTCTCCCACCGGGCTAGGCCCAGACCGCCCAGCATCCAGAAGATCACCGAATGCGCGGCGCGGCTGTCGCCTGCGAAAATTAGATAGTTGGTGATTGCAGAGAACAAGAAGGACACGGCCAAACCGGCCAATATCAGTTTCTCGGGCGCGCTTGTACGCAACCCGTGAACCAGTGCCAGCACGATACCCGACGCCACAAGCCCTCCGCAAAACGCGGCCAGCGGTAAGGTCCAAAAACCCAGAATATCCCCGGTCACTGTGATGACGAACACGGCACCTGCCGCCGCGCCCGAGGACAGGCCAAACAAAAACGGGTCGGCCAAGTCGTTGCGCGTTGTGGTTTGCAAAACCACACCGACAATGCCCAAACCAGCCCCGATCACGGCCGCGAACAAGGCGCGCGGCAGGCGCAGGTCAAAGACGATCCGGTGCAGCGGCGACATCTCTCCTTCAATCAGCCCCGTTCCCAGCAAGATCGCCGTGACCGTGTCCGTGACAGGGATGGATGTGGTGCCATAGATGGTGGACATCAGTAAGAGGGCGGCCAACATGACCGCCCCCAGCACAAGTGTCAGGCCCAGTCGGCCCATATCAGTTGAGGCCTGGATGCATGGCCTGGGCCATTTTCGAAATCGCTTCGATATTTGCCGGTCCGGGGGTCAATTCCTCGTACCGCAAACCGATCCAGCGCTCGTTTTTCACGGCTTCAGTCTGCGACATCACTGGATGTTCCTGCAAAAATTTGAACGTGTCCGCAGCGCCATTGCCCGTTTGATAATCAAGCAGCACAAGGAATTCCGGGTTTGCGGCGGCGACCGCCTCCCACGAGGTTCGGCCCCAGCTTGTTTCCATGTCGTGGGTCACGTTTTCACCACCCGCGGCAGCAATCATAGCATCGGGGATGGCGAACTTACCTGCGGTGAATGGCGCGTCCGCCGGGCCGTCCAGCAAGAAAACGCGGGGTTTCGCCAGGTCGGCAGTCTGCGCTTCGATCACTGAGAGTTCGTCTTTCCAGCCCGTGACCAGCGCCTCGGCCTTGTCTTCAACGTGCATGACCTGACCCAGGCGCAGGACGTCATTGAACAGCAGGTCCATGCTGGCTTCGGGGCGATCCTTGTCCAGATGCACACAGCTTTCGGTCAGGATCATGGTCTTGATACCAAAGGGCTCCAGCGTATCCGGGGTCACATCTCCGCCCGGCTTCATGCCGTAATACCAGCCAGCAAAGAACAGGTCGGGTTCCACGGCAACAAGGTTTTCGACCGTTGGGTATTTCGGTGCCAGTTCGGGGATATCGCCGCGCAGGGTGTCGAATTCCGGGCTGGTTTTGTACCAGCCGGTGATGCCGGTCAGACCGACGATCTTGTCCTGCAGGCCCAACGCGAAGGCCATATCGGTCATGTTCATGTCATGCACAACCAGACGCTCTGGCTGGGCTTCGAACACCAGCGGCGCTCCGCAGTTGTCGACGGTGACCTCGTGGGCGGACGCGCCGCCTGCCATGGCTGTGAACAGCGCCACGGACCAGATGTGTTTCATTGGGGAATGTTCCTTGGTTTAGGTTGAGATTGTGGATTTTCGGATATCCAGCGCTGGAATCACGCGGCCTTCGTGGTGAAAACACAGGTATTCAACGCCAAAAGTATCGCGGACCCGCTCGGGGGTCAGCACTTCGGCCACGGGGCCAAATCCCGTCAGCCGCGTTGATTTCATCAGGGCCACGTGGGTGGCGAATTCCGGGATCATGACAAGATCATGGACAATCATCACAACCGTGATGCCGAGTTCGGCGACCAGAGACAGCATCCGACCCTTGGCATCCGGATCGAGATGGTTGGTCGGCTCATCCAGGAACAACAACGATGGGTTCTGTGCCAGTGCCCGGGCGATATGCGCGCGTTGACGTTCGCCCCCGGACAGTACCGCCATGCGCTTGTCTGCCAGCGCGCCAAGGTCGGTCAGTTCAAGGATTCTGTTAAGTTCTCTGGCATGTTCATCCGCCGAACGGTCGGCCCAGATCGGAATCTGGCCCATGGCAACATAGTCCCGCAGTAGCAACCTGCCATCCGGTTGTTCTTGCTGGCCCACAACAGCGATCATGCGGGCGCGTTCCATTGCGGGCATATGTTTCAGGCTGCGTTCCTTGACCAATACATTGCCCAATACAATCTCAGCCGCCCCGCACAGAAGGTTCAAAAGCGTGGTTTTTCCTGCCCCATTTGGACCGGCAATTGCCAGTATCGCGCCCTCGGCCAATTCAAACGAGACGCCTTGCAGAAGAACGTCACCATTGAGCGCATAATATTCGAGATCACGCGCAACCAGAAAAGATGAGGTCGTCATGATGGCTCCTCCAATTGAATTCGAGGCAAACGAGAAAGGGTTTTTGTAAATAGTGGTTGCGGCCGGGCCGTCGCGTTGGTCCAACCGTCTGCGACGTTGCGGTACTGATGTGCGAATTCCGCCAGCGCGTCGACATCTTCGGCAGTTTCAATATCGCCGAACAGGTAGTGTGCTTTTCCGACAGCCTGAAATCCGACGGCCGTTGGTCGCGCGCAGCCCGCCATGCAGGTAACGGTGCGCACTGCGAACCCGGTTGGCAACCTGCCGATCAACGCATTGCGCATGACATCAACAGACAATGCGCCGGTACAGGTCGAGCAGATCAGAAGGAAATGGTCAGGTGTTTCCGGCATAGTCCGCTCCGCTTGAAGCCAAGCGCGGACAGAAGGTGCCGATCATGTACACACGTTTCAGACGTGCCATCAAAGCCTCCTTCCAGGACGCCCCGCCCCGGGTTGGTTGAACATGTGATGGCAGGTCTCCTGACTTGCGGGTCGATGCTTGGCCATCCTTCCCGGCCCAATGACCAGTGGATTTTGGCGTCGCTCACCGCTTACAGTTGCGGGGGCAGTCACGGATTTGGCGCCAAAGTGGCGAACCGCACCGTATTCCCTTTTCATCCCTTGGGCGCACCATCGGGAACCATCTGGCCCTTGCTTGTCTTAGACTGGGGGCCATGTCAATCACGATTTGAAACAACAACTTTTCGATCGGAACTCAAACGCTCAGGGTTTCGAAGTCTGCCGCATGCGTTTTCGCTGCAAGTGCGGCACCCAGTGTCGCATGGGTCGCGACAGCATACTGTGTTAGAGGTGGCATTTTTTCCTTCATGTTTGAGAATTTAATTTGAAAACAGTCGATTGCCGGTCACGCGCGAGCGTTCGGGCTTCGGCCTGGCTGAGTGACACGAGCGTTTCTTCTGATGAAAGCCCCTTGGCCCGCGATTTTGACCAGATGCGGCGCGCGGATACCGGGGACCATGGCAATGCAGCTTCTGACAACCACTGTCGCAACGGGGCTGGAAGGCCGTCAAACACATCCATCGGATCGGTTGATCGATGCTTGCGGCGCAAGCTGCATTGCCCGAGGTTACGTCTCATGCTTCGGTTTCCGGATTTTCCACTGGGTCCAAAACCAAGACGAGACGGGATTCACTGGTACCTTCGATCGGAGGCGAGCGATGCACCACCCCTGACGATGGGCGCTCGGGCCAGAGTGTTCCCCGTAGCAGGATCGGAGCGCCGGTCTGAACGGTAAACACAAGCGCGGGATCCTTTCCATCAGTCGAGGTGCCGTATTGTGTTCCAGTGCCACGATAGGTGCAGACCAACCGGGCGGTGACAGCATCGGTATGAAATTTACGGCAAGCATTGGTGGTGACAACATCCAGCCGCAGCCGCAAGAAGTTGGCGTTCATCAGTTCACAGAAAATGTCGGCCAGAGAAGCGATATCATCTTGAAGCCACGCTCTTTCAGTCCCGTTAGGCATGCCGGAGATATCGCAGAGTTGCCCCACGGTCGTCTTAACGGTGCTTGGTGGAAGAATGAATCGCCCACTTGGCAGAGCCTTGGGATCAAGTTGGTCAAGCCAGCTTTGCATATCCGGCGGGGTTCGCCGGCGCCAAATCAAAGCGGCACAGTTTGGCTGTGCAAAAGTGCGGAGTGCAGACGGATTATCTGCGAAGCTCACACCGGTGACTTTGTCTTCCACTGGCTTTCTAACGAAGTTCATGCGGCATCCTCTGCCCGGCGCCAAATCGGAAAGGGGTCCGGCAGGTCCGGCAAATTGTCGGGCCCTGCCGCCGTGACTGCTGGAATAAGGCAATTGTCCAATCGTGCCTTCAAACTTTGCCAGTCGATCCCGGCACCGATGAAAACGATCTCTTGACGGCGGTCGCCCCACGGCTCTTGCCAGTGGGCCTGCATATAGGTGCGGGCGCTGTCATGTGCGGGGCGTCGCTCTTCGGGAACTGATGCCCACCAGGTGCCGAGTGGTTTGACGCTGGACAATGCGCCGGCGAGTGAAAATTCAGCCACCCAATCGGGGCGTGTCGAAATCCAAAAGTGGCCTTTGGCCCGGATCACCCCTGGCAGATCACCGTTGAGAACGTCCAAAATGCGTTCGGGAACGAACGGAAGTCGCGCCCGGTAAACGTATGACGCAACCCCGTATTCCTCAGTCTCAGGCACATGGTCGGCAAAGCCGTACAGTTCCTTTGCCCACATTGGGTGTTCATGGGCTTGCTCGAAGTTAAACAGGCCGGTGTCCAGGATCTTTTCTGCGGCAACTTCCGAATGGTTGGTCTCGATGATCTCGGCATCTGCATTCAGACTGCGGATGATCTTGCGGGCCGCATCAACTTTTTCTGACCCCGCATCATCAACCTTGTTCAGGATCACCACATCAGAGAATTCTATTTGATCCGTAAGCAAGTGGACCAGAGTTCGCTCGTCTTCCTCTCCCATCGTTTCGCCTCGGTCTCGTAGGAAATCGTGGGACGAGAAATCGTTCAGCAAGTTCACCGCATCGACAACCGTTACCATGGTGTCGAGCCGCGCCACGTCCGACAAGCTGTCGCCCGCTTCATCCCGGAAATCGAAAGTTGCTGCCACAGGCAATGGTTCGGAAATGCCTGTGGATTCAATAAGCAGGTAGTCAAAACGTCCTTCCGCAGCGAGGCGCCGGACTTCCTCCAAAAGATCGTCCCGAAGGGTACAACAGATGCAGCCATTCGACATTTCTACCAGAGTTTCATCCGTCCGGCTGAGTTCGGTATCGGCCCGTACCAGATCGGCGTCGATATTCACCTCGGACATATCGTTGACGATAACCGCGACCCGACGTCCTTCGCGGTTGTTCAGGATTCGGTTCAAAAGGGTGGTCTTGCCCGCCCCTAAGAAGCCGGAAAGGACGGTGACAGGAAGTCGGGTATCTGACATGGGTTGCTCCGAATGGCGCATTGAGATTCACGTAACTTACGCAGTTACTAGACGAATGCAACAGTTATTGTTACGTGTGATATCTGCCTGGAGAAGAACGACAAATGAAGCGCAATAGCCGCCTATCCCTCGCCCTGCACACGCTCGGCCACATGGCCGGAGATCCGAATCGTAAGCGTACATCTGCGGATATCGCCGAGCATTCAGGGACGAACCCGGTGGTGGTACGCCGCGTCTTGGGACGGCTTCGTGACGCGGGTCTGTTAACTTCGGAAAAAGGCCACGCAGGAGGGTGGAGTCTGGCACGCGAACCAGACAGCATAACCCTGGCGGATGTGTATCTTGCGTTGGACGAAAGTCTGATCGCCTCTGGCAGAGAAGACCATGCCCCCAAATGTTCAGTGGAACATGCGTTGCACCGTCGCGTTTCGAGTATCATGAAGGAGATCGAGCAAAGCCTAGTCGACCGTCTCGGCGAGACAACCATCTCCGAAGTCAGAGGCAAGTAATACCTGATCAAGTATCGCGGCAAGTTTCTCTTCATTCTCACCACGTCGTTTGACGCTATGGGTGCAACATTCCTGTTGTTTAAGGGGTGCACTAACTGGGGTGGTGATACGTCCTTTGGTAAGGCTCAGCTTTAACTTCAGGCTTGTTGGATCTGCCTCATGACCATAAGACGGGTGAACCGCGTTTCTCACAACCCACCGGGAACATGTTGCAAAGCCCTAGGAGTACACAATGAAATCTATATTGACGGCTGCGTCGATGACCTTGCTTTTCACAACCGCGCTGTACGCTGAGGAAAAGGTCTATGTTTACAATTGGGCTGACTATATCGACGAGTCTCTGCTGCAGAAATTCACCACCGAAACGGGGGTCGAAGTCGTCTACGATAACTTCGATTCCAATGACTTGCTTGAAACCAAAATGCTTGCAGGCAAGTCTGGTTATGACGTCGTGTTTCCCTCGGGCACGTTTTTGCAACGTCAGATAGAAGCCGGTGTCTTCCAACCGCTCGACAAAGCCCAGCTGCCCAACTCGGTTAACCTGTGGGATGCTATCGAGCAACGAACCGCGACCTTCGATCCGGAGAATAGCTACTCAGTTAACTATATGTGGGGTTCAACGGGCATTGCTGTGAATGTCGAAAAAGTTCGCGAGGCGCTTGGTGACGATATCCCACTGGATTCGATGGAGCTGCTGTTTAACCCGGAGTATGTGTCCAAGCTGTCCGATTGTGGCGTGAATTTTCTGGATGCTCCGTCCGAGCTTATCCCCGCTGCCCTGACCTATGTCGGAGAGGATCCGAATACGCGCGATCTCGATGTTATCGCAAAAGCTGAACCGGTTCTTAACGCGGTTCGTCCTTATGTCAGGAAATTCAATTCGACAGGCTATATCTCGGACCTTGCGACCGGTGAAGTGTGCGTTTCAATGGCCTGGTCAGGTGATGGCCTGCAAGCCCGAAGCCGGGCCGCCGAATCCGGAAACGGGATTGTAATTGAGTATAGCGCTTTCCGAGAAGGTTCGGGCATGTGGTTCGACCAGATCGCGATCCCTGCGGATGCCCCTCATCCGGAACTGGCCCATAAGTTCATCAACTTCCTGATGGAGCCAGAAAACGCGGCCGCAATTTCAAACTATGTTTGGTATGCAAACGGAAACCTTGCGTCGCAAGAGTTTCTGAACGAAGCGATTTTGAATGACCCGGGCCTCTATCCGTCTGAAGAAGGGATGAAGAACCTCTATATGAAGATGCCTTGGGACGCTGAGATGCAGCGTTTCGTGACGCGCATGTGGACGCGGGTTAAATCTGGCGTGTAGGTCGTCTTTTGACGCTAACCTATTCGTCTAAGAAGCACAAAACGACTGATACGTGCAAAATGTTGGGGCTGGGAAAAGCTTACCTTGCCCCAATGCACTTTGCAGAAGGCCCCAGCCGGTGTCGTAGGTCGCAGTCTGTGCTTTTTTCACATTTGACCCCGGCTGACGACGCAATAAGACTTAGCTTCAGAGCGGAAACCAAGGGTTTGAAAAGGGATCGCGACCAAACAGCTAATTTGGGGCAGGAAAAGTCAGATGACGCCGAATGATGGCAGCGCGAGTACGTTAGAAAAAATCCTGTGCGCAATTGCCGTGGGTTTGGATCGGCAAGCAGAGACTTCGCCTGAATACCCAAATTCAAACCTCTCCAGCCCAGATTTCGGTTACCAGGTACGACAAAACCAGATTTGCGCAGTCGGTTGGTTGCTTTTTTTGTTTGGCGCAACACCGCGCAGAAGGTTGGGCCGACTTGTTCTGAAATCAATGCGGGATGTGGGTCTTGCAAAAGTCCCCCGTTGGAAATTGTCACAGGCAATTGACGATGCAGCGGGCTCGTTGAACGACCAATACCCAAATGTGGTGAACAAGGCGATTGTCGGCACGCCGGATGATAACTCCGATCGTATTGTGCAAAGAGTTCAAAGCCTTATTGGCTTGCGCGCCTTCGATAGCGCGCGCAAATTGTTGACGCAAAATAAGACCGAACTGCGTGAGAAATATGAACCGCTTAGGACACGCTTAATCAGGCACGAGACTGGGGATCCAATTTCGGAATGCGGTCACAGGCTGGCGGGCCGTCCTGGCGAAGCTTCGGTTGGAAAACCCGGCTCTGAACAACCTTTTGAAACGGAGTGGCGAACAGCTAACCAGGAAATTGTGAATGCCCTTTTGGCCAACGAAGCAGGGAACACTTCAGATATCGATGCGTTGCTTTGCGACATTTTAATGATCCCCAGCGCGCCCTGTCATTGGTTGTTTTTCTGAACGATGGTTTGGATGCCAGCTACAAATCCACGCTGATTTTTTCTGCATCGCCCCTTCCGCCAATGGCGCGTTTCGTGATTTTTTCACACTGGCATTGGGTCGATGAAAAGCATCTGGTTAACGCGCTAGATGAGGCAATCTCAGACGGTAAAACCTATCATGTCGAAGCATCGCTTACTCGTGCGATGTCGGGTCGAATATCTCCGCCAAAAAAGAACGCGGCCAAGAAGCGGTTGTTCGACAAACTGTTACGCCTTGCGAGGGGTTGGGTGTCGTTTGGAAATGATCTATTGATTGAGGCGGCGAAAACTCAGGGTGTGCGCGTGGTTGGTCCAGAATCAATGCCCACCGCATTTCCAGCAGATCAGGACTATGCAACCTCGTCGAAAGGGGTAGCATACGGTGTCGGCTCTGCGCTTACCGATCGGGCAAAATCCTGGCTGGAAAAAAATGCTGAAAACACCAGCGGGATCGTAGTGTACTCGCCTCACTCTCAGAACCTGACTTTCGCTTCAAGACGTTTGCAAGTCGCGTTGGCGGGAATGGGGAAGCCGGTACAAACACTTGTCGAGGTTGCACCCGAAGCTGGCGACCCTGCTGAACCCTCGGACTTTCTGACCGCCGCGCGTCGCGAAGGCTACGACATCACTTTATCGGGTCGGCGGGTGACGAAACGCAATTCCTACTCAAACCGATACCTGGACCATTTGCGGGCGGGCGGAGTGCTTCAAATATACTTCGACGGAGAAAGAGCCCCCGGCAAACGGTTGTTGGTACCGTGGCTTTTACGCCCCGGCAAACTGCCCGGATTTCCGGCGCAACTTGCGATTTCCAGCGGTGCGGAGGTCTGCTTTGCTGCGACATGGATTGACGAGGATGGCGTGCCGGTCATTGACCTCGTCCCGCTCAAACTGCCGCCTCGTTCGGGTTCAAATCTGGTTCAGCGGTTGTGGCTTACCCAGCAACTGGCCCGCACTTGCCGAAGCTTTGTTTTGACACAGAAAATGCCGGTTCAGCGGCACTTGATCGCCGCTTACGGAGGAGCAATGCCAAGGCGCGAACTGGTTGATTTGGAAACCTGGACGCGCAGCGACACGGTGCGCCGTAGTAAGTTGTGTTGGCTATCCAATCATGACCCGGACCATGTCGCTATTCAAACCGCGTCTGGGTTTATCACCTATGGGGTTTTGGCAAGCCTGTGTTTGCGCATGTCCAGCATGTTGTTGCATTTTCAGGATATTGCCCCCAATCACTCAGACCCCGTGCGTAAATTTGGGTGCCAACACCGGGTTTTGTGCCTGCTACCGGCCAGCCCTGCGGCAATTGTGACGCAACTGGCCTCGACGGCAACCGGAAGTCTGCTTTGCGTTGGTCTGCCAGAGGATTCAAACGAACAGCTTGTCGATCGCCTGAAAGCGTTTGACCCTGATTTGGTTCTTGTCACGTTTTCACTTTGGAGTCGTTTGATAGCTTCAAACCCAGAGCTTGAGAATGTGAACGCTGTGATCATCGGCGACGATTGCGACGCAGCTGCTCTGGACTTTCTTTTAGACAGTTTTGCCGAAGCCCCGGCTTTACCACCCCTTGATCTTCGGTGTCCCGCCTATGTTGTTTACACGTCTGGCAGCTCGGGCGAGCCCAAAGGCGTTGTCCTGGCAGCGGGCATGGCCTCGCGGATGCGGGTGTTCGATTATGATCGGCCGCAAACTTTGCTAACAGTTGTGCGTTGGGACACGGCAACTGCGCTGGAAACACTGCCTGCTTTTGTGGGGGGGCACACGATTGTTCTGCCTCCAATCACCGGGTTCTCCGATCTAAAGCAGCTTTGTGATCTTATGGTCGCAACGTCCACCACAGCTTTATCCGCACCGTGCAGCGTATTGCACGGTATGTTGCAAAACCCCGATTTCTCACCCGAGTTTTTGCCCGGATTGTTCGTCTTTTACCCCTGGGGGGAACCGAGTCGCGCGCGTCTCATCAGGGATTTAGTGAAGCGTTTTCCCAAAGCTGAACTAAACGCGACCTACGGCGCTTCGGAGTTTATTGAAGTTTCACATGGAAAGCTTCCCGCCGAAGGTTTTGCCAAGTATCAGGGATCTCCGGGTGGAATGTTCTTGGCTGGTGCAAAAGCAGTCAATGCAGACGGTCACGACTTGCAACCCGGCGAAATTGGCCGGGTCAAGGCCGTTGGCTACGACCGGACCCTGGGCAATTTCAAGAATTTGCAGGCAGGTGAGCCGGTTTTTGATCCACTCAAGGATCCCATTCTTCTTGATGATTGGGTGACCATTCTGCCTGACGGGAGTTTAGATGTATTGGGAAGAGTGGACGATGTGGTTAACATCCGGGGGCGTAGACTGTCGCTGAATGCCGTTACCGAAATCGCAGAAAACGTAGCAGGGATCGAGCGGGCCTTTGTCACCGTCGCGCAAATTCGCGAGGCAGATGCGGTTGCCATTGCCATTGAAACCAAACGCAAGGATGTCGACATTCTGGAAAAGGAATTGCGGCAGGCCATTACCGAAAATTTCTTTCCCGCCGCCGCGCCATTGAGATTTTTACACACAGAGGAACTGCCGCGTCTTCCCAGTGGGAAATTGGATCGTAAAAAGCTTAGATCAATATTGGAAAATGGGGGGACAGACACATCTGGTTTGCCAACGCGGCAACCGAAGGCTGCTACTGTGTCTGAGTCACCTCTGTCCCCTATGCTTGAGGTGTTGCGAAACTTCGCAGGTCACGAGGGGTTGGTCCCGCGCGCAGGTTTTGATCCCGACAACACACACCCGTTTCTCGATTCCATCCTTAGCCTGATACTCATGCTGAGCATTGAAGAGAAGTTTGGAAATATCCCACCCGCAAACGTCTTTGATCGTCAGGAATCAGCAACCTGGCGCGAGCTTGCAGAAGCTCTTGGACCGAAAGCCTGTGTTAACTCGCGGTCTGAAAACTGATGTTCCTAGGGTCGGACTTTATTGACGCAGCGCCTGAAACAGTTTGAGGGTCAATAGCCTGCCAGGAATGTTGGAAGGTTCCGGCCCAGAGGAGTGTTTTGGAGGCGTTTGCCAAAAACACGCCCGTCGGTGTTGTGGCACAGGATTGTGGGTACGGCAGTACCAGCGCCTTTTCCTTTACATTCCGCAAAGTTTTCAATGTCGGCCCGACAGAGGTACTGGACGTCAACAGCAAAGCTGCCCCGGGAGAACGGTTCCCCGATCAGAACACTCCGACATAGCTGAGTTAGAAAATACCACTGAACTTTGACCAGGTCGACGACGAACCACTGAAAACCTGTGCAGTTTGAAACAGGCCTTTAGATCACGCGCTGCTCCACCATCTTCTTTTGGTTCTTGCTGGGGCAATGCGATCTCTCGAAAGCTGACTATCGAAACTCAACGATCAGATTTGGTTACGCCACTCGTTTTGAGTGACCGGGCCATGTCGCTCAAAATTCGGTAAACCTCCCCAGCATCAGGGTGCCAGTCCGCAACATCTTCACCCTGCGAGGTGACAACTTGATCGTCTCCTCTGGCTGCTGGACCGGTCAACGCGCGTTGGGGGCCCAGGGCAATGACGTTCTGAGCAGTGCTTTCCATCAGTTTGGCGTTCAGTGGCGCGATAACACCTTCCGAAACGCCGGCCACCGTCCATGCTTCTTGCGCAATTGCTTGTAATACCACGGCAAAATTGTTCGAAATCACAGCCCCGGCGTGATAAAGACTTTTGGCGTCGGAACGGATCGAAAAACATTCAGCGCCAAGATTGCCCAACAAGGGCCGAAGGAATTCAAGGGCGTCGGCGTCTCCTTCCAGCCCACATAGCGCACCCTTGAACTGATCCTTTGCCTTGTCGGGATCTGCAAAGGACAGAACCGGATGGACACTTGCCAGACGCCAGTTCAATTCGCGCAGCCGAGTCATTTCATCGGCCGCAAAATACCCGCTGCAGTGAAAGGCGATGGGTGGTTTTGGTGTGCCATCTGTCGCGGAAAGCTTTGTTGCCAGATCAGAGGCAACCGCTGCTATCTGAGTATCAGGGACAGCGATGACCCAAAGATCGGCGGGCCGTAAATCGGAAATGCTTTGCACGGCATGACCGGCGTTTGCTCTCTCAACGGCTTCCTGAGCGGAAGCGAAACGCGCGCTCAGGACGTCTTGAATTTGGCAATATGGTAATGAGTTCAACAGGCTCAGGAAGGTCTGGCCGACCCGGCCCGCGCCGATCAGGTTTGCTTTGATCTGGTCCATATCCATTCGGTCCAATGCAAAATTCGATAGGTGCAATATGCCACGTGGCTTCCCGGTCCGCCTCAAAGATTTTGGGACCGCGCAGTTTTACATTCAGGGCTTGCAGCTTCAGATGGTGGTTGCCGCAATCGATCATCCGTCAGGAAGGATCAGACATGTCACAGATGATTTTTGCGATTGTAAAAATTTGCAAAACCCTGCTCGACATCCATCATTTGCGAAATATGAGAACAGCTATGAGAATACTTGGCTTCTATTTGAACAGTGCGAATGTCGCCGGTGGCTAGATGCGACTAGCCCGAAGTTGAAAAGCGCGCAGGGCTATCTTTATACAACGGTCGACAAATTCGCTGATCCACTAGACTTTGTTATCGCGCAGTTTTGCTCCGGCCTGAGCCAGATGTTCGGCAATCCACGGGATCGATTGTTGCGACCCACCAACAACCAGCAGCGGAATATTCGGCTGCGCTGCCTTGGGCAACAGATCGCATTTTCCTTAGGCAAAGATGTGTGGCCCATCCTCATGATCTGAAAGCGCTACGAGGGTTTTTGATCCGACAGCAGACGGCGTTTTTCAGCCATTGCTTCCCTGCGGCTGCGTTCGATCCCCAACCTAAAGGACTCCTCGACGAAATCGATGTGGTCGGTTGCGGCCTTTTCTGCACGTTCCTCGTCGCCGTCGATTACCGCCCGGCCAAGCTCCATATGTTGATCTAGCAGCTTCTTGCCGGTGCCATCGATCGTCTTAAGAAAGTCGCGATTGTAGAATACGCCCTTGCGCGTAAGTTCGTAGATTGAAGCCATGATATGGATCAGTGTTGCGTTCTGGCTGGCGTCGACGATTGCAGAGTGCAGCGCAAAATCTGCCTCTTGAGAGGCTTTGGTGTCGTTTTCACGCCAGGCGCGTTCATTTTCGACCAAAATCTCGGCAATCCTCTCTTGATCTGCTTTTGTCGCGCGGCGCGCTGCAAGGCGGGCGGCAAAGCCTTCCTGTTCGCGCCGATATTCCAGATAATCGAAAAAGGCGGGCTCATGTCTCTCATAAAGTGCGAGTAGTGCCGGCATCATGGCCTGACCTGTCAGAGCCGCGACAAAGGTTCCTTCACCATGTTGCGTCGTGACCAAGCCGCGCTCTTCCAGAACAGACAGAGCCTCGCGCAGTTTCGGGCGTGAAACGCGCAGCATCTCCGCGAGGTCTCGTTCCGAAGGCAGTTTGCGACCCTGTTTCAGGATGCCCGAGGCGATCAAATCTTCGATCTGAGACACAACAGCCTCGGCCAGTGATTCGTGTCCAACCGGTTCAAATATCGCTGTGGGGCTCATGGTGCTGTGCCTCTGTTCGATGTCTTAAGTAAAGATCACTGGTAAATAAATATAACCATAATCTGTTTAGATTCAAGCAGTGAGATCCGGTAGATCACCGTATCACAGATGACTGTTTTTGAACGTAATTTGATCGATTTTCTTTTCTTCTTTGCGAGTGACGTTTGTAGCTGAGGTGACTGCGTTGTTACGTCGACTTAATTCCAATGGTAAATAAAGTTGTTGACTGGTTTTTATTGGTAAAGTTAGTTTACCACCGGAATGGTGTGGGAGGGACCTGCGCCGCTGATCGGGACAATGTTCCGACCTACCCTGGAGGAGAATTCATGAAGAAGACCCTGACGAGCCTCGCCGTAGCTGCCAGCCTGCTGGCCGCACCTGCGGTTGCCGCAGACAAACTGTTGCTGAAAACCCCGATTGCCTTTTCGACCGAGCTGCCGGGCCTGGGTTCACCGATCCCGCGCGTTGCCGAACAGCTTGAGTTGATGTCGGGCGGTACGTTGAAGATGAAAGTCTACGAGCCAGGCAAACTGGTTCCGCCGTTTGAAATTCTTGACGCTGTATCTACCGGCAAGATCAATTCTGGCTACACTACGGCCGGATATTGGGCGGGTAAAATCCCTGCCGCGCCGCTGTTCTCGGCCGTTCCTTTTGGCCCCGAGGCGGGCGAATACATGGCTTGGCTGTATTACGGCAACGGCCTGACTCTTTACCAAGAGATGTATGATCAGGCGGGCTTCAACGTCAAAGTTCTGCCCTGCGCGATCATTGCGCCTGAAACTTCGGGCTGGTTCGCATCCGAGATCAATTCACCCGAAGACCTGAACGGCCTGAAGATGCGTTTCTTTGGTCTGGGCGGCAAAGTGATGCAGAAACTGGGCGTGGCGACCTCGCTGCTGCCAGGTGGTGAGATCTTTCCTGCGCTGGAAAAAGGCGCGATCGACGCTACCGAATTTTCGATGCCTGCCATCGACGCGCGTCTGGGGTTCCACAAGCTGGTGAAATACAACTACTTCCCCGGCTGGCATCAGCAGGCAACTGTGTTCGAACTGCTGATCAACAAGGACGTCTGGAACGAAACCAGCGACCAGCACAAAGCGATCATTGAAAGCGCGTGTAAAGCTTCGATGGCGGACAGCTTTGCCGAAGGCGAAGCCATTCAGCACGCTGCGCTGATCGACAATATTGAAAACAACGGTGTCACCATCAAACAGTGGTCGCCTGAGATGCTGGATACCTTCCGCACAACTTGGGATGAGGTTGCAGCAGAAGAAGCCGCTAACGACGCCTTCTTCGCTCAGGTTTTGGCCGACATGAACGAGTTCCGCGACGGTTACGACCTCTGGAAAACGAACGCGTTCCTCCCTCGTCAGTAATCTCCCTTACTGACGCAACCGGGGCGGCGTGATCCGTCGCTCCGGTACCTATTTCCTGATCTTCGGAATTTCTAACCTTTCACTGCCCGCGCGCCGGGCTGTTGAGCGAGGTATGACCATGACCACACAAAACAATCTTACCGATCCGGTCGAAGCCTATGAAGGCATCCTGGAACATCCCGAAACCGATCGTCAGAAGATCGCGGTCGCGATAGACGCAAGCGTCAAGGCTGTCGGCCATGTGGTCATGTGGGCAAATGTCCTGCTGATGGGGGCAATTTTCACCCAGGTCGCTCTGCGCTATTTGCTCAGCCAGAACTACCCCAAGTTGGACGAGATCCAGTGGCATTTCTACGGCATCGTGACGATGATCGGCATCTCTTATGCTTTGATCACCGACAGTCACGTGCGCGTCGATGTTCTGCACATGCAGCTGTCACGCCGGGCTCAGCGGGTCATCGAGGTGATCGGTATTCTTACCCTGCTGACCCCGTTCATCTATCTGATGATCGATCAGGGGTACGACTATTTCTACGAAAGCTTCCGGGTCAATGAACGCTCGGACAGCCCAACCGGCCTGCCTGCCCGCTGGGCTTTCAAGGCAGTAATCCCGATCAGCTTTGTTCTTCTAGCACTGGCGGCGCTTGCGCGACTGATCCACGATGGGCACGCGCTTTTGTATGGACCGGCCTCAGAGCGCGAAGGTGCATCTTTGCGTCGTATCCTGCTGGTTCTGGCCGTGTTTGCCGCTGTTTGCGTCGGCTTGACCTTCCTCGTGGAAACTACCGAGGAAAAGCTTGTCATCGCCATGTTCCTGAACTTCATCGCGCTGTTGTTTACCGGGTACCCGGTGGCCTGGGTTCTGGCGGGTGTCGGCGTTGCCTATTGTGGTCTGGCCTATCTGTTCGACAACGATCTGATGCTGTGGACCGGGTTGGAGAGCACCTTTACAGGGCTCGACTATCTGACCCTTGGTGCGGTTGTGAACCGTGTCTATGCGACGATGTCCAATGCGGTTCTGGTTGCGTTGCCGATGTTTATTTTTATGGGTCTGATGCTGGACGAATCCGGTGTTGCGGAACGTCTGATGTCCTCGATGCAGCGCCTGTTTGGTACAGTGCGTGGAGGATTGGCCATCACCGTTACCCTGATCGGTATCATTCTGGCGGCCTCGACCGGTATCATCGGTGCATCTGTGGTGTTGCTGGGCGTGCTGTCGCTGCCGTCGATGATGCAACAGAAATACCAGCCGACGCTTGCGGCGGGCGTGGTCTCGGCATCCGGTACTCTGGGTATTCTGATCCCGCCCTCAATCATGCTGGTGATCATGGCCGACCAGATGGCGCTGTCGGTGGGTGACCTGTTCATGGCCGCGGTCTTCCCGGGTGTGATCATTGGTGGCCTTTACCTGACATACATCTTCATACTCGCACTGGTGAAACGTGACGCGGCCCCCGTGCCTGAAGGCGCGAAGGCCCCCGACTGGGCTGCGGTCAAAGACGTAATGATCGCCGTCATCCCGACGCTAATGCTGATCCTTGCGGTTCTGGGTTCGATCTTTGCTGGTTTGACCACGCCGACCGAAGCCTCTGGCATCGGCGCACTGGGCGCGACGCTGTTGGCCCTGGGCTATCGCAAGCTTACCTTCCACAAGTTGTGGAACGTGCTGGTGTCGACCTTCAATACCACCGCCTACATCTTTGCCATCTTCCTTGGTGCAACCGTGTTTTCGTATGTCCTGCGGGAACTGGGCGGCGACGAGTTGATTGAACATGTGGTGCAATCCACCGGATTCAATGCAAACGGTACCATCCTCTTTATTCTGTTCATCGTCTTCCTGCTGGGGTTTGTGTTGGACTGGATCGAAATCACGCTGATCGTGCTACCCCTGATGCGCCCCATCGTGAACGGCCTTGGCATCGACATTCCGGGCTTTGGCGTTTTGGACGAACCCGCGCTGGTGTGGTTCGTGATCCTGGTCGCGGTAACGCTGCAAACCAGCTTCCTGACACCGCCCGTGGGTTTCGCGCTGTTCTATCTAAAAGGCGTCTGCCCGCCCGAGATCAAGCTGATGCACATCTACAAGGGGATCATTCCCTTTGTGCTGCTGCAGCTTACCGGTCTGGCCCTGGTCTTCTTATGGCCGACCCTTGCCACCTGGTTGCCTTCGGTCGCCTATTAAGGAGTTCGCGTGATGCGTCTGAGCCAATGCCACAACTTTCATGACTTTCGGCGGCTGGCCAAAAAGCGGCTGCCGGGGCCCATCTTCAACTATATCGATGGCGGTGCAGATGACGAGGTGACGTATCGCGAGAATACAAACGCGTTTGACCGCTGCGATCTGCTGCCCTCGGTTCTGCGCGGGGTATCGGATGTTGATATGTCCGTCACAGTGATGGGTCAAAAGCTGGACATGCCCGTCTATTGTTCGCCCACAGCACTGCAGCGCCTGTTCCACCATCAGGGCGAACGCGCGGTGGCCGCAGCGGCCGAGAAATACGGCACCATGTTTGGCGTATCGTCACTGGGCACCGTATCGCTTGAAGAGCTGCGGCAAAAGCACAAGAACCCGCAAGTCTATCAATTCTATTTCCACAAGGACCGCGGCCTGAACGCCGCCATGATGCAGCGCGCCAAAGAGGCCGGTGTCGAAGTCATGATGCTGACCGTCGACAGCATCACCGGCGGCAATCGCGAGCGTGACTTGCGCACCGGCTTTTCGATTCCGTTCCGGCTGACGTTGGGGGGTATGATCCAGTTCGCAATCAAGCCGATGTGGGGGATCAACTATGTGACCCACGAGAAATTCCGCCTGCCGCAGTTAGAGGAACATGTAGACATGGGTGGAGGTGCCAGTTCGATCGGCGGGTATTTCACCGACATGCTGGATCCGTCGATGACCTGGGACGACGTCGCTCAGATGGTGCGGGATTGGGACGGTCAATTCTGCCTGAAAGGGATCATGACCGTTGAAGACGCGCGTCGCGCGGCCGAGATCGGGTGCACCGGGATTATCCTGTCAAACCATGGCGGTCGTCAGTTGGACGGGTCGCGCACGCCGTTCGACCAACTGGCCGAGATCGTCGATGCGGTCGGAGACAAGCTGGACGTGATGATGGACAGCGGTATCCAGCGCGGAACCCATGTGTTGAAGGCGCTGTCACTGGGGGCAAAGGCCGTTGGGGTAGGGCGTCACTATTTGTATCCGCTTGCCGCTGCGGGGCAGGCAGGTGTCGAACGCGCGTTGGGATTGATGCAGGCCGAGATTGAACGCGATATGAAACTGATGGGTGTGACACGTATCGACCAGTTGAACCGCAATAATGTCCGGTTCAGGGACACTGCACCCACTTTGAATGTACAAAGGGACGCAGCATGACCAATGAGGACCTGATCGGGACGTTCCGCGCCATCGTCGGCTCTCGCCATGTCCTGACCGACAAACGCGCGACTGAACGGTTTTGCCGCGGCTTTCGCTCGGGTGAGGGCGAGGCATTGTGTGTCATCCGACCGGGTACGCTGTTGGAACAGTGGAGAGTGCTGCAAGCCTGCGTCGCGGCGGATAAAATCGTCATCATGCAAGCAGCCAACACCGGCCTGACCGAGGGCTCGACCCCGTCCGGCCACTATGACCGAGATGTGGTCCTGATTAACACTCGCCGGATGGATACCCTGGTCCCATTGAATGACGGCGCGCAGATTGTCAGCTTTCCGGGTGCCACACTTTTCGCACTGGAAAAACTACTGGCTCCGCTGGGACGCGAGCCGCATTCGGTAATTGGGTCGTCCTGTATCGGGGCGTCGATTGTTGGTGGAGTCTGCAATAACTCGGGAGGTTCCCTGGTCGAACGCGGCCCAGTTTACACCGAACTTTCGGTCTATGCCCGGATCACCGAACAGGGTGATCTAGAGTTGGTCAATCATCTGGGTATTGATCTGGGCGAGACGCCCGAAGAAATTCTGACCAATCTGGACGCCGGAACCTTCAACCGGACACCAGAATCCTCTAACAAACGCGCCTCGGCCAGTGACTATGCGCAGATCGTGCGCGATGTGGATGCTCAAACGCCTGCGCGGTTCAACGCCGACACGGGAAAACTGTTCGAATCCGCCGGCTCTGCTGGAAAGTTGGCCGTATTCGCCGTGCGCCTTGATACCTTTCCCCAGAACGATGCTGAGAAGGTGTTTTACATCGGTGCCAACGATCCCGGTGATCTGGCCGCCATACGCCGCCATATTCTGTCCGAGTTTAAAGTCTTGCCAGTGTCCGCAGAATACATGCACCGCGACGTGTTCGATATTACTGCGCGCTATGGCAAGGACACGGTCGTGATGATCGATAAGCTAGGCACTGACCGCCTGCCGATGTTCTTTGCCATGAAAGGGGCTGTGGATGTGCGGTTGCGACGGGTTCCGTTCCTGCGCAATTTTACCGACCGCTTCATGCAAATGGCAGTGGCGCTGTGGCCACGAGTTCTGCCCAAAAGAATGCTGGGTTTCCGCGACCGATTTGAACATCACCTGATCCTTAAAATGAAGGATGCCGGGATAGATGAAGCGGCCAATTGGTTGCCCGGATTTCTGGAAGATCGTGACGCCGATTTCTTTGAATGCACAGCGCGTGAGGCCAAGATTGCGGGGCTGCACCGTTTCGCCGCTGCGGGGGCCGCCGTGCGCTATATGGCCATTCACGCAGATGAGGTCGAGGACATCATCGCCTTGGACGTCGCCCTGCGACGCAATGATCAGGATTGGCTGGAAAACCTACCACCCGAGATAAGTAATCAGCTTGTCCACAAGCTCTATTATGGACATTTCATGTGCCACGTGATGCATCAGGACTATGTGGTTCGAAAAGGGGCGGACCCTAAGGCATTGAAGGCGGCGATGCTCAAGTTGTTTGATGCGCGTGGCGCGGAATATCCGGCCGAACACAATGTGGGCCACCTGTATGCCGCGAAACCCGATCTGGCGGCACATTACAAATGTTGTGATCCCACCAATTCGTTCAACCCCGGAATTGGAAAGATGTCCAAAGCACGGAACTATGCCGGGGTTGCACCCGAATAGCCAACAGTGTCGGGAACGTCGTCAGCAGCAGACCCAGCAGCGATGGGCAGCCTTCTGGTGATACGGGTGTAGGGGATTTTTTCCAGGTCGCAGAGAAAGGTGCCTGGTGAAGAAACCGCAAAAACCTCTTCTGCAATAGGTTCGAAATCTGCCCGGAAATGGGCTGTACTCTTCACGCAAATCACCGAATAACTCGTTGGATTTAAACCAATATGCGTGAAATGCGCGCGATCCAGGCATTGGTTGCGTATACTTGTGACGACAAGATCAATCTCGGCCTTGTGCCCAACCAATCGAAGGGCCGCCGTCTTGCCGAGCGTTGCAATGCCACCACCATACATTTCACCCGTATAGCGACATGTGCCATCACCCAATGCCAGAACTTCAAACTCTGCTTTGACCGGAACGTGACCCGCCAAGTTGGATTTTGCACCAACAGCCAGATTGACCAATGCACCTTCACCCGCCGCATGGGCTTGCTCTGCGCTTTCGGGATCATTGAATAGGCCCATCAAAACGCTTGTGACTCCACCCTCAATCAGGGCTGCCAGCAATCCAGTGGTGTCAGACGTCCCACCCGCACCGGCGTTGTCCTGAACATCAGCCAATACAACCGGCTTTTCCCGTCTTTGGCGGCCTGTCAAAATAGCCTCTTCCAGAGACAGCATGGAACAATCAAGGCGGGTTTCCTGGGCCAAAAACAAGTTGACGATATCTTCAACGGCAACGGCCGCTTTATTCGCTGTGGTTGCGTAGGCAACGCAGGACGGGCCGGTGTCGGGAAAATCCGCCGCCGTAAAGCCAAGCGCGATTTCTGTCAGTACATCCTGCTGCTCGAATCTTGCTGGCAATTGATAGATTTCGTCGAATGGCGCAGAGCCGGTATATTGTGCATGCAGCGGAATAAGATATGGCACCGCTTGAAACGCTTTGCTCAGTGTTTCACCTGCCAGCAAACGCTGTAGCACAGGAACACACCTTGCGCCTGTTTCCGCCATATCCAGATGAGGGTAGGTGCGAAAGATCGACAGGTAATCTGCGTGTTCAACCATCTGAGCCGAGATGTTGGCATGCAGGTCTAAACTTGCCACCACTGGAATTTCTGGGCCCACGAGATTGCGGACGCGACGCAAAACCTCTCCCTCACCATCAGCTAGGCTTTCGGTGACCATCGCGCCGTGCAGATCAAGATACACGCCGTCAATCTGACCCGCAGCGCGGATTCCATCCAATAAGATCCCGCAAATCGTTTCGAATGCGTGATCTGTTACATGAGCAGACGGCTCTGCCGAACACCACAGTATCGGCACGACTTCAAACCCTACTGCGGTAGCCGCTGCAGCAAAACCTGCGGCGGGCAGGTTCATGCCAGCCGTTTCCGAAATAACCTGCGCGCCCAGCAGCATACTAGGCCAGGAATCCGCCATCTCAAACTCGGCCAGACCAGCCTTTGTCACACCATAGCAATTGGTTTCATGCTGAAACCCCGCGATCGCGATACGCTTGGCCGTCATTAGGTATGCTCGACTTCTTGTTCGGTGGGCAGTGCTGAAAATACTATTTGACCGTTGCGAATTGTTTCCAGCACCCGCGTGTCTGTCAGGTGATCCGGGGCGTGCAAGGGGTTACGCGAAAGAATGGCGAAATCAGCGACCTTACCCGGCTCGATAGACCCGCGCTGGTCCTCTTTGAAGACTTGCCAGGCTGCGTCGATAGTTTGTGCGCGTAAGGCCGACAGAACGCTGATCTTTTGACCCTCGCCAAGCATACGGCCCGAAGCGGTTTTGCGATTTACCGCGCAATGGGCCAAGTGGATTGGACGTGTCGGCGTGACCGAGGCGTCGTTGTGGATCGTGTATCGCACGCCGAACTTTTCCGCTGACGCCGCAGGGGAAATTCGCGCAGACCGCTCGGGCCCCAGGAAGGTGTCAAAGTGGCGATCCCCCCAAAAATACACATGAGCGGGAAAGAAGCTGACGGTCAGGCCAAGCTGGGCCATACGCCTTAGCTGATCATCCCGCAGGGCCTGACCGTGGATAATGGTATGGCGATGATCTGCGCGGGTGTGTGCCTGCAGGGCTTTTTCAACCGCATCAATGAACATCTCGGCGCCGGCATCGCCATTGCAGTGGCAATGAATTTGCAGACCTTTTTCATGAAGCTTGCGAACGTCAGCATCCAGCTGCTGTTGCGAGGTGTAGACCATTCCGCATGGATGATCCGAATCTATCGGTCGATAATAGGGGGCCGACAGATAGGCGGTCTGCAACTGAAACGCCCCATCCGTGAACAGCTTGCGCGGACCCAGTGTAAAATGTGGGTTGCCGGGCCAATTCGCGCCGATCCAATGCGTGCTTAGTTTGGGCTCCAGGCTTGCGATGGGCAAAAGCTCAATGTCTATTCCCGGGTCCTGATCCGCGGGCAAACTGGCAAAGTGATCCAGCATGGCTTGCGACGTCCAGGCATTCTGCGCATAGGTCACGCCATGGGCCAGGTATTCGTCACGACAGGCATCAAAGCCCTGCCAGAATCTTTCCCGGTTGATAAGGAAATCCGTGTCGCCCATCTCACCCATGGCCGATAGTCCTTCGATCAACCCCGTTAAGGCGCCGGTATCGGGATCGCGACCAAAGCGGCCACCTTCCGGGTCAGGGGTTTGACGGTTTATCCCGCGCCTCTCGAGTGCAACAGAATTTGCGGCCCCGTTGTGACCCGACGCATGGATAACCCAGATGGGATGGCGTAATGATACGTCGTCCAACTCGGCCCGTGTGGGCATTCGGTGTTCTAGAATGGACGTATTGTCAAACGACACCCCCATGACCCATTCACCCTCGGGCGTCGCGTCGGCTTTTTCTCGAAGTCTGTCCAGCGCCTGGGCCATTTGTGTGCAATCCCCCAATGGGGGCGGGGACAGGTCAACACGGAACAGTCGGATAAACCCCGGATCCGGGAAGTGCCCGTGTGGGTCGATAAACGCAGGCATCAGAGTGCGCCCCTGCAGGTTATGCTCTTGGACATCAGAAGGCATGCGCGCGCGCAGGTCAGCTTCGGACCCTACCGCCTGGATTCTGTCACCGGCAGTCAAAACTGCCTCAGGCGAAGAGTTCTGTGCATCCATCGTCAGGATTGTGCCATTGAAATAGAGTGTGCTTGGCATTGGACTACCTATTAGGACAGCGGGGCCAGACAACGCAGGCCGTGGCCTTCGCCCACTTCCCATTCTGGTGTCTGGGTGCAGATATCCTTGGCAAAAGGACAGCGCTCGCGGAATTCGCACCCGGAAGGGCGCTTGAGCAGGCTCGGGGGTTCACCTTTAAGGGCGATCCGTTCCAATCGCGCATCCGGGTCGGGCTCTGGATTGGCACTCAGAAGACAGCGCGTATAAGGATGGCGCGGGTCGTTGAAAATCGTCTCGGTTGTGCCTTCTTCGACCAATCGGCCCAGATACATTATGCCCATCCTGTCGGCCACGTGGCGCACGACGCTGAGGTTATGTGTGATGATAACCATCGCCAAACCCAGCCTTTCGCGCAGGTCATTGAGCAGGTTCAGCAATTCGCCCTGCACCGACACATCAAGGCCAGCGGTTGGTTCATCCGCCAGGATCAGCTTGGGCTCCAGCGCCAACGCACGGGCCACGCCCACACGCCGTGCCTGACCGCCAGACAGCTGGTAAGGATAACGATCCGCAAAATGCGTGGGCAGGTTGACCATTTCCAGCAGTCGCTTGGCCTCGGCATCCAGATCGCGGTCTTTCATGCCCTGAATGCGATAGGGTTCTGTGATCAGGCTGCGGATCGTCAAGCGTGGCGACAGGCTTCCGACTGGGTCCTGAAACATCATTGCCATGTCCTTGCGAAGCGGACGCATGACCTTTTCCGGCGCGCCTCGAATTTCCTGGCCTTCGAAAGTGACCGAACCATCCTGCGCCGGGGCAAGTCCCGCGATGGCGCGAATAACCGTCGTTTTGCCAGAGCCACTTTCACCAACCAGCGCGTAGGTCTCGCCGGGTTCTACGGTAAAGCTGACGCCCGCCAGAACATTGACCGGTCCATAGCTGGTTTTAAGGTCCACGACGTTCAGCAAGCTCATGTTGTGGCCTCCTCATGGTTCAGCCAGCACGCAGCATGATGGCCTTCTTTTAGTTGATCCAAAGGGGGCACCTCACTCGCGCAGTGTGCCATCGCTTGATCGCAACGATCTCTGAAAATGCAGCCACCTGGCAGGTTGGCCAGATCGGGCACTTCGCCGGGGATGGTCGGCAATATACGGGCGCGCTCTTTGATGTGACCGGGGTCGCATTCTATAAGACGGCGCGTGTAGGGGTGTTTGGGGTTGTGAAAAATCTCCCGCACGTCGCCGCTTTCGACAACTGCACCGGCATACATCACCACCACCCGGTCGCAGAGTTCAGCAATCACACCCAGATGGTGCGAGATAAACAGGATGGCACAGTGAAATTCGCGTTGTAGTTCTTGCAGGCGCTCAATGATCTGCACCTCAAGCGTTGCGTCCAATGCAGTTGTCGGCTCATCCGCGATCAACAGGTCAGGTTCGGACATCAACGCCATCGCAATCGCGATCCGCTGGCGCATCCCGCCCGAGAATTCGTGGGGATATTGTTTCAATCGCGCTTCGGGATCGGGAATGCCAACGGCACCCAGCGTCTTGGCTGCGTGGGCCAGTTTGTCCGCTTTGGATTGCTTGGATCGGTGCTGAATGTCCAGCATCTGCTGCCCGATAGTCAGAACCGGATTATGCGTTTGCATCGGATCCTGAAAGACAATGGATATATCCGCCCCACGCAGGTCACGCATCTGACGCTCAGAGGCTTGCAGCAAATCCTGCCCCTTGAACCTAACCTCTCCTTCGCGGAAGCGCGTATTGGGTGCGGTCAAACGCAGGATAGATGAAATCAAGGTGGATTTGCCACAACCAGATTCCCCAACAATGCCGACAATTTCACCCTTGTTGACGTTGAAAGTGATATCCCGCAGGGCCTTCAGGTCGCCGCGTCCTGTTTCGTAGTCGACGCTGAGGTGGTCGATTTCCAGAAGTATATCGGTCATCTCTGTTTCCTCAGTTTCGGGTCAACCACGTCGCGCAGGCTTTCACCCAGGAAGGTGAACCCAAGCGTTGCCAGAATGATTGGCAGGCCGCCGCCCACTACCAGCCACGGTGTTTGGCGGATCAGCGAATAGCCATCCTTGAGCAATGCGCCCCAGCTGGGGGTTGGGGGTTTGACACCCAGTCCCAAGAAGGAGAGGCCAGCCTCAAGCGCGATAACTGTGGGGATGTCCATCGCCGCCAGTACCGCCAGAACGCCAATGATGTTGGGCAGCATATGCACACCCAAGATGCGCGCCATGCTGGCCCCCATCGAGCGTTCGGCCAGTATGAACTCGGAGTTGCGCAGCGTCAGCGTCTGGGTCCGCGCCACTCGCCCGTATGTCGGGATCGAGGTCGCCATGACCACAAACACCACGGTCTGAAGGCTCGGCCCGACGAGGGCCACAACAGCAAGCGCGAACATCACGGTCGGAAAGGACCTGATGGTGTCGAAAAATAGCATCAGAAGATTGTCGAGCCATTTCGGCCCGTACCCTGCAACCATACCCAGCGTCAGGCCAATCGCCATGGCACCAAACACAGCAGGCAAAGCCACCTTGAGCGCGACTTGGCCTCCGGCAATCACACGCGAAAACGTATCACGACCTAGCTGGTCGGTTCCCAGCAGATGCGCCGCGGACGGTCCTTGCATGCGGGATTTGATATCCATCGCAATCGGGTCATAGGGCACGATCCAGGCCGCGAATATCGCGCAGAACACGATGATGCCAACGATGATCAAGCCCATTAAGCCAAGCGGGTCGCGAGCGACACCGACTATGATCTGGCTCAGTTCAGAACGAGATTTTTCCATAACTCCCCCTCCTCAATGAGCCGTACGCGCACGTGGATCGAGCAACGCATTGATCAGATCAGCCAATGCGGTCGACACCACGAACAGCGCGGTGGATACGAGGACCGAACCCATGACAATCGGGTAGTTGCGGGTCGTGATGCTATCGATCACCAACTTTCCCAGCCCGGGGCGGGCAAAGACGATTTCTGCAAAAACGGCCGAGCTGAGAAGAAAGCCCATCCCGACCCCAATCACGGTAACCACTGGCAGTATGGCAATACGCAACGCGTAAACCATGACCACGCGACGTTCGGCGATACCAAAGGCCCGGGCCGTGCGTACATGGCTTTCGCCCATAACTTCCAGCATCGAAGCCCGCACAAGCCTGGCAATATAGCCAACCCAGCTGAGCCCGATTGCAAAGGCGGGTAGGACAAGATGGTCCAGTCGATCCCAGAACCCTTCGCCCGCGCCAATGGCAGGGAACCATTGCAGATGCACGGCAAAAACAAGCAGCGCCAACAGTGCAACAACAAAGGCCGGCGCAGCAACAAAGCTGACGGATACTGCAGCAGCGATCCGGTCGATCAAAGTGTTAGGATGCGCAGCCGCATAGGCACCAAGCGCAATGCCCAAGCTTGCAGACCACAGGATAGACGCAAAGATCAGCTCCAGAGTGAAAGGCAATTGCTGAAACACAATCTCGGTCACGGAACGGCCCGAGAAGACGTCAGTGCCAAGGTCACCTTGCAGGAGGTTTCCATAGAAGATCAAAAGTTGTTTCCAGATCGGTTGATCAAGCCCCAGCGCCGCGGTTAGCTGAGCCTGAAGCTCGGGCGTGGCGCGCGGGCCCAGCATGATCTGGACCGGATCGCCTGGCACGGCGCGGATCATCAGGAACATGACGGTCACCGCCACGAAGAGGATAAGCAGCGACAGCCCGAAGCGACGGGTTGCGAAATTCAGCATGGCCAACTGGCTCCTTGCGGCTTGGTGGCTTTGTTTTTGGTACGGCGAGCGTTACGCGCCCGCCGTACCTCGGTCGACCTGGGGAGATCAGGTCGCCTTGCCGAAATAGCGAAGCAGGGACAGGCCATCCGGCCGAAGCGCAGGAATGACACGTGCGCTGTGGATGACCGGTGTCGCCTCGTGGGTGATAAAGCGATAGGCACCGCTATCTTCCATCAAGTCTTGCGCGCGCTGATACATTTCAGCCCGTTTTGCGATATCCGTTTCCGCAGCCGCGGCTTCATGGATTTCGTTGAATTCAGGACTATTGAAACGCTCCCAGTTCCACTTGCCAATCTGTTCGGGCGTAAACCACGACGTCGCATAGTACGGATCAGGGGTCATGGAATAGCGATTCAGTACAAGCTGAAGGTTCTCATTGTCGCCAGACGCCCAGAACGCCCCGGATTCTAGAACATTCACCTCAACCGTGATCCCGATCTGCGCCAGTGTCGCCTGAATGATCTGGGCGGTTGTCGTAAAGGTCGTCTTGTTCAGTGTATCGAGGGTCAGCGTAACATTGGTTTCACCGGATTCCGCCAGCAACTGCGCCGCTTTTTCAAAATTCGCCTCGGGTGGCACAAGCGAAGAAGGTCGATGCCCGGCAAGACCCGGTGCAATGATGCCGGTCGATGGATCAGCGGCACCAAAATAGGCGGCCTCTAGAATGCTGGGTACATCCACCGCGTGCTGGATCGCCTGCCGCAGCTTTTGATTTTGCAGCTTCGGATGCTCGACGTTCATTCCCAACCAGACATAATAAAGCGAGGGTTTTTCAACCAGCGATCCGCCATTCGGAACACCGGCGCGGTACCGCTCGACCGAGCCCAGCGACACACGGGTTACATCCAGCTCACCTGCCTCAAACGCAATCTCGGCTGTGTTTTCATCGTCAATTGGATAAATCTCGACAGTATCCCAGGTCGGTGCATCCCCTTTCCAATCAGGGTTGCGCTTAAGAACCGTCTTTTCCTTGGGTGACCAACTGTCCCGCAGGTACGGCCCGGACTCTGCAACCGGATCAGCCCCGATCCGGCCACCGGCGGCTTCGACTGCCGCTTTTGAGACGATGTTTCCGGTGATATAGGGCAGGGCAATCGACCAGATCGGTGCGAACGGCTTGTTCAGAACGATTGTCCCTTCGCGTTCACCGGTCACTTCAACATGGCTGAATGGCCCCAGGTCGGGCTTATTCGGACTGTCGGTCGCGTCGTCCACGACCCGTTCCATACTGAATTTGACATCCTCGGCGGTCATGGCACCAAAACCGTTGGTGAACCCGATATCGTCACGTAGTGCGAATTTGATGTGGGTCGGATCAACCTGCTCGATCATCGTTGCGGCATCCAACTGCCAGCCCCATTCCTCGCCTGGTTTGTACTGGATCAGCTTGTTGTAGATCGAAGCATGTACCTCCTCTTCAACAACACCAACGGAATGGGCCGGATCCATGTTCTGTGCATCACCATAGGCCCGCACACGCAAAACACCGTCATCTGCTGCAAACGCACGGTTCGCCCACCCCATCGGAAGCGCGGTTGCGGCCCCAAGCGCGGTTGCGCCTTTCAGAAACCTCCGGCGACCGACATTGGCCTTTGTCCATTCGATCTTCATTTTATCCTCCCTTGGATTTAATCACAGAAGCCCACGCGGAATGGTTTCGGACCATTCCTTTGTTAGAACTTCGATTTCGTCTGTGCCTTCGGTGGCGCGTAGTTTGCGGTAGAGATAGAAATTCTGCGCATCGCAACTCATGCGGCACTCGGTCGAGATGGCCACCTGCCAATCCGCCCGCTCAAAGGTAAAGTTCCAGGCGGTCTCAAAGACCGCAGTGGCAGGATCATCGGGGTGGATACCGTAGTGCATTCGCACATCGCTGCCGACAATCAGATCATGATAAGGATCGCGCGTCTTGCCATAGTCATCGAACGTTTCCAGAACCACCCGACCGTCACCGGTCATCCTGCGTTCAGATTGGGCTGAAGGTGGGCGCAAAAGTTCAGCTTCAAGAACCGGATATGTCTGTGCCGGTCCCGGTTCCGAGGCATGAATTTCGCGTGTGACCTCACGCACCGGCAGATGCAGGGCGCACTCTTGCAAGTGCAAAGACACTTCGGCAGAACGTGGTGCTGGCCAAATGATCGGCCAGTAAGATGTAGACAGCGCCAGCCGCAACAAATGGCCCTCGCGCAAGTGGTGCGCGCATTCATTCAGGGCTATCTCGGCCTCGTAAATCTGACCTGGCTCCAGCGTTTGCGGCGTCTCGTGACTATGATAGTGACACAGGTTCAAAGACCGATAGCTGATCCGCTGCGATACACCGTCAGGCGAGACGTCGCACAACCGCGCGACCAGTTGTGCCACAGGTTTATCCACTGAAAATTGAAACTTCAGCTTTGCGCGCCCCAGTAACTCTAGCGGAGCTTGCAGCGGCGCGCTGTCAAAACAAACCGACAGGCCATCGTCCCTGGCCTGGTCGCCCGCAAGTTCGTTGTCGATCCGCATACCGGCACAGAAATACCCCCCATCGGCACCAATTTGGCAGGGCGACGCGATAGCGACCGTACCAGACGTCGACTCCTGCGAAAAACCGCCCTTTGTCAGATGCCAGACCTGTTCAGAGACATGAGGCGAAGGCCATGTCGCCTCAGCGATCCAACGACCTTGCCGAGGGCTGTTATGCACTGTTGGGTTGAAGTGTTCCTGCATGTAGGTCCGATACGCAGGCAAATCCTCGGCGCCATTTTCTTGCCCTTTCAGCCAGCGATCAAACCAGCCGATGACTTCTGAGTGAAAATCCGCCGGATCAAGTTTCGAGATATGCGCGTAGCGATGTTCCCAAGGTCCAATGACGGCTTTAGCGGGCACGGTTAGGTTCGCGACCAAAGCCGGGGGTGCATTGACATAAGCATCTGCCCAGCCAGTGATTGCCAATACAGGGGTCTGGATCGCGGACCAATCCTCGCAAACTGAGCCGTGCTTCCAGAAAGAGTCCCGTGTCGGATGACGCAACCAATCCGCCGCAGAGAATGGGACGTTTTGCAGTCGGGCAAGCCAATCCTCTCGCCAATCCGCGCGAAGTTCAGGATCAGCAGGGCGGGTCAGGTACGCAAACATCTGACTGCCCCAGTTCATATTGTCACTTAGCAGGCATCCACCCATAAAATGGATGTCATCCGCATAGCGATCCACAGTCGAAGCGACACTGACCACGGCTTTCAACGCAGGTGGTTGTCGAAAGGCCAGTTGCAGACCGTTAAACCCGCCCCACGATATTCCAATCATCCCGACAAACCCGTCACACCAATCCTGCGCGGCAATCCAGGCTATGACCTCCTCGCCATCACGCAGTTCCTGCTCGGAATACTCGTCGTCAAACTGCCCTTCGCTGTCTCCGGTCCCAGCAATGTCGACGCGGATGCAGGCATATCCTGCTTCAGCAAAAACTGTGTGTGTTGTTTCATCTCTTGGCGCAGTGCCATCTCGTTTGCGATATGGCAGGTATTCCAGAATGGCCGGGGCCGGATCTGTTTCGGGTAACCAGATACGCGCGGCAAGCCGCCGCCCGTCCGCAAGGGTGATCCATGTGTTTTCGATGGTTTCGATTGGCATCTGAGACTTATCTGTTGTGGGCCGATACCGAAGAAGAAACCGATTTGCAGACAAAACAAATTGTGCGATCTTACGCGGATTGACGCTATTTGCAGTGATACCGCGTCAGAACGCGAAAGGTTTTGCCTGTGTCCGAGAATTTTTCTGCCAACCTGCGGTCGTTATGCGCAGAACATGGGAACATTTCGCAGATTTGTCGCGATATCGGCGTCAACAGACAGCAATTCAATCGTTACTTGAATGGCGCCAGTCTGCCTTCCGCGTACAACATGCGTCGCATTGCGCGTCATTTCGACCTGACAGAAGCCGATTTATTCGCTGAAACCGGCGCCTTCGAACTCATGTTAAAAGGTACCTTTTCACACGCCGGAACAACGCCAACGGATGCTTTTTTGGAACCTTTTCGGGGTCAACAGAAAAACCTCAGGCGATACGTGGGGTTCTATCATTCCTATTTCTGCACACCTTCATGGGAAGGAAAGATCTTTTGTTCATTGATCCGAATTCAGGAAGTTGATGGGCTGTTCACGATCCGCTCCCGAGAAATTGCTACGTCTCCAGACAAAAGTACGCACCAGATTTCACGCTATGCCGGTTTGGTGACAATGCGCGGAAACAGGATATTCGTGACCGAGCACGAGCTTACGCGCGAAGGTAGCGTTGCCAATACGATATTGTATTCCGCACACCGTCAACAGCTGAAATATCTGCGAGGCATGACAATGGGCGTCGCATGGCGCCCTTACCCGCATCCCTACGCTGCCAAGGCAATCTGGAAACGATTGCACGAGCGTGTAACCGCCCGTGAGGCAATTGCTGCTTGTGGAATCTATCCTGCCCAAAGCAATAGGATTGATCCAACCGTCAGAAAGCACCTTCACGAGGCTTGAGGCGGTCGTTGAACTAAAATAAACTCTAATTTTTAGGTAGTTGCTCGTGTGGACCGCAAACTCCAAGTTTGAATTTGACGTCTCACTCTACCAGCAATTCAACGTCACCTGTTGTATTGAGAGCAAACCGATGTTAGTTCCAGACCGCATAAACGTTTGTTTCACGCAGAAGTTCGAAGCCCTTAAAGCTGGGTTTAGGTCCTATTTTGGCTGGGACGCTACCCACTCTCAAGGACGTTATGCTACAAGTTTGGCAGTGCCTAAACGGCAACTACGCCGGGCATTGAATCCTGTCGTTGGCGAGCGTCCGTTGAATCCATGACAGAATTTCAGATGGGCGACTTTTTTTACGATCTGCCTGTGACAACGGCAACAGGCTTTCGCGCATTTCCGCCACGCGGAGGGGGTTGGCAGCAAGCTCATCCAGTGCCGCGGCAAGAGCATCAATATCGTAGGGGTTCACCAATACCACACCTTTGTCCGGCACCTGCCACCTGACGTCGGGAATATCCGACGTCACTGCAGGAAGCGCGCAAGCCATGGCCTCAGCGATGGCGTTGCAGCAGCCCTCGGCCAGAGTTGGAAGGGCCAGCACATCGGCGGCATTCAGCCATAACGCAAGGTCCTCATGGCTGACGCTCCCTGTCTTGATGACTCCTGGAAAGTCTGGCACCAGCGGTCCAGAACCTAGAAACGCAGCTTGGACAGGCTTTGTCATTTTGTGCAGCGCTGCGTTAAGCCGGGATGCTCCTTTGCGGTCGTAATAGTGGCCTACGTAGACCGGGATGAATGCATCTTGGCTCAGCCCAAGCTTTTGTCGACATTCGACCTTATCCATCGGACGAAACCGTGCCCAATTCGGGAAATTCAATATCAGTTCCACGCGTGATGAATCGGCACCCAGCTCTATCGCCTCATCCTGCAATCGCGGTGATACACAGACAATCCCTGCCGCGTCACGTATAACTGTGCGGCGCATCTCAACCGTATCGGTTGTGCCTTTCAGCAGAGAATGGGACTCGCCCAAAGCCACGAAGTAGGGCAGCCCCTTTTCCCGAGCAACGACACGGGCAAACTGCCCAGACTCGGCAAATTGAGCGTAGATCAGATCGGGTCGCTTACCACCACGCAACCCCGAGAGGATATTGTCGTTGTGGCGGTCTAGCAGCAAGCGGTAGAGCCCTTTGGGTAAATGCTTGGCAAATGGGGTGCCTAACGTCGGCACCAGATCTGTATTGACGCCGGGGATTGAGACATCTTCGCGGAGAGATCGTCCTTTGAGGCGCTCAGAAAGGGTAGTCGCGCTAATCACATCGACAGCAACACCTTGGGCACTCCAGCCCTCGGCAAGGTTGGCAACAAAACGACCGGATTCCGGTTTATAGGGGCGGGGATAGACTGGCGAGACAATGCGGATGCGTTTTGGATAGATCATGAGGCGGTTTTCACCAGTGTTTCCGGGTTGAGTACCTCGGGCATCCAAATGTCCTTGGTTTCTGGATATATTTCTGCGCAAAAATTGTAAGTCGGATCGAAAATGATGCGCAATTGTTCTTGGGTCGCGTCACCGACGTATTCAGCTTTGGCATGCACATTCACCTGCCGTTCTGCATGCTCGGGGCAGAAGGCGACACCCGCAAACTCGGACAGGCGGGCGATTTCATCTCGCTGAAAGATCGTTTCGTAAAAGCCGAAGAACAACTGATCTTCGGCAAAAACTTGTCGCAACGCAGTTACGGTGCGTTCGTAGTCAGCTCGCAGTCTCGCTTCGGGTGATTGTGCATAAGCCAGTACAGCGGTATCCAAATCGCCATCTAGCTGTACAGCTTCGGTGCGGGTGTTTTTGCGTCGGTTCATCTGTGCTGCAGAAACGCATCGCGTCACCGGATCGCGCATGAGAAACATAGCTTTCATAGGAATGCCGCGATGGGCAAAGCCGTCTCGAATGGTTTCTAGTACTGACGCTGGTAGACCTGCATAAGCTGGAGTGATGTCGCCAGTTAAAGCAATCCCAGGACGATTGAGCAAGTCCTTGAAGAAATCGAAGTAACCTTCAAGATCATCCTGTAACGCGCCGCGAACCGCAGAGACAGACGGAGACCGGTGGAGCGCGCGGCGCAGTAAGGATTCACCTGCGTTTCGTAGACCTGATCGCCCACGATGATCGTAGTGTGCCATTTCTGGCAAATGGACCGAATCCCAGACGTGGTATTCCTTTATCGGACCAAAATCTGCATTCGAATCCGCAGCGAGATAGGAATGCACCCAGGTCGAACCGGATTTTTGCGCACCCAACCCGAGAAGGAAACAACCCTGATCGCTCATGCACTTGTAACCTTGTCTGCAGACTTAACCTTGTTCCAACGCAGCGCCTGTTTGAATTTCTTGATGGGTTCGGCGGTAACACGAAACGGCCATTCGCCCATTCGGATCATCTCTGACCTGATTGCAGGTCGCGGAAAGGAAAAGAGCCGATCGTATCCCAGCATCTCAAGCAGCGCGCCGCCGTTGTTCGCTTCGAAGATTTCGATCTCACGCTGTGAGAGGGTTGTACGCCAGCTTTCGACGCGATCGGCAGAAGGAGCTTCGCCGACAAGTTGGTGTTGATGGCGAGTGTAGTCGGGCACTTCAAATCCGCTAGAAGCGCTCAGCTCTTCTGGGGTAACGCTGCGTTTCTCGCCTGCGGTCAGAAAAGTTAGCAACGAGCTCCAATCATCCAGATGTCCGCGTGCCAAATCCTCATACCGGACGGTTACGCAGCAATCCGGATGTCTCAGGCTTGCAGCAAGCCCCGGCGCTGTACGTGCGGCCCACCACCATGATGCGTGCATTGGGTTGCGCGGTCCCCATTCCAACCCCCGAACCGAGGAGAAGACTGCCCGCCCATCTCGAACCAAGTTAACGAACCGGGCGTTGGGGAATGCTCGCCGCAAAATGCTAAAATCTTCGAAGTTAATCGGGGTGTGATCTACCCAGATTGGCGCAGTGCCAACGGGGACGCCTTCGGGAAAAACCAAATGGCTCAAAAAGCTAGCGGCATCATTACATTTCAACAGTGTTTCACGCGCCGGGCGATCCCTCCAAAGTCGATAAGACCGCTCATTGTCGAGTACTTTGACTGCGACCTCGGGGCCATTAACCGCTAACGCCCGCAAGGCGGGGCGTTTGAACTGAGATTCAGGCATCACTCGACCGTTCAGCAGTGCCCCTATGCGATCCCCCAAAAAGGTCGTTCCACTTCTGGGGCAAGCGCCGATGAAAATGGGGCGTACTGAAGTTGGTTCGGTCATGAAATTCTCGTGCGGGCAATAGAAAGTTGCGTCAAGCCATGGCTGGCTGAGCTATGTTAAATGGCTAAGCGGAAATTAATTCGTTTTGAATATTACTGTTATCGAAAAATTCAGGCTGGATTGATCCTCTTAGACACCAAATCGGAAAGAACTTGAATAGTGAACATATGAAAATAGGCGCAGAACTAGACTGTTGCATTTTCGTGATTGGCAATTTCCTCGTCCGAAAACCGTCGTGAAATCTTTTTCGCCGGGTTCCCGGCAACAACGTCGTAGCTTTCGACATTCGAGTTTACCAGTGAACCTGCACCAATGACAGCTCCTCTGCCGACAGTGATTCCGCTCAACAATATCGCGCCAAATCCTATCCAGACATCGTCCTCGATACAGATCGTGCTTTCGGGTGTGTCGCTGTCCTGATCGTCGCTGTAGATCCACGAAGCTTGGGTAATCGGCACGCCGACTTGCTTCATGTCATGATCCCGCCGACCCACAATGCCAACATAGCTAGATATCAGAACGTTGCTTCCAATGGTTCCATTGCAAGCCATGTAGAAGTTTCGCCCGATATTGACGTTGTCACCAATTTTTAATTGATCGGGGGCCTGAATGTGCCCTTCCACACCGATAACAAAGCTTTTTCCGACACTCACATTCGCCCGAATTGCAGTGTATCTGTTCATCGCTCGATAAGCGTTTCGCACATATTTCATTTCACGTGCCCCGCCCGATGGATGCCACCTGTTTGGCACGTCGTTTTACCCGACCCAGCTGGGAGATGACCTTTTGCAATTTCACATCCCGTGAGCTTCTGATCGAATCCAACGCTTTGAAGTCCAGCACAACTTCTGACGGCAATTTAGGTGAAAACGAGGCCAACTCTTGGTTCTTGTGCAAAAAGCGATAAGGGTTGAGAGGGCTTGCATGTGTACCCGCAAACATACCTGCGTTCCGCACTAGGCTAACGGGCGGGGCTAGTGAAACGCCGCCTTGCAAAAAAATCTCTAGGTACCAGTTCACGTACCAGCTGCTTATTAAGCCAAGGTCGTCAAGCTCGAGAATGGATGAGAAATCCCGAAGACCAAGAACGTCAAAATAAGTTCTGAAACTTTTGGACCCGACGACAGCGTGATCCCTCGAGCCAGACGCGAAACGCTCCCAAGATGTTTTCCAGGTTGCCCAGCCCCAAGGATGAGGAAATGGAACAAAAAATGCGTCCCGCCGCTCCTTAAAACTCGCGACGTCGTACATATAGCCAGAAATACTCCAAACCCGGTCATCCGAAGCAAACTTTGCCAGAGCCTGATTGAAAAAATGCAGCGTCTGCGGCGATAGGATAAGATCGTCTTCCAGGATGATAGCGCAATCATTTTCCCTCAACTCGTCAGAAACACCTTTACTGATCGAAGCTTTCAGGCCCAGATTTCTTTCCCTCACGTGAATTGTCTTATTGGGGTGTTCCAGATTTTGAATAACTTCGCGAACGCGTTTCACCATTTTGGTATCTTTGGCGGTTCTCGGCCCGTCAATGAACACATTCAGAGGTGACTCCAAAAATTCAGGACATCGCTTTAGTGACTGCAAGGTTTGAGATAATCTATCCGGTCTGTTGTAAGCAAAGATCAAAATAGGCGCGTAACTGTTATTCATCTTTTGATCTAGCGATTTGGAAGTTTCGAACATGTATCAACTCAGATGACCTTTTTTTCAACCAATGCTATTCAAGATTTTTTGCTGCCAACAAAACGTGCTTTATCCTGGATGGCCCTATACCCACGCCTACGGCCCAGTTGCCACGGACCGGGACCGGCAATTGGATCGCGCATTACCTGCATCAGGCTTAAAGTGTTAGACAGATTGATCGTCGCGGTGGACAATGACACTCCCAATACTGCCGCAACAGGCTCATTTAAAGCCCAAGCCAAAAGCAGACAGAAGCTTGCGATGCCAAAGCCCAGAATATTTGCGGTGAGGTTGCGTTTTTCATTGCCGCTTTGAGCAAGAATAGCCCCGACTGGACCAATACAGAGGTTCACCGCCGCACCGGCCATGATGATAACGGTATAGAGCAGGAACGGTGGGTCTGTGGAAAATGGCAGCTGGACAAAGAAATAGAGGCCGGCAAGCGATAGGACACCAATCACGAACAGCCCAGCGTTCAATCCCAACATTGAGCGATAGAGGCGCCAGATATTGCCCCTGGAACTGCCGGCAACGCGCGGAAGTACATACATGCGAGCTGGCTCGTTGAGGTAGCTCAGTAGATTGCCAAAGCGCAATGCAAGAGCAAAGAACCCGGCCGTTTCAGCACCAAACAACGCCAAAACAGCCAACGTGGTTCCGTGAACCCGGGCAAGGCCAATACTTTGATAGGCTAGAAAGTGCCACTGCTCAGAACCCAGCAACAATCGCATGCGCCCAGGAGCCGCTCGGTGTTGCGCACGACATTCTGCCCAGAAATCACGCAGAAGAACCGCCAAAACCGCGGCAGCCAGAAAATATCCTAAAGCCAAGAACGCTACTGCCTGAATGTGTCTGGGCACTGAAAGGTAGTTGTCCAACGGTAAGGAGAAAAATCCCAGACTTACCAACAAAGGTAGTACGCCTCCGACCAGTGTCACCAGCACCTGACGTCTTTGGGCTACGACAACCTGAATCAGGATTTGCATGATGTTAAAACTCAGCAACAGCATTACAAACGCGACGGCGCCGTAACTGGTCAGCTTACCGAACACTGGCTTTGCCAATATCGTAAACCCGATTAGGGCGACGACCACCGAGGCTAAGATCGCCGCTCGGACAAAAGTATGGAAACGCTTCGGAAAGTTCGGATCAGTGCGAAAGTGACGTACCAAAACGTTGTCCGCACCAAAGCGCGCGCCCAACCCTAAAAGAACCTGCGCGCTGATGAAAGCCGAAACTAGGCCGAAACCTGCAACCCCCAACTCAGCCGCCCATAGTGTAGTCTGCGTCAACGACAAAAGAATGACTGCCAAACGAAGCGTGATCATACGCAACGCAAATACCAAAATATTTTTCACGCGATCTTACCCTTTGAGGAACGTCCGTTGGGTGCTGGCAAACCTACAACGATCAAATAAAGCATCATGGCTTGAGGGAAATGAAACTCCAACCGCATCAACATAAAAACGATGAAAAGCGCGAAGCCCTTTCGTCCAAGTCGCCAGACTGCGATGCCACCAATGGTTGCAACTGCAATGGCACCCACCAGACCGCCTTGAAACAGAAAATAGAAACCAAAGCCCATGGATTTGGAGTAACTACAATGAAAGCACTCTGCGTATCGGTTCCCGAATATTGTAGATAAGAAGTCTCGCGTTTTAACATCTTCGACAAGCTGTGCCTTAATGTAGATACTGATATCGTTCCCGCCACGGTCAACCAGGCGTTCAGTCAGAAATTCCATCGATTGCAAGCCCAAAAGCGGCAGAAGTTGCAAAATCAGCACAGGGATCAGGCCAAGTCCCAGTACAAGCAAAAACAGAGATCTCGCCGTCAGTTTGCTGGTCAGAATAATCGACACCACCACAACCACAGCCAATAGCGCCGCCGTGATCGACAGCGTTCCAGCCAATAGAAACACAGCAAACCAATGGAACAGAGTGGGCATTCGATCGCCCATCAACGACAACACCGTTAACGCCGCGAAATTGACTGCGAAGGACCCTGGCTCCGAATGGTGTCCACCATAGCGGGTCAATCCCCATGTGGTTATTACCCCCTCACGGTCGACGCCGATATAGTTAAACACTGATGGGTCGAATGGTATTCCCAGTTGCCCCCAAAATATTACTTCGCCCATGTACAGCATCGCATTCAGCCAGGCTGCGTAATAAGCATAAGTTGGAAGGTTTTGGAGGAACCCGCCCACCGGCAGCGTTAAGACAATAAGGGTAAAGCCAAGCAGGATGATGACGTATTGCACGGTGGCCGTGGAAAGGGTCGCCAGAAGTACCGGAACGAGTATCAGTAGAAGTCCGAGCCGTGCGGGGCTGCTGGGGGCAAGAGTACTTGCAGAACCCCTCCGGCCGCCGATAATCACAAGCGCCAAAGACAGGATCGGCAAGTATAAGATGACAAACTGGCTGGCGCTGGTGACGTTGCCCTGAGAGAAAGTAACAAACAACAGCAACGTGCCCGCCGCTGTCTTGGTAAATGACGCACTTTGGTTCTGCCTGGGACTCAGTTGCCAGTGGCGTTCGACACCCTGTGCGTTAGGACTGTTAACCATTTTTCAAATTCTCAAGGGTTGTCAGAGCTGGGAATACCAGAAGCAATATAATGTACGGTTTGTTGAACTAATTTTCACGGAACGTGCAAAAGTACGACTTTCAGATTGCAGAAACACCATTACCGATCAGGTAAGATGCCTTGCGTGCAAGAAACTCCGAACCTAGACTGTTTGACCTTCATCGTATGAGTCCACCCATTACCGCAATACCGGCTAGGCGAAAAGTCTTTTGACCGGGACTTTGGTGCTGGAAATACCCAATCCTTCTCATTGCGCCAAGAAGTGTGAAGTGCAACGGCTTTCGTGGGACCGAGATACTTATTGCCGCCTGAACATACGCCCCGCAGAAACAGTTGGATTGTGAGTTTTCTTGAAGTACCGATGCGTGTTCGCGAGAAGCCGTATTCGGTTAAACAAAAAAGCTTTCAGTGTCTCCCCAAGTTACATTACTCGTCAGTTGCCTCTATCGCCTCAAAGGCGTTGAACCAATTTGACGGCAACCAACACTTTGACCCGGATTAACCCGCCTACTGCAATTCACGCCATCTGTGGCAGCTTACTGCATGTCCAGCCTCGCAGGTTTCCAAATGCGGCTCTTCCCGCTTGCACAGGTCAGTGGCAAAAGGACAACGTGTGTGAAACTGACAACCACTGGGGCGATTGGTTGGCGACGGAATCTCACCTTCAAGTTTCTGCGCTTTGCCGCGATCATCCGGGTCCAGAGACGGGATCGCTGAAAACAGTGCTTTGGTGTATGGGTGACGCGGCGATTGGAATAGCTGGCGCGTTGGCGCGCTTTCCATGATCTGCCCCAGATACATCACGGCGACATGATCGCAGGTATGGGCCACCACCGACAGGTCATGACTGATGAACAGATAAGTCAGCCCCATCTCATCCTGAAGCGACTTTAACAGGTTCAGGATGTCGGCCTGAATTGACACATCCAGTGCCGCGACGCTTTCGTCTGCCACCACAAACCGGGGTTTGGACACCAGAGCGCGGGCAATGGAAATCCGCTGACGCTGACCGCCAGAAAAAGCATGTGGAAACCGGCGCAAATGTTCCAGGTTCAGCCGACACAAGCTGGCGATTTCGCGCACACGTTCGTCCACCTCTTCGCGCGAGTTGCACAGACCCATAACTTCCAGAGGTTCGGCAATGATGTCGCGAACGGTCATACGCGGAGATAGCGCAGCATACGGGTCTTGAAAAATTAGCTGTGCACGGTGGCGGTATTCCTTCAGGTCGGCCCCGGCCAAATTGCCCAGATCATAGCTGACCTCTCCATCATCATAATGGGCGGTGCCACCGGTGATGGGTGCCGCATTCAGCAGGGCGCGGCCAAAGGTTGTCTTACCCGAACCGCTCTCACCTACCACACCGAAAAAGGACCCGCGGGGGATCGACAGCGAAACTTCGTTGACCGCCATCAGGGTACGCTTGTTGAAAATCTTCCCGCCGACAGGGAATCCAACCGACAGGTCCTGGGTTTCGATCAGATTGTCGTTGCTCATGCGGATTGTCTCTCGTCACAAAGGTGGCAGGCTGTGCGATGGTTTTCACCAGTGTCCGACCAGCCCGGCACAATCGTTTTACAGACATCGCCAACGATTTTGCTGCAACGGGTATGGAAAACGCAGCCTTCAGGCCGTTCCAGCGGCGAAGGGATATCGCCTGGCACCGGCATCAATGGCTTGTCCAGATCGTCCAGCTGTGGCAGCGCGTCGATCAGCCCTTGGGTATATGGGTGATAGGGGTTGCGGATCACCTCGCGGACCGGGCCTTGTTCGATCATCTTGCCCAAATACATCACCGCCACCTTGTCGGCTGTCTGTGCGACCACCCCAAGGTCATGGGTGATAAAGATGATGCCCATCCCGAATTCATCCACCAGATCCTTCATCAGGTCGATAACCTGAGCCTGTATAGTTACGTCCAGCGCCGTGGTGGGCTCGTCCGCGATCAAAAGCTTTGGTTTGGTCGATAACGCCATGGCAATCATCGCCCGCTGACGCATGCCGCCCGACATTTCAAATGCGTATTGCCCAAACCGAGTGGACGCATCGGAAATACCGACGCGGTCCAGCATCTCGATCGACAGTTCACGGGCCTGTTTTTTGGACATATCCGTGTGAATCAACAACTGCTCGACCATCTGGCTGCCGATTGTCATTGCAGGTGCGAAACTGGCCATCGGTTCCTGAAAGATCATGCTGATCGCCCCGCCACGCACGACTTCCATATCTCGCGGGCGCTGCAAGGCAAGGACATCCACCGGTCCGCTGTCCAGATGAAGCGTGATACGGCTTTCCGGCGCGTAGACTGCATTGCCTGGATTAAGCTTCATCAGCGATTTTGCGGTCACGGATTTGCCCGAGCCACTTTCACCCACAAGGCCCATGACCTCGCCCGGTGCCAGCGAAAATGACACGTTGTCGACCGCGGTGATCAGCCCTTCGTCGGTCTTGAATTGCAGCGTCAGGTTTTCGACGTCGATCAGGCTCATTTACGGGTCTCCGAATAGGGATCGGCAGCATCGCGCAGCCCGTCGCCCACAAAGACGAAGGCCATGACAAGCGCGATGAAGAAGAGGACCGGGATGAAGTACCAATGATAATTCAACAACACATCCGCTTTGGTCACGTTCTGCAACATAACACCCAATGAGTTCACCGGGTCTTTGAGGCCCAGCCCAATAAAGCTGAGCGCCGTTTCCGACAGGACCACGTAGGGGAACGAGATGACCAAGTCGACGATGATATAGCTGGTAAAGCTTGGCAGAAGATGCCGCCTGATGACGTGACCGGCGGGTGCCCCGCACAATTGCGCGGCCAGAACGTATTCCTGATTACGCTCGGTCAGCAGATGGGTCCGTACCCGTCGGGCCAAGGTTGGCCATCCCACCAGCCCGAGGATCAGGGTTATGACGAAAAATCGGGTTTCAGCCGACCATTCGGGTGGAATAAAGGCGGCTATAGCCATGAAAAGGGGGATAGACGGTACTGTCCTGACCGCGTCGGTGATCATCTGGATCACACTGTCTATGGCCCCGCCATAATATCCAGCCACGCCACCAATTATCAAAGCCAACACGAACGAGATCACCACGCCTAACGTGCCCACCTGAAGTGACGTCCAGACCGCGTGCAGTGTGCGTGAAAAGATGTCTTTTCCTGCGCTGTCAGTGCCGAAAAGATGGACATAGCCCTGATCCATGCCAAACAGATGGATGTTGCCCGGAATGAACCCAAACAGTTTGTAGCTGTCGCCGTGGACGAAAAACTGCATGTAGCGGCGTTCATCCTCGTTTATCTTTTCGACCCAGCGAAAGTTAGTGGCAATCGACCGCTCGCGCGTCACCGTGTGCAGAAACGGGCGGATCGAACAGCCGTTCTTGTCGCAGAATTTCGGTATCTGAGGGGCCCCGTTCAGGTAATCCTTGTCCCGTCCTGCGACCGTTGGATCGTATGGCGACAAAAACGGCGCAAAGAGGCCCGACAGGATCAGAACAACCAAAACGGTGGCCGCGATCATCGCCGCGCGCTGCTTTTTGAACCTGGCCCAGATCAGCTGTCTTTGCGACGCCGTGAAATACGCTTCCTTGGCCTTCTGATCGTCGATTTTCGTGGAGGTTTTTGCAGACATGGATCTTACCTCAGAATGCTCTTGCGCACACGCGGATCAATCACAGCCAACAGGATATCCGTGGCGAAATTGAGTGTGACGATGGCGGCTGTTAGCAGGAAGATGATGGCGCCTGCCAGTTGTTGGTCGTTCGACCGTGCCAGAGCCTCCAGCAGCAGCGACCCGGCCTCGGTCAGTGTCAGGATCAGGGCGACAATGGGCAGTTCGTTGAAGATACGGTTCAGGTCAAATCCCAGCGAGTTGATAATTGGCCCAAGCGCATGACGGGCGGGGTAGCGCCACAATAAACGCGGGCCATAAATCCCACGCGCCGCAGCTGCGGTTACGTAAAGCTTGCCGATCTCATCCGACATCAATGCGCGCACGGTCTGCAACGCAAAGGCAGTCGCGGACCAGCCCAGAATGAATATGGGCAACCAGGCATGTTTCAGCAGGTCCACGAACTTGGCCCATGACCAGGGGGCCTCGCGATATTCGGGGCTGAACAAGCCGGTGAGTGTCTCGCCAAAATAGATTGTGGAAAACAGCATCACCATCAGCGCCAGCAGAAAGTTGGGCATGGCCAGACCCAGATAGCTGATCAGGCGCAGAGAATTGTTGAGGAATGCGTTCTTGGAAGCAGCCGAGATAATACCCACGGGTAGCGCGATCATATAGGCCAGCGTCAACGATCCAAGGCAGATCCACAGCGAGATCCAAAACTTGTCGCCCAATAGCTGTGCGATATTCACGCGTAATATGCAGCTTTCGCCGAAATCACCGCGGAAGGCACCGCTCAGCCAACTGGCCCAGCGTGTCAGGAACGGGCGATCAAGCCCTAGTCGGGCCCGTTCGGCCTCGATATCCGCCAGTGTGATGGCCGAGCCTTGGGTATTTTTATAGGCAAGATAGCGTTCGGCACAATCGCCCGGCACAAGCTCCATCAGCGTGAACACGATGAGTGATACCAATACAAGTGTGACCACAGCCATCACCGCACGCGTGGCGGCAAAGCGGGCGAATTGGAGCATGTCTTTGTTCCTGGCTAGCATTTGGAACGGGGCGCGAACGCCCCATTCCGTCATCTCAGATCAAGGATCGGATTACTCGGACAACCACCACTGAGCAGGGCGATACGGATAGGTCCGATAGAACTCGTACGACTGCGTCTTGAACTCGGTGAAGTTCTGCAGATTGTTCGAGTGGTAGATCGGTGCCGGCGAGTTGACCGTACCAATGAACAGCAGTTCGCTGGTCATTATCTCAACCATTTTCTGAGCGGCAGTAATGGATGCGTCCGATCCAGGTGCGCTGGATTGATAAGTATCCAGAGCGGCTTTCAGATCGGCAACCCAAGCGGGCGGCTCGACACCGTTTTCACCGTTCGAGCTGATGTATTCCGCCCAGAGCATCCCGGTTCGAACATCGAAGTACCCGTCAAACGGGGGAACCCAGATTTCGCCGTCGCCCAGAACCGAACCGGCAGGCTGGCTCTTGAGCCACATACCCATATCCAACGTATTGGCCGATTGCGCCGCGCGGAACTCATCAGAAGTAACCTCTTTGATCGCGGTGTTGACGCCCACGTCTTTCCAGTTCTGAGCGATGAGTTCCACCAGTTGAGCAGAGGCTGACTGCGTCGAGAACTGCCAGTCCAGCACAAGCGGGTCACCGTTTGGCAGATCGCGGAAACCGTCACCGTTCTGATCGACTAGGCCGACCTCATCGAGCAGAGCATTGGCACGATCCTGATCAAAACCAGCCTCGTACTCTGACCATTTGGCATCAATGAAGTCCGGGCGCGGTGAGAACCCGATATACTGTGTCGGCTCACCCAGTCCAAAAGCGGTAACTTCGTTCAGCTGATTGCGGTCCATCGCAACCGACATGGCCGTTCTGAAACGGATGTCGTTGAAGAGCGCGCGTTTGGCCTCATCCTCGGCGGTCACGTTGAACGTCAGCACCGGATAGCCGATCGCGGGCTTTACTTCCAACGTGTAGTTGCCGCTTTCCTGACCCTCCAAAAGAACCGGAGCAGATGTCAGGTTCACACCCTGAGATTTGTAATCCACCTCGCCGTTCAATAGCTTGAGGTTACGCACCTCTTCATCCGGTACATATGTTTCATCCATTTCCGAGATATAGGGCAGTTGGTTACCCTGTGTGTCGACCTGGAAGAAGTAAGGGTTGGCGACATAGTGGCGCCCTTCGGTGCTTTCCTTCACAAGAATATGACTTTCAAGGGTCGGCATAGCATCCTTGGGCAGACCCGCCAGCTTGTCACCTGCCGTCAGCATTGGTGACGGCGTATCCATCCAGTCCGAGTTACCGTAGTAGGCCTTGATCAGTTCATAACCGTTTTCATACCCAAGCGCCTGTGCGTTGGCGTCCGCATTTTCATCCAACGCCGGGTGGAACTTTTCGAAGAAATGCTTGGGCTGGTAGGGTTGCACATAAGTGAACGAAAACGTCTCGGTCAGGCCCGGCTTGGGTGCGGCCAGCGTAAACTGCACCGTGGTGTCATCTACCGCTTCGACCTTCATGGGTTCACCGCCAGCCAGTGCGTAATCCTTGGCTTCGGCGATGACATTGGTGTCCATCATCAGGTTGTCATACCAGAACACGACATCCGCCGCGGTGAACGGCGCCCCATCCGACCACTTGTGACCTTCGCGCAGATGCACGGTCAGTTGAGTGAAATCATCGTTCCATTCCCAGGACTTGGCCACATTGGGCACCAAGGTTTGAAGATCGTCGGAATACCGGAACAGGTTCACGTGACGTACAGACAGGAAGTCTGACGTGCCGCTTTCGGTGGCGTTGGACAGCGCATCCAGAACCCCACCATACTGACCGATCGAGTCATATGGCACGATGACCAAAGGCTCGGCCGGCAGACGATCCGCCACCGCGGGCAGGTCGCCATTGCCGCGGATTTTACCATTTAGATCTGCAATGGCTGGGTTTTCTGCAAAGTTCAGCGTACAGCCCGCGGCCGACTGAAACTCTGCCAGATCAAATTGCTGCGGATAAGCACCATCAGATAGGCCCTGCATATCTGCAACTGTCGCTGCCGGACAGTTCGCCCAGGCAGTTCCCCCCAGAGTGACCAAGGCCACACCTGACATCAGAAGCTGTTTCATGTTTTCTCCCTACGGTAACGTCAGTTTCGTTTTTTTTTGCTTGTGAAACCGATTAGTTGACTGCAGCAACGTCGGTTCTCTTCTTCTTTTTCTTTTTTTTGCCACGCAGCGCAGCGACATGGACTGTAACCCCCGCATCCTTCAAAGCTGTGGCGAAAGTTTCAGACGGGGGTATGTCGGTCACCAAATCGGTCACCTGGTCAAATCGGCAGGATACATTAGTCGCTTTTTCCCCGAATTTCGTGTGATCGGTTGCGACAATCATGCGCCGCGTATTTTTAAGCAACGCGCGCGTCAACTCAGCCTCCAGCGGGTTCGAAGCCAACACGCCGCCGGAAAGCGATATGGCATCCGCACCGCAAATCACCGCATCATAACTGTATTGGCAGGCCAGTTCCTCGGCCGCACGACCAAAACTGCCGCGTTCGGATCGAATAACCTCACCACCGGCAAGGATTGCTCGCGTTCCGTTGTGATCAGCCAGTGAGGCGACAACCGATAGCGAGTTGCTGACCACGGTTAGGTTTTTCAGATCGCGCAGCTGCTCGGCAACATGGGTGGTCGTTGAGCCCACCGTAATGAACAGCACCATGCCGTCTTCGATCATTTGGCTGACCTTGTTGGCAATAAGCGTCTTTTCTTCGGCGTTTTGCTCCAACGCCCCGGAAAACATCGGCGTGTCCTGCGCCCGGGAAAGATAGGTACCCCCATGCACCCTCTCAACCATGTTTTTTTGCGCCAGCGCTTTGACAAGTCGACGAACAGTTTCCTCAGAAACGTCCATAACCTGCGCAATCTGGGTATTGCGCGCCGAGCCCCCCAACCTTGCCAGGACATCTAGAAGTTCACGGCCCCGATGAGGGATATTATCGCTATCGTGATCCATTTTTTAAGCCCAACATAGTTTCACTTAAAAATCCACAAAAATTGTGAATGTTTTGTGACAATATTTGAATTGCGGGGAATTATTTATATTTTCCAATAAATCCGGTCATCGGCTGAAAAGCGTCTGGTCTACCAATATATGTACACTTGACTGCTTTTGTCCGGTAAGACCTACCGGCTTCACCCTGTGGAACACCACTGGTGATTATAAATTCTGGCCCCGGCAGAGTGTCTGCCGAGGCCCTTGCTTTCATAACGCTGCTTCGAACAGTGTTTTTAGATTTCTTTCAGTCAGCTCAACGGGATTCCCACCGCATGATGGGTCGATGATTGCGCCTTGGACCAGTTCAGGAATTGCGGCCTCGGTCACACCCAGGTCAGACAGTTTGCGCGGAATACCCAAATCGTCGTTGAAGGTCTGCACAAAGGCGCGGAAGCCGTCAAAGCCGCCCTGGATGCCCAGATAATCGGCTGCCATCTGGAACCGGTCGGCAATGGCAGGGGCGTTAAACTCCAGCACGCCGGGCATGCAGACCGCGTTGGTAGTGCCGTGATGGGTGTTGAACACCGCCCCGATGGGGTGGCTCATGGCGTGGATCGCGCCCAGACCTTTCTGGAAACCGGTGGCGCCCATCGAGGCTGCGCTCATCATATGTGCGCGGGCCTCGAGATCGGTGCCATCAGCATAGGCGCGCGGCAGATACTCTTTGACCAACCGCATGCCTTCCAGCGCGATGCCCTGGCTCATCGGATGGTAATGCGGGCTTGAGAATGCCTCGACACAGTGGGCAAAGGCATCCAGACCGGTGCCTGCGGTGATAAATTTGGGCATGCCCACGGTCAGCTCCGGGTCGCAGATCACCACGCTCGGCAGAACCTTGGGGTGGAAGATGATCTTTTTGGCATGCGTCTCAGAGTTGGTGATGACGCTGGCGCGCCCAACCTCAGACCCTGTTCCGGCGGTGGTTGGCACCGCGATGATCGGGGCGATAACATCTGCATCGGCGCGGGTCCACCAGTCGCCGATGTCTTCAAAATCCCAGACCGGACGCGTCTGACCGGCCATGAAGGCCACCATCTTGCCCAGATCCAGCCCTGAGCCACCACCGAAGGCAATCACCCCGTCATGACCACCAGCGTTATAGGCGGCAGCCCCGGCTTCAAGGTTCTTTTCATTCGGGTTCGGGTCAACGTCGCTGAACAGACCCCGGCCCAGACCGGCGGCCTCCATGATGTCCAACGTCGCGGTGGTGATCGGCAGGTCGGCCAGCCCTTTGTCGGTGACCAGCAAGGGCTTATTCATCCCCGCTGTGGCACAGGCCTCGGGCAATTCTTTGATGCGCCCAGCACCGAATTTGATTGCGGTCGGGTAAGACCAGTTTCCAACAAGGCTCATGATGTCACCTTCTTCAGATGGTAGGATTTGGGACGGGTCAGGTTGTGATAGCCGATGACCGACAGGCCACCGCCCCGCCCGGTATTCTTGCAGCCGGTCCAGCACAGGCCGGGGTCCAGATAATCGGCCCGGTTCATAAATACGGTGCCGGTCTCGATTTGATCGCCCACACGGGCCGCGCGATCCACATCGGGGGTCCACAGGCTGGCGGTCAGGCCAAATTCGCTGTCATTCATCAGCGCAATCGCTTCTTCGTCGGATGAGACCTTCATGATGCCCACCACCGGACCAAAGCTTTCATCCCGCATCACGCGCATATCATGGGTCACATTGGTCAGGATCTGCGGGGTCAGATAAGCCCCGCCGTCATCCTCGGCGAAGGTGTCGATATGAGCCACCGCGCCATCGGCCACCGCCTCGGCAATCTGGGCGCGCACCTCATCGGCGAACCGAACATTGGCCATCGGGCCCATGGTGGTCTCCGGGTCCAGCGGGTTGCCCAGTTTGTAGCCTTTGACGACCTCAACTGCCTTGGCGACGAAGTCATCATAGAGGCTCTCATGCACGTAAATCCGCTCGATCCCGCAGCAACACTGTCCGGCGTTGAACATCGCCCCGTCGATCAGCGTATCCACGGCGGCATCCAGATCGGCATCCTCCATCACATAGCCGGGGTCCTTGCCGCCCAGTTCGGTGCCCACACCGGTAAAGGTGCCCGCCGCCGCGCGCTCCATCGCCTGACCACCGCCGACCGAGCCGGTGAAGTTCACAAAGTCGAACGCATTGCCCGCGATCAGGTCATTTGTCACGTCATGGCTGAGGAACACGTTCTGGAACACATCTGTCGGCACGCCAGCTGCATGGAAGGCCTGTGCCATCCGCTCACCCACCAACAGGGTCTGGGTGGCGTGTTTCAGGATCACCGTGTTGCCCGCGATCAGCGCCGGGGCCACCGTATTGATTGCCGTCATGTAAGGGTAATTCCAGGGCGCCACCACAAACACCACCCCATGCGGGAGGCGCTTGATATAGCGTTTGAAGGTCTCATCCTCGCCCACCGCGATATCCGCCAGCGACGCCTCGGCGATCCCGGCCATATGGCTGGCGCGCTCGTTAAAGCCACCAAACTCACCGCCATAGCGCACCGGGCGGCCCATCATATGAGCCAGCTCGGGCACGATCTCATCATTCATCGTACCAACAGCCGCCACGCCCGCCATCACACGATCGATACGCTCCTCCAACGACCGCGCCGCCCAGTTCGCCTGCGCGGCACGTGCGCGCTCAGCCGCCGCAAAGGCGGCGTCCCGCGACAGAACCTCGCGTTCCGCAAAAACCGATCCATCAATCGGTGAGACACATTTCAACATCTGCCCCATAACCACTCCACTTCGAAAGACGGCAGGGTCCCCTGCTTCGTCTGGCCAAAAATACCTCGGGGGTCTGGGGGCAGAGCCCCCAGCCTGGCCCAAGCTCACGCCCGCTCGAACCCGCGGGCAACTTCCCAATCGGTTACCACGCGCTCGAATTCCTCGATCTCGACCTCTGCCGCGCGGGTATAGTGATCGACCACCTCATCCCCCATGGCCGCGCGCAACATGGCCGACCCATGCAGGGCGTTTCGTGCGTCCCTCAACGTACCCGGGATCATGCCGGTGTCGCCCTGATAGACATCGCCTTGGGCGGGCGGCTGCAGCTCCAGCCCTTCCTCGATCCCTGCAATTCCGGCGGCCAGCATCCCGGCCATCGCCAGATACGGGTTCATGTCCGAGCCCGGAATGCGGCATTCGACCCGCACCGCCTTAGTGCCATCGCCACACAAACGGTATCCGGCCGTACGATTGTCCACCGACCAAATGATCCGTGTGGGCGCAAAGGTGCCCTTCATGAAACGCTTGTAGCTGTTGATGTAGGGTGCCATGAAATAGGTGTAGTCCGGCGCGTATTTCAGCAGCCCCGCCATGTAGCTTTTCATCAGCGCCGACATGCCTAACACATCCGACTTATCGAAAAATGCCGGCTGACCGTCTGCCCACAGCGACTGATGCACGTGGGACGAACTGCCCACCTTGTCATGATGCCATTTCGGCAGGAAGGTCGCCGCATGACCATGCTGCCAGGCGATCTCTTTCACCGCGTTCTTGGCGATCGAGTGGTACTCCGCCGTCTCCATTGCCGGCGCGTATTTGATGTTCAGTTCTTCCTGACCGGTCTCGGCTTCACCTTTCGAATTCTCGACCGGAATCCCCGCATTCCACAAATGGTTGCGGATCGGACGCATCACATGCTCTTCCTTGGTGGTCTGCAGGATGTGGTAATCCTCATTGTAGCCCGAGATCGGAGCCAGATCGCGGAAGCCCTCCTTACGGATCTGGTCAAAGCTCTTCTCGAACAGAAAGAACTCAAGTTCGGTCGCGCACATCGCGTCATAGCCCATCGCCTTCAGACGGTTGACCTGCTGTTTTAGGATCGAGCGCGGCGCGTGCGGCACTTCTTCGTGGGTATGGTGATCCAGCACATCGCACATCACCATCACAGTGCCTTCCAGCCACGGAACAGGGCGCAGCGTGCTGAGGTCCGGCTTCATGACGTAATCGCCATAGCCCCGCTCCCAACTGGTCGAGGCATAGCCATCCGGCGTACCCATCTCCAAATCTGTCGCCAGCAGATAGTTGCAGCAATGCGTTTCTTCCCATGCACCCGCAACAAAGTGACCCGCATGAAAGCGTTTGCCCATCAAACGTCCCTGCATGTCAACAAAACATACCAAAACCGTGTCAACATCGCCCGCAGTCACACGTGCCTTCAGTTCGTCGAGGTTGAAAGTTCCGCTCACGATTTATCCTCCTTAATCGCGATGTCGTTCAGTGCCGGTAACAGCAGGGTCAATACCTCTTCTGCTGCGACAGCAATCTCTTCATCGGTACGCAGTAGGTCGTTGCGCACTTCCAGCATTACATTTGGCAAATTTCGGCTAAGCGCATGCAGGCGTAGCGAATGGGTGACCCCATCAGTTGGGCCATAAGGCTCATTTCGCTCGGTTCGGCGGTTCGGAATACGATCCACATAATTCAGCATCGCATCCACAAGCCGACTGTCTTCATCATGCAACAAACCCAGCTCAACCGCACGCGGTTTGCCGAAATAGACCGGGGTAAATGAATGCACAGTCACGATCACCGTATCAGCCCGGCGCTTGTTCAAAACCTCGGACACAGCGGCGCAGAACGGATCGTAAACCGCAGCCGTACGCGCATCGCGCTGCGCTTGCGTCAGGCCTGTATTCCCCGGGACAATGATCTGTTCAGACTTCTCAGGCATTGCGCTTGCGGCTTCCGGGGGGCGGTTGCAATCATAAACCAAGCGCGACACGGTCGAGGCCACGACCGGCGCATCCAAAGCCTGCGAAAGCTTTAACGCCAGGCTTCGCGCACCCGGGTCCCAGACTGCGTGGCTTAGCCGGTCAGCTTCGGACAGACCCAGATCACTGTAGTCTGATGGAATCCGATGGCTCGCGTGTTCGCACAATAAGACCACTTTGCCCTGGCCCTCTTCGTTCAGTACCTCTACGGGCGCAATCATCCTTTCACCTCTGTATCTGAATCTTTTTGCGTCCGGGGCATTTCTTCGATCAGGCGTGTTTCCAGCAACTGACCATTCCGATAGAGGATCGGATAAGCCACCGCTGCGATGTGACTGTTGAATTCACGCAGCGCGCGCAACGTCTCAAGATGGATATCGCTGGTCTCAAAACTTTCCGTACTGCCATGCTGAAGCCGTTTGAGGTGACGCTTGCGGCTGTCACGCTCGGCCCGTTTGATTTCGGTCTTTTCGAGGCTCAGCAGGCGGGCACTTTCCAAATCATCCGAGATCAGCACGTTCGAGGCCAGTTTGAGATTGGCTAAAATACCCTCGTGCATTTCGACCAATTCTGCCCAACCTTCTTTCGAGAATGATGCACCTTTTTTGCGCATGCTGGTAGCCAACACAGTCAAACGTTTGGCGACAACGTCGCCTGCAGTTTCAAGGCGAATGGCGTATTCCATCAAGTCGCGCGCCACTTTCGCATTCTGCTTTCCAAAATCCTCTGCCGGAATGGCCGCCACGAATTTTCGGACGCCAGACAGGCACTCGTTCACCTCGACATCAATGTCCCTGACGGCACGGATCTGTTCCTTGTCTCCACTGCGGTACAGTTCGAGCGATGGGCGGAACATCGATTCAACCAGATCGCTCATCCGCAGCAGTTCCCGCTTGAGGCTCGATAGGGCCTGGCTGGGGCTGCCGATATTGCGCATTTCCAACGCGCTGGTGGGACGACCCGGCTGCAGCGCAGCCTCTGATGTTTTCGGGTCTGGCAACAGCCGCTCGAACGGGGCACTTAGGCGTCCACAGAATGGCAGCGCCAGAACCAGCAAAGAGGCATTAAAGGCCAGATGCGCGTTCACCAGCATTTGCCCGCCTTGCAGATCGCCCAGAACGCCCGCCCTCAGGGCTGTGGTGGCCGCGAAAAGGGTAATAACGGCCCAACTGCCACGTAGGGCCAGATTGGCAAAGGGGATGCGCCGGGCTGATAAATCCATCCCCCGCGTCAACCAAACCGGGATAAAGGCCGAGCCGAAGTTAGCCCCCAACACCAGCGACAACCCGGCGGCAAAAGGAATTGCGCCGATTTGCACAAGCGTCACGCACATCAAGATCGCCGCGACCGAGGAATGCATGACAAAGGCCAGCGCACCACCCACCAAAAACGCGGTGATATAGTCGCGGGCCAGATAGTCGGCGATGGCGGGCAGAAAAGCACTGTCGCGGATCGGGTCCATTGCCTCACGCAAAAAGCGCAATGAGATCAGGATGAATGCGATGCCCATCAGAATGCGGCCCAATTGCCGCGGTTTCTTGGACTCGGTTTTGACGAACAGATACCCGCCAATTGCCAACAGAAGCGGCACCAGCCAATCCAGCTTGAACGACAGAATCTGAATAATCAGCGCAGACCCCAGATCGCCACCCAGTACCATTGCAAGGCCCGCAGGAAATGCCAGCATCCCACCAGCGGCAAAGCCCGAGGTCAACAATGCCACCGCCGCCGAGCTTTGCAGCACAATAGCCATCGAAAGCCCCACCATCGACGCCTGCAAATAACTGCGCTGGCCCGTCATAACGCGCTGGAACGAGGCCCCATAGCTGCGCTCAATCCCTGTGCGCACCATGCGCACGGCAAAAAGCAACAACATTGTCGCTCCGGCCAAGTTGATGAGAAAGCTTACAATCGCCATGAGCCTAACCGTTCACCTTATCCAGCATTTCCGCATGCAGTTCAGGCGTTGCGGCCGAGATCACCCGACCATCCGAGTTCAGGTCGAGGGGCTTGCCATTCCAGTCGGTCATCACCCCGCCTGCGGCCTCAACAACGGCCAGAACAGGCAAGAAGTCATAAGGCTGCAAGTCATAGTCAATCACTGCATCCACATGCCCAGCCGCCAGCAGGGCATGCGGGTAGCAGTCATAGGCGAACCGGCGGGTTTGCCCGGATTGCATCAGTTTTGCGAATAAAGCGGGATGATCGCGATAGATCTTGTCACCTTCGTTCACAAACAGGATGGATTGATCCAACCGCGTCTTTTTTGACGTTGCGATGGCATTGCCATTCAGAGTCGCGCCCTGACTTGAAACGCCTACAAATACCTCATTCAACGCAGGCATACCGATCACTCCGATATCCGGCTTGCCATTAACCAGATGCCCCAGCAAGAAGCCGAACAGCGGATGCCCCGAAAGGAACGATCTTGTGCCATCAATCGGGTCAATGATCCAAACTTCACGACAATTCTGCCCGTCAAACCCGTGCTCTTCGCCAAAGATACCATGATCCGGGAAATGCTGCTCTAGGTAAGTGCGCACCTGGGTTTCAACACCTTTATCGGCCTGTGTAACCGGGCTTTCATCCGACTTGAATTCAACACCCAACCTACCGCGAAAATACCCTCGTGCCGCAGTATTGGCTATGTCGGCAACCGCCATCGCATGCGTTACCAGATCAGCCATTTCGGTATTTTGTGAGCTTGTTGGATTCAACATCCATTTCCGTCCTGTCTAGTGATGGATTGCGGGGCTAGGGTAGCAATAATTGGGAAAGGTCATGCGGGCTCTAACCGAATTACAATTAAGTTCGATCGCATTTCTTGAATTTGCATCAACGTCCAACATCTGCGCATAGCCGTGCCCCGTGGTGGTGCCCAGCTTCCTTTCGGGCGGTCGAGCTTCACCTTTAGAATCTCGGACATCTCCCGCTATTCCGACGCTCTGATAGCCCTCGGCACGCTGCATCACGTTGTGCAAGTCAACAATCCAATCCTGAAGTTCCAGGCTGTCGTCTTCTTGTAACATCAGATTCCGGCTTTTTGACATCATTCTTCCCTATAGTTCCACAAAAACATACAATTTCAACCCAATAATCCTGAAATTATTTGTTTTATGTGGGTTTTTAAGGGATATTGCACTCACCCTTTTGGCGATCCGGCAAGACTTCGCGTGATTATCGACGTCGCTCTCGTTGGCAATACCTCGAGATATTGATGGCGGTGGCAGACTGTCTGATGTCGCCAACGCGCCAGACGACCGCCAATCTGCTCGACAATCCTTAGGTTACAGAGACAAAGCTGGCAGACCTGAATGACTGCTCACACTCTGATCGCACCCCGCGCGCTTTGAAAAACTACAGGACAGACCCATGATCCAGAACAACCCAGCCCTCATCGATGCGATCCGCGACCGGTTTAACCATGTCGAAAGCTGCCCGTTTCAGGGCGAGCGTATTTTTTTCGAAAACGCAGGCGGTGCGCTGACATTGAAAACAGTCACCGAAACCTCGGCTTTTTATGCTGCGATCCCAGACAACCCCGGGCGCATCAACCCGGCGGGGCAGGGGACACAGAATGTGATCAACAAGGCCAAGGGTGACCTGGCGGTATTCATGAATGCCTCGGGCGGGCAGTTCTTTGCCGGTGAAAGCGGGACAGAGTTGCTGTTCCGGATGATCCGCACCGCCTGTCTGGCCACCCCCAAGGGGTCCAAGGTGATCGGGTCGTCCATAGAACACCCTGCCACCCGCAGCGCTGCGCACCGCTGGGCTGAGATTGCGGGACTGGACTATGTAATTGTGCCGCATAATGACGAAACCGGGCTGGTCACACCCGAGGATTACACTGCGCTGATGACACCCGATGTGGCGGTGGCAACAATCCTGCATGCCTCACCGGTGACAGGTATGGGAATGGATGTGGCGGCGATTTCCTCCGCGATCCGAGCGGTCGCACCGGATTGCATGATCATCGTCGATGGCATTCAGCACGCCGCCCACGGGCAACTGGATCTGGATGCCTACAATGTTGATGGCTATGCGATCTCGCCCTACAAGGTGTTTTCGCGCCATGGTTATGGCATTGCCTGGATTTCTGAAAAGCTAACCAACACCCCGCATGACATGCTGATCGACGCGCCTGCGACGGGCTGGGAATTCGGCACTCGTGACACTGGGTCTTATGCGACCGTCTCGGACGTGGTGTCCTATTTCGACTGGCTGGGCGGAGAGGTGTCGGACGAGACCGAGCCGCGCAAACGGATCGAGGCCGCTGGCCGTGCCATCCATGCCTATGAGACCCACCTGACCAACGCCGCCATTAATGGGACCGGAAATCTGCCTGGCCTGCGCGATATGGATCACGTCACGATTCTGGCCGGGGCTGACAATCCCGCGCGCGAAGGGTTGGTTTCAATCGTGGTCAAAAGGCATGCCTCGGAAGATGTTGTGGAGATATTGAATCAGCAAGGCATCCGCACCCACACCCGTAAGGATGACCACTATTCCGGCAACGTCCTAAAGCCACTGGGCCTGTCGGATTGCATCCGCATCTCGTTCTGCCACTACAACACCGAACAGGAAATCGCTCGTCTACTGGGTGCCATAAAGGTGCTGGGTCAGGACAACTAGCAGAGGGTTCAGTCAATCCTGATCAACAAGACTTCGGTCGCTCGACAGATATCAGAAGCCCTGCATCAGCATGTCTATGGCAACCGTGATCCGGTCGGCTTCCTCATTCAGGTTGGCGGTCTGAGATTTGAGAATTCCCACCGGAACCGCGGCCATGAATTGGGTGACCATGACAACCTGTTCGCCATGGATATCGAACACTGGATTAAGCCGGGTCGCGGGCTTTGGGGCCTTGGCCAATGGTATCAACGGGGCGACCACCCGCGTATTCAGGTCCCCAAGCAGATCGGTTTGCACATCCAGAAGATAGCCATCACCCGATGGATTCGGAAAAACATCGTATTTGGGCATCAGAATTGCCGGAAGCTGTCCAGCGGCAGGCCGTGTTGCTCAACATACGCGTTTGAGCTTTTGAGGGCTTCCGCGTTTTCTGCTTTCCACTGCTCGGCTTTGGCCTCGGCAACCGCTATACGAACACCTTCTTCGGCTGCGCGGGAAAGGTTGACCTTCAAAGCTTTGGCTTCGGACAACAATGCGCTGTCCAGCGAAAGGTTGGTTGGTCTGCGTGATTGGGCGTTCATCAGATATGCCTCCCTTCACCCTAAGATAGGTCCATTCTAAATGCGCGTCAATTATGCGCATGATTAATGCTGGCAACCTTTGGCGTCCGCTGCTGCCAATCCTATACAAAGGCAGATTATTGCTACGCGTCGCCCGGGTGGCGAAAGGGCACAGCAGAATACACCGTTTTCTGCGATAACTGTGGTGGTATCTTCCCTTGATCTCGCACTAAAAAGGCCCGAAATACCAAGTTTTTTACAAGGGCAACATTATGCAGAGCGTTCTCATCACCGGGTCAGCCGGTTTTATTGGCTTTCATCTGAGCAAGCTTCTGCTGGCCCAAGGGTACCACGTAGTGGGGTTGGACTCTCTGAACGATTATTATGATGTGTCGTTGAAAAAGGCCCGCCACGACATGCTGGCGCGCGAACCCAATGGTAAGAATTTTTCGCCCGTCATCGGCAAGGTCGAAAATCCCGGCCTGATGATGGAGCTGTTCGGGGAACATGGTTTTGACTATGTCATTCACCTCGCTGCCCAAGCTGGGGTGCGCTATTCGATCGAGAATCCGCGCTCGTATCTGGAAAGCAATGTGATAGGGACTTTCGAAATTCTGGAAGCTGCGCGGGCGCATCCGCCAAAACACATGCTGTTGGCTTCGACTTCTTCGGCCTTTGGCGCCAATACCGAGATGCCCTATAAGGAAACCCAACGCGCCGATCATCAGATGTCGTTCTACGCGGCCACCAAGAAATCGACCGAAAGCATGGCCCATTCCTATGCGCATCTGTTCGATTTGCCGATCACCATGTTCCGGTTTTTCACCGTCTATGGCCCTTGGGGTCGCCCGGACATGGCGCTGTTCAAATTCACCAAAGCGATCCTCGAGGGCAATGCGATCGATGTCTATAATCACGGTGACATGAAACGCGACTTTACTTATGTCGAAGATTTGGTTGAGGCGATCCGCCTGCTGATGGACGCCGTCCCTGTGCGCCCCGCAGACGGCAATGTTCCAGAAGGGGACAGTTTGTCACCGGTCGCCCCCCATCGAGTGGTGAATATCGGCAACAATGATGCGGTACAGCTGACCGCGTTTATTGAAGCTATCGAAACGGTCACTGGCATCAAGGCGAATAAAAACATGATGCCAATGCAGCCCGGTGACGTGCCCGCAACTTGGGCCGATGCATCGCTGCTCAGGGAATTGACCGGTTATCAACCAAGGACTTCGATCGAAGATGGTGTGGCTGAGTTTGTTAAGTGGTACCGCGACTTTTATCGTCCCAACGCGGCTGGGACCGAAAGGTAAGATGGTTAGCCTTCAGGCCTAAAAGACTGGTGGCCGTCCTCTCAGTTTTGAGATTCGGCCTCTGAAGTTCTCAAGGGTAAAAACGCAAACCGTTCCAGTACCTGGAACGTAGTTCAAAACCTTTTCCACGGTGATTGTTCCACAGGGCGATTAGGTTGCGCATCTCTCAGTCCAACTGAACGGATGCCAATTTGAGCATCCAAAAAACACTTTAACCCGGTTGTCTTTTCGTCCGTTCCAACCTACTGACAACCTCACCTCGGGGTGCGTGGCCTGCCGCGCTGAGATGCCTTTGGCGAACCCGTAGAACCTGAACCGGCTAGAACCGGCGGAGGGAAAGGTAACGGTTTCATCCACCCTTGCCCTCTCGCCGCAATGGAGGATGACATGAAACATCTGATGATTGCTGCGGGACTTCTGAGCGCAACAGCGGCTGTCGCGGCCGACAAACCTCAGCTGACCGTTTACACCTATGACAGCTTTGTCTCGGACTGGGGTCCGGGCCCGAAAGTAGAAGAAGCTTTCGAAGCAGTATGCAACTGTGATCTGAACCTTGTGGGCGTCGAAGACGGCGCGGCGCTGTTGTCGCGTCTTCGGCTTGAGGGTGAAAACACGGACGCCGATGTGGTGCTTGGGCTGGATACCGGCCTGATCGCAGCGGCCAAGGAAACTGGCTTGTTTGCTCCCAACTCGGTCAGCGCCGATTATACCCTGCCGATTGAATGGTCAGATGACGTGTTCGCGCCTTATGACTGGGGCTATTTTGCTTTTGTCCATAACGCAGATGCGGCGGCACCTGCCAATTTCCGTGAACTGGCCGAGGGTGAAACCAAGATCATTATTCAAGACCCGCGCTCGTCCACTCCGGGTCTGGGGCTGCTGTTGTGGGTCAAAGCGTCTTATGGAGACGAAGCCCCCGAAATCTGGGCCGGGCTTGCCGACAATATCGTGACCGTGACCAAAGGTTGGTCCGAGGCGTATGGCCTGTTTCTTGAGGGTGAGGCGGACATGGTGCTCAGCTACACCACATCGCCTGCTTATCACTTGATCGCCGAGGATGACGCCAGCAAAGCAGCGGCCGCCTTTGACGAAGGGCACTACATGCAGGTTGAAGTTGCGGCGAAGCTGGCCGGTACCGATCAGCCCGAACTGGCGGATCAATTTCTGGAATTCATGGTCTCGGACACCTTCCAGCAGATCATCCCGACCACCAACTGGATGTATCCGGCAGTGACCCCTGCGGCTGGCCTGCCCGAAGGGTTTGACACGTTGATCACGCCTGAGAAATCCTTGCTGTATACCCCGGATGAAGCCGCCGCCGTGCGGGATCAGGCGCTTGCGGAATGGTTGGGCGCGCTCAGCCAGTAAGCCCTTGGCCGGGTGTTGGCGCAGCGGCACTGGTTGCTGCGCTGATATTGGGCACATTGGCCGCGGTAGCCCTGCGCGCTGATACAGCGGGTGGGTTGGGTCCGGCCGATTGGGCGGCGCTGCGCTTTACGCTGGTTCAGGCGGTGTTGTCTGCGCTGTTCAGTGCCGGGCTGGCTATTCCGGTCGCCCGGGCACTGGCGCGGCGTCGGTTTCGTGGACGGTCTGCCCTGATCGCCCTATTGGGCGCCCCCTTTATCCTGCCGGTCATCGTCGCGATCCTTGGGTTGTTGCAGGTTTTCGGACGTGCAGGCTGGATTTCAGACTTTTTAGGTCTGTTTGGTTTGCCGCCGCTGCGCATCTATGGGTTGCACGGGGTGGTTCTAGCCCATGTATTTTTCAACCTGCCACTTGCCACGCGGCTGATCCTGCAGGCGTGGCAGGAAATTCCGGCAGAAAGATTTCGGTTGGCCGCGCAATTGGGGTGCGACGGCTTTGCCATGTTCCGTCTGATCGAACTGCCAATGTTAAGGCGCATTCTGCCGGGTGTTCTGGCCGTGATCTTTGCGATTTGCCTGACTAGCTTTGCCGTCGCGTTGACTCTTGGCGGAGGGCCTCGCGCAACGACACTTGAACTCGCGATCTATCAATCCTTTACCTACGATTTCGACCTTGGCCGCGCGGCGTTGCTTTCTGCGGTGCAACTGGCCTTGACCGCTGCTGCCGCGCTAGCTGCTTTGAAGTTTTCGCGTGGTGACGGGTTCGGCGCTGGATTGGATCGCGCGATACAACGATGGGATGGCGGCGCGCCCGCAATTGATGCGTGCTGGATCGGACTCGCGGCAGCGTTTCTGCTTCTTCCTTTGGCTGCCGTGGCGATCTCTGGCCTATCTGGGTTGCTCGAAATGCCTGCCTTGGTGTTCCGTGCGGCGGTGATATCGGTTCTGGTTGCCACTGCTAGTACAATTGTTTTGTTGATGCTTGCACTGCCGATGGCCATGGCCGTTGCAACCGGTCGTCACGGGATTGTTGAGCTTAGCGGTATTCTGGGGCTGGCGGCTTCACCGTTGGTGATTGGCACCGGGCTGTTCATTCTGATCCGCCCCATCGCTAATCCAGTAACACTGGCATTGCCGGTAACCGCGCTGGTGAATGCCGTCATGGCCTTGCCCTTCGCGCTACGCATTCTGGTGCCGGCGGCCTGCGACGTGGTGGCGCGACACGGGCGGCTTGCCCTGTCGCTGGACATGGACAAGATAACATTCTTTTCCCGCGTCCTGTTGCCGCGCATGCGCCCACAGATCCGCTTTGCCACGGGTTTGTCAGCCGCGCTATCGATGGGAGATCTGGGAGTTATTGCCCTGTTCGCCGATCCACAGATCGCGACCTTGCCCTTGCAGATCTATCGGTTGATGGGGGCGTATCAGATGCAAGCAGCGGCCGGGGCAGCTCTGTTGCTGTTGTTACTGTCGATAGGGGCATTCTGGCTATTGGATCGCGGAGGGCGGTTGCATGCTGAAACTTAAAGGCTGCGTAATCGAGAACGGAAAATTCTCGTTGCGTGCTGATTTTGCCGTCGAGACCGGTGCCAGTGTAGCCATTATTGGGCCGTCTGGCGCGGGAAAGTCGACACTGCTTGAGGCGATTGCCGGGTTTCGTGACCTTAAACAGGGAAAGATATTCTGGGACGGAGACCTTATATCAAACCGCGCCCCTGGCAAGCGCCCTTTGGCGATGCTGTTTCAGGATGGCAATCTATTCCCACATCTGACGGTCGAACAGAATATCGCTTTGGGCTTGCGCCCGAATGGGCGGTTGTCGGTTGATGAGCAATCTCAGGTCCAAACCGCACTAGATCGGGTTGCCCTGCCGGGTCTGGGTGATCGCAAGCCAGCCGAACTGTCTGGAGGTCAGCAAAGCCGGGTCGCATTAGCCCGGGTTCTTGTGCAGCGCCGTCAGATGTTGCTGCTGGACGAACCGTTTGCGGCGCTGGGGCCGGCACTGAAGGCTGAAATGCTTGATCTTGTGGCTGGGTTGCTGGCGGAAACCGGAACGACCCTGCTTATGGTCAGCCACGATCCGCAGGACGCGCGCCGCATTACCGGCCAGACGGTTCTTGTGTCTAACGAGCAGGCATATCCTCCTGCGCCGACCCGGGACCTTTTGGACAATCCACCGCCCAGCCTGCGCGACTATTTGGGGTAGGGACATTGGATGGAAACCTGCGAAAGGAATCTCGCAGCCCGGCGCGTAGTTGAAAGGTTTCTGCACGCCGGACTGACAGGGAGGGACCTTATTTCCGGTTGTGGAAAATGAACCCGAGGAAGTTCAGCAGCAATTGCGCCGCAAGAATCTGTGTACTTTCGGTCTGGTCATAGGCAGGGGCGACCTCAACCAGATCAATGCCAACCACATTACCGCGTTTACTGAGTCCCTGAACGATTTCCAGAACGTCATAGTACTGGAACCCGCCATGGCTGGGTGTCCCTGTTCCGGGCGCAATCGACGGGCAGAACGCGTCGATATCTATGGTGACGTAATAACGCGCACCTTCGGGGATACGATCCAAAACGCCCTCAGTTCCCAGTTTGCGCACTTGTCGTACGGAAAGGATATCTGAACCCCGCGCCCGCGCGTCGTCATAACCTTCTTTCGCGGTCGAGGACACGTTGCGGATGCCCAGTTGGGTCATGCCCGAGACATAGTCTTTTTCGATTGCCCGACGCATCGGGTTGCCGTGACCATCGGTGACGCCTTTGCGTTCGTCGACAAAGTCCAGATGCGCATCGATCTGGATCACATGGATTGGTCCGTTCTTTGCGCAATCTTCTTCAAAGGCGCGGATGCAGGGGATGTTGATCGAGTGATCTCCACCGATTGTCACCGGCAGAGCACCCGCATCGAGGATTTTCTTCACACCGTATTCGATGTTGGCATGACTTTCCTCGGTCTTGGTATGGATGATGTCGGCATCGCCCAGATCGACGATGCGCACATCGCTGGCCAAATAGGTTGCGTCATCCTCGTGGTCATAGGCACCGGCGTGGCCAAAGCTGAACAGGGTTGACGCTTCGCGCACAGCGCGCGGCCCAAACCGGGCACCGGATCGAAACTGACACCCGAAATCGAAAGGTGCACCAAGGACGGCGACATCAGCGTCGATCTTATCCCAATTCTCGACATAAGGTTTTTTGCCAAAAGTCGCGATGCCGACAAAAGGCAGGTTCAGACGACCAGATTCATAGCCATGACCCGACATGATTTCTCCGTTTCTTATGGGTTATCGGTACGCCAATTCCGGCAGGAACAGCGCGATTTGAGGGAAAGCCATCAACAGCCCGGTGACAACCAAAAGGATGATTAGAAAGGGCGGCACGCCGCGGACCACCTCGACAAAGGGGCGGCGGAATACGGCGATGGCGGTGAACAGGTTGCAGCCAAAGGGTGGTGTGGCGGCTCCGATGGCAACTTGCAGTGTGATCAGAACGCCAACCAGTACCGGGTCCAACCCACTGGCCTTGATCATCGGCGCAAAGATCGGAACTAGGATCAGGATCACCACGATCGAGTCAACGAACATGCAGCCGAGGAAGAAGGCCACGTTGATCGCTAGCAACACCACAAGCGGGCTGGCTTGTTCCAGCCCCAGCGCTGCGATGATAGTCTGCGGCACTTGGGCAAAGCTAAGTGTCCAGCTAAAGGCGGCACCGGCGGCAATCAGGATAAACACGACGGACGTGATGGCCCCTGTGGACAGGGCAATATCGAACAGGTCTCCAACCTTGATCGAACGAAAGATCACAACCTCGAGGATGACAGCATAAAGCACGCAGATTGCCGCCGCTTCGGTGGGTGAGAACACGCCGCCATAGATGCCTCCGACGATGATCGCCGGAAATCCCATCGGCCACAGGGCTTTGCGCAACGCGGTAAAGCGCTGTCCCCACCCCTCGCGAGGCAGAACTGGGATATCGTGACGGTAAGCGTACACCATGCAATAGGCCGAGAATAACACTACGATCAGCAACCCGGGCAAGATGCCCGCGATGAAAAGCTGCGAAATCGATGTCCCCGAGACCACGCCATAGATGATCATGCCGATGGATGGCGGGATCAGATAGGCCAGATCAGCGGCATTTACGATCAACCCGATCGAAAAGCTGTCGCTATAGCCCGATTTTAGCATCCGCGGCCGCATCGCACCGCCAATGGCCACCACCGTCGCCTGGGTCGACCCACACACAGCTCCGAACAAGGCGCAGGCCGAGGTGACGGAAATTGCTAGGCCGCCTTTGATATGGCCCATAAAACTCATCACAAGATCGATAAGCCGGTTGGCGGAATGTCCTCGCGTGATGATATCAGCGGCCAAAATGAACATCGGCACCGCGATCAGCGCAGCCGGCTTCACGCCCCCGATCATCTGCTGGATCAGGATTTGCATGTTCATTTCAGGGAAGTAGACGAGAAACCCCAGCACAGCCGCCGAAATCAAGGGCATTTTCATTGGAAAGCCTGCCAGCAGCAGGACGATCATTACAACCAGCATCAACTCGGTCATTTGTCCGCCTCCGCAGTATCTTGGAATTTCTTGATGGCCGACGCAGTTTCCGGATCTTCATAACTGTCAATTTCGAGGTACGAGACATAGACGTCCTCGTCAGCGAAGTTCAGGTTCCGGATCGCAGTCAGCAGGTATTGGAACGAGGCCAGTGCCAATCCGATCACCACCCAGACATAGGTCAGGTACAGCGGCAGTTGCAGCGCCGGGGTGATCCGCCCGCGCGAGGCGACTTTCTGCACATATTCAAACGCGTACCAGGCCAGCACACCCATCACGATGGCTGTGGTGGTGGCGATCACTACCATAAGGCCTTTGCGCAGTTTGACTGGCAGGGCGTCATAGATGGCTGACATTCGGATGTGGATGCCCTTGCGAGTGGCATAGCCCAGCCCCATAAAGGTGACGATCACAATTAGAAACTCGTTCAGCTCTTCCGAAAAATAGATGGATTGGTTGAACACATATCGCCCAAAGACATTGGCGATGGTGTTCACGGCCATCAGGGTGATCCCCCAGCCCAGGATCCAGATTTCTATCCGTCCGATAACGGCGTCAATCTTTCCCAACAAGCCGAAGGGAGTGGCAGTATTGCTTTGCATGGTTTCCCCCCTTTGAAAGCCCCCACGCGCAATGCGCGTGAGGTAGTTTTGAGTGAGTGGGAGGGATCAGTTGCCTGACAGTTCCGCCTGCAGCGCGTCCAGCAGTTCCTGACCACGGTCGCCTACCGTGTCGACATAGGCGGCAGAGGTGCCCGTGCTGCGCTCACGGAATGCGTCACGCTCTTCCTCGGTCAGAACGACCAGGCCAATGTCAGGTTTGGCTTCTTTGATGATATCCAGACGTTTCTGGTTAAAATCAGTGACGACGCCATCAATAAAACCGGTCATGTCGGCCATGGTGCCACGTACCAGTTGCTGACGGTCGGGGCTGAGGGTTTCAAACCAGTCCGAACCGGCAACGACGGTGGTGACAAGCTCTTGCTCACCGGCCCAGATCAGGTGGCTGGTAACTTCGTAGAACTTCATCTCTTCGATGGTCGGGATCGGATTGACCTGACCGTCAACTGCGCCGAGTTGCAGCGCGCCGAAAACTTCGCCAAACGGCAGCGGTGTCGGGCTGGCACCCATGTTTTTATAGGTCTCCAGCAGGATCGGCGACACCATTACCCGCATCTTGAAGTTGTCAAAGTCTTCGGGCGTGCGGATTTCGCGGTTGGTGGTCCAGACCTGCGGCCCTTCGGAATACATGGTCATAACTTCCAAACCACGCTGGCGGAAATCATCGTTCAGCGGACCGTAGATGGTTTCCGAGTTGCTGAGGATGTTCGAAATCGCGGCCGGATCGGATGGCAGCAAGTAGGGGAGCAGGAAAACCTGGCTTTCTGGCACCACGGTGCCAAGATTGCCAATCGATACGTTGGTGAACTGGATGACACCGTCGGCGGCCTGTTCAACCGTTTCGGTCGGTGTGCCCAGCGTGCCCATCGGATAGACGGTCACGGTCACTTCACCATCGGTGGCGGCTTCGATGCGCGATTTGAACTCCTGCGCGTAGGCATCCATGATCGAGCCCGGAATCTCTTCGATTGCGAACTTCCAATCCTCGGCCAAGGCGGCGAGAGGGGTCAGGCCCAGCAAAGCTGCTGCGGCAGTTATCTTGAGGGGACGAGAGGTCAAGGTCATGTTGGTTTCTTCCCTGTTGCCTTATTGGGTTTAGTCTTCAGGGATCAGGACAGCATAGAAAAATACACAAAAAAATATCATCTTGTTTATGTTCACATGAGGTATTTTTATGTAAATAACACCACGACTCCCGAAAGGCGGATAAGCGTTGAAACTGCTCAGAAATACTCTGCTTGAAACCTTCGTGACCGTGGTCGAATGCGGTGGGTTTACGGATGCGCAATACGCATTGGGCATTACGCAATCGGCGATTAGCATCCGAATCCGAGATCTGGAAACGGCGCTTGGCTATCGGATTTGCGAACGCGGCCGTGGTGGGTTTCGCCTGACGGAACGGGGCGAAATCGCCTATCGTAAGGCCGGAGACATCTTGCGCAGCGCCCGCGATTTCGACGCTGAATTGCTGGAATTGCGTGGGACCACTACCGGAGATCTGCGGATTGGCACCATTGATGCGGTCAATACATTGGCAGAGCTCAATCTGGCACAGGTCCTTAAGCGGTTTCTCGACCGCCCCAACGAAGTGCAGCTAGAGGTGGTCGTCGCATCACCAACTGAGTTAACACAGAAGCTGATTACCGGTGATTTGCATGTTGCAATCGCCCCCTTCCGCAATCAGGTCCCAGAGCTGACATACTCCGAACTGTGCCAGGAAGAGCATCGTTTGTACTGTGGGCAGGATCATCCCTTGTTTGACTTACCCGACGATCAGATTGATCTGGATGTAATCTCACAGCACCAAATTTGTCAGCGCTCCTACAACATTCTGGTGTCACCGGTGCTTCAGACTGCGCAGCCAAAAGCCACCGTGGCAAATATGGAAGCAATGGCGATGATGATTGAAACCGGCCACTTTTTGGGTCCGCTGCCGGTACACTTTATCAAAAACTGGGCCCACCGCGATCGACTCAGAGAGCTTGCGCCGGACAAGCTGAACTGGAACTCAACCTTTTACCTCGCAACACGGCCATCACTGGCCCATAGGAGGGCGGTTGAAATTCTGGTGCAAGACATCGTTAAATCCTGCAAGCGTGGTCAAGGGTCATAGCCGCTTAGGCATCGTCATCCACAAAGTAGATTTCGGCGAACGCTTTGGCGACGGCCTCAGTCGTCTCTTCTCGGCGGCGTTCGATGTGTTTTCGAATGGTATCGACTGCGATGCCTTCATCGCGGTCTGCAATATTTTGCATGATCATCAGGTGGCTGGGAATTTGGCTATTCGTCGTTTCAGCCCCACCATTCAAATACGCATTCTTTAGATCGATCAGGCGAACGAACCGGATGCGCGCATTGAGGTTCTCAAGAATACGCACAAGTTCCTGATTTTTGGACCCCTTGGCAATGTCCACATGGAATTGCTCATCCAACTCCAACAACCGTCGGGGGTCTTCGCACTGGTCATATTCCCTCAAAACCCCACGCAATGTTTCCACCAATGCGGCCAGCTGACTATCCGAGGATTTGCGAATAGCCAGCCTCACAGCTTCCGTCTCAACCGCGATCCGGGCCTCATACAAGGAAAGAATCTGAGAGGGGCTAAGCGGGCGGCAGAAAAATCCCCGCCTGGCCTGAAAGGTCAGGAACCCTTCGGCCACCAGCCGGTTCAGCGCTTCGCGTACAGGTGTCCGGCTGGTGCCAAAGCTTTTGGCCAGGGCAACCTCATTGATCTGGGATTCTGGTTTGAACTCAAAGTTCTCGGCCATCCTGCGCACAAGATCATAGACGCGACCAACACGATCTTCGGTTTTTGTCATCCGGTTTCCTCAAGTCAAAGATCAAGCTTGGGACTAACAGGTTTTTGCCGGGGTTTGAACTGAGTATTGACTGGTCGGCAATACTGTATAATCAATTGTCGACAATTAGAGTAAGCGACTCACGAAACGGAGGTTCATGTGTTGAAACCGGCAGAATCCATGCGGATGAACGGCGCGCAGGTCATCCTGAAGATGCTGGAGCTTCATGGTGTGCGCCATGTGTTTGGCCTGCCCGGTGAAACGACAATCGGCTGGTACAAGGAATGGCGCGAACACAGCGATATCGAGTTTGTTCTGACACGGGACGAACGTACTGCTTCTTATGCGGCCGAAGCTTATGCCAAGATCACGGGTCGACCTTGTGTTCTTGAGGCCCCAAGTCCCGGCATCACTCACTGCACACCTGGTATCACCGAGGCGTTTCTCAGCTCGGTTCCAGTGATATTCTTCAGCTCGGACATCCCGATTAATCAGGACAAGAAACATGGTCTGACGGGTATTGATCAAACCAGGCTTTACGACAGTATCTGCAAGGAAAGCTTTGTTCTGACCAACGTCAAGGACATCCCTTTCTTGCTTCGCCGCGCCTTCCGTGTGGCAACGTCGGGGCGTCCTGCGCCCGTTCATATCCGGGTGCCAATCAACATTTACGGCGAAGAGGCTGAGATCAATGACCTTTACGCCGAGCCCGAGTACAGCCATTACCCGGCTCATCGCCCGGTCGCGAATCACAGCAAAATCCGCGCGGCCATTGATATTCTGATCAAAGCGAAAAATCCGGCCATTGTCTGCGGTCAGGGGGGGCTGATCTCCAAAGCGTCGAACGTGGTTCTAGAGCTGGCGGAACTGCTGCAAATCCCGGTCGGCACCACCACGCCGGGCAAGGGTACCATTCCCGAAGATCACCCTCTGGCTCTACGTGTGATTGGTGGTCGGGGAGGTATGGAATATTCCAATCAGTACGTCCACGACGCCGACACGATCTTTTTCATCGGCTCAAACACCGACAGCGCCGCCACCGATCATTGGAAGCTGTATGGCGACCCAAACACAAAGACGTTCCTGCACTTGGACATCGCCGAAGCCCATATCGGTAACAATTTTCCGGTGCAGGTCGGCATGGTGGGCGATGCGCGCGCCAGTCTTGAATATATGGTTGAACTCATCCGGTCCGAACACCCCGACCTGGATCGGCCCAAGGTCGATCTGAACCCGGTCAAGAAGACCGCACTCGACAAGGTATTCAACTCCAACATCCCCATGCCCGAAGGCACGCTATCGCCTGTACGTCTGTCGCAAGTGCTGGACAAGATCATGCCCGATGATGCCGTGGTCACCTCAGAGCCGGGCGTCAGCGCGATCTACCCTTCGGCGCTGCTGACCTTCCGCAAACCCGGGCGGCGGTACATTACCAATTATTCGATGGGGGCTTTGGGATATTCGGTTCCGGCCTGTATCGGGGCCGCCTTTGCCAATGACGGACCGGTGATTTCATTCACCGGAGATGGGTCCTTTGGGTTTGTGATCGGAGATATGGAAACGCTCAAACGATCAGGCAGGAACGTGACTGTGATCCTGACACGCAACGATACATTTGGCTGGATTCGAGGTGAAGCGATCCTTCTTGACGATGTCGACGAACCTTGGAGCACCGATTTCGGTGCAGTCGACTATGTCAAAGTGGCAGAAGGCTTCGGATTCAAAACGGCTCGCATCACCTCAGAGGCTGATATCGAGCCGATCCTGTCGGACGCGATAGCCAACCCAGGGGCAAATTTCATCGAGATCATGGTGCCATCGCAAGACAAGATCATTCCGTTTGTTCCTAACTGGGTTCGTGCGGCCCGTGAAAAGAACCTTCCGTGTTTCTATTGAGGCTGGGCCATTGCATCTCTTTTGGCCGTTCCGTTCGGTGTGTTTTGGTTGTGTTAGTTGTGTTTTGTTTATGGTGTTTCTGATTGAGATGACTGAGTGAGGTTGGGCTGATGAG